>DASYAX010000293.1:0-67319 GCA_036501045.1 Bryobacteraceae bacterium
CGCTATATCATTAGTTGGAACGGAGCCACTCGACGAATGCTGAATAGAAGAACGTTTCTTGCTTCTAGCGCGGGATTTTATGTTCTCAACGCAGCGCCCAGTGATACCGTCCGTCTCGGAGTCATCGGCGCAGGTGGGCGAGGCACTTTCGTCATGGCGGCTTTTGCGCGCAATCCCTCTGTCCAGGTGGTAGCCGTATGCGACGTTTACGAGCCCAACTTGGAGCGCGGTATTTCGGCGGCCTCGGCGAACGGCGAACGGAAAGTGCAGGCCTACCGCCATTATCCTGAGCTGCTGAACGATAAAGACGTCGATGCCGTTCTGATCGCGACCCCCGAGCACTGGCATCATCGGATGGTTCTCGATGCGCTCGCCGCCGGGAAAGATATTTACATCGAAAAGCCTCTCTGCCACACGCCGGAACAAGGCGCCGAGCTGGTCGCTGCCGGGCAGATCTCAAAGCAGATCGTGCAGTGCGGTATGCAGCGCCGCAGTTACGATCTCTTTCTGGAAGCCAAGAAAATTATGGATGGCGGGACACTCGGCAAGGTGCGCATGGTCCGCTCCTGGTGGCTCAATAATTACCTGGGGTCGAAGAGAGTCACAACACTGGACGGGAAGCTCGATTGGGAGCAATGGCAGGGCCCCGCGCCGAAAAGGCCGTTCGATCCCGATCGCTTTCGCAACTGGCGCTACTACAGCGATTACGCGGGAGGTATCGTCGCCGATCAAGGCGCCCATGTTTTCGACGGGATTCACATGCTGATGGGCTCCGGCGCCCCCGCCTCGGTAACGGCTTCAGCGGGAAATCCGCATCGGCCCGGATTCGATACTCCCGAATCGGTAACCGTCGCTGCTCATTATTCCGAAGACTATCTGGCGGTGTTCACCATCAATTACGCAGCGATGAAATATGAGCCGCGGCGCGATCAGCTCAATCAATTTGATGGCGACAGCGCTCGCCTGGATGTGGGACGCGAAGATCTGAGCCTTTATCCCCATGGATCGGAAGACCAACCCTCCACCACCGCTCAATCGGCGAAAGGCTTCTCCTACGCAACGGATCTACACGTGGCGAACTTCGTCGATTGCATTCGTAGCCGCAAAACACCCACCGCGCCCATTGCGCTCGGCTTTCAATCCACCCTTGTAGTGCAGATGGCAAATCTATCGCTCAAGCATGGGCGCCGGATGCGCTGGAATGCCGTCTCTCAGAAGGTGGAGATCTAAAGGTGGAGGTCTAATGGAAAGCCGTTCCCGCCGGGCCATTCTGCAATCGGGCGCAGCCGCGCTTTTGGGCAGCACTTTGCTGCCCTCTGCTCGAACCACTACTCCAGCGCCGGGAGCCGCCAAATTGAAAGTCGCCATTTTCTCAAAGCATCTCTTGTTTCTTCACGGCGCTGCACTCGCGCAAGCCGCCGCGAACATCGGGTTTGACGGCATCGATCTGGCCGTTCGCAAAGGCGGCCATGTGGAGCCGGCCCGTGTAAAACAAGAACTTCCTGGGCTGGTGGCCATCATTCGCCAGCATGGCCTGGAAGTTCCCATGCTCACGACCGACATTTCCGATGTCAACACACCGTACGCCGAAGACATTTTGCAGTGCATGTCGGAGCTCGGCATCCATCATTACCGCTGGGGTGGTTTCAAGTACACCGATGACCTCTCCATTCCCGCTCAGCTTGACAACTTGAGGCCGCGCGTCGCGAAACTGGCCGCCTTGAATGCCCGCTACCATGCCGGCGCGATGTATCACACGCACTCCGGTATCAATCTGGTCGGCGCGCCCATTTGGGATCTGCATGAGCTGCTCACCGGACTCGATCCCACCGCCGTCGGTGTCAACTACGACATCGGACACGCCACGGTGGAAGGCGGATTCGGCGGCTGGATCGACAGCTTCCGCGTCACCGGCCCTTATTTGCGAGGCATAGCAGTGAAAGATTTTCTTTGGGAGAAGAACGTGCGCGGCGAGTGGCGTCCCGCGTGGAAGCCGCTCGGCCAAGGCATGGTGAACCTCCCGAAATTCTTTGAGATGGTGGCCGCCGCTCATTTCTCGGGCCCGCTGCAACTCCACTTCGAGTATCCGCTCCAGGGCGCCAACAACGGAGCTAAAACCGTCAGCGATCCTAACGAAGTATTTAGCGCCATGACGCGCGACTTGAAGCAATTGCGCGATTATTTGTCGCAAGCGGGGCTGGCCTAAGCTTCCTTGCGCACCTCGGGGTCACGCTTGTGAGTTCGAGTCCAGTAAGCCCGGCCTCCGCCGTCTCGCCAACGCGTTGGCTTATGATCTCGCTGGCGTTTTTCGCGACCGCCATCAATTACCTCGACCGTCAGACTCTATCCGTTGCCGCCCCCGTTTTGATCGACCGGTTTCACATGAGCAACGTCGCCTATTCGCGCGTGCTCTTCGCATTCATGCTCTCTTACACGATCATGAACGCCGTCTCCGGTCCGTTAATCGATCGTCTCGGAACGCGAGTGGGTTACGCGCTGTGCATGGCCTGGTGGTCGGCGAGTTCCATCCTCCACACCTTCACGACGGGCGCGGTCAGTTTGGGTGTCTTCCGATTTCTGCTCGGCGCGGGAGAAGCCGGCAACTGGCCCGCGGCGCTCAAAATCGTCGCCGAGTGGTTCCCGGAGCGCGAGCGCGCCCTCGCTTCCGGCATCTTCAACAGCGGTTCGGCGGTGGGCGCAATTCTCGCTCCGCCTCTGGTGGCATTCATCATCCTACGTTTTGGTTGGCCCTCCGCCTTCACTGTAGTTGGCACTCTCGGCTTTATTTGGCTGGCTTTCTGGCTCAAGCTCTACAAAACGCCGCCGTCCGTGCGCGCCGAAGCCGCCGTCCCTCCTCCAAACGCCTGGCGGCTCTTCAAAACAAGATTCGTCTGGAGTTTTACCCTCTCCAAAATCTTCATAGATCCGGCTTGGTACTTCTACATCTTCTGGTTCCCGGAATATTTGCGCCGAGCCCGTCATTTCGACATGGCGCAAATCGGCGAATACGCCTGGATCCCGTTCTTTGTGGCCGCGGCGGGTAACATTCTAGGCGGAGTGGTCTCGGCGGCATTGATTCGCCGTGGTATGCCGGCGCCGGCCGCTCGAAAATCCGCCGTCACGTTCTTTGCGGTGTGGATGATGTCGGCCATTCCCGCCGTACTCGTCGAATCGCCCTGGCTTTCCATTGTTTTTGTATCGATCGCCATGGCCGGCTACACGGGCGCTCTCGCCAATATGCTGGCGCTTCCCACCGATGTCTTCGCGAAGAATGCCATTGCCTCGGTATTCGGTCTGGCGAGCATGGGCGCTGGTTTCGGCGGCATGCTCTTCAGCCTGATTACGGGCTGGGTCGTCGATCGTTTCTCTTACACGCCGGTATTTATCGGATTCGGGTTGATCCCGCTGGTCTGCGCATTCATTCTTTGGTTCGTGATGGGCCCGTTGCGCGGGCCGGTCAGGGTTCCCGCTTCCTGAACTCTATGGCAATACCAAGCTTGCGGCTCTATTTTTTCTCGCTCGCAGTTCTTCTCGCGCCCCCGGTCTCATTCAGCCAAACCGCCTCGCAGGTCGTCGCAGGAAAAGAGATTTTCGCCGAATCCTGCGCCGGATGCCATGGCGCTGATACGTACGGTACCGATCGCGCTCCCGGCTTGTCCGGCAATCGCCGTGTTCGCGCGCGCACGCTCGAACAATTGCATAACATCGTTCTGCACGGCATTCCAGCGGCGGGGATGCCCGCTTTCAACTTTCCCTCTGAGAAACTCGACGCCATCGTTGCCTTCGTGCATTCACTGAACTCGGCTGCCTTCGAAACACCGGTGCCCGGCAACCCGGAAGCCGGTAAGCAGATCTTTTTCGGAAACAGCCAGCAATGCGGCGCCTGCCACATGGTGAACGGCCGCGGCTCCGATACCGGCCCCGACCTCTCTACCGTCGGCCGTGAGATGACAGTCGAAGAAATCGAAGGCGTCCTACTGCATCCCGATTCGCACATCACACCCGGTTACCAACTGGTAACGGTTCACCTTCGAAATGGGAGCAGCGTAGAAGGCTTTGCCCGCGGGCAGACGAACTTCGACGTCCAATTACAGGACAGAAGCGGTCAATTTCATCTGCTCCACTCTCCCGAGATTCTGTCGGTAGCGAAGGAACAACATTCACTCATGAAGCCCTGGAGTGATACGCCCGAAGAGCTGCAAGACGTCGTCGCCTACTTGAGCCGTCTCACCGGCGTGACACCGGCGGACCCGAAAACCGCGGTTGATGCCAATACATCGTCAACGTCCAACATCGATTTCGATCGAATTGAACATCCCCAGCCCGGTGATTGGCTCACTTACAACGGCAATCTGCAATCAAACCGCTACAGTCCGCTCACGCAGGTCAACACCGGCAACATCGGCCAACTCGCTTTGAAGTGGCTCTTTCCGATCGAGCATTTCGGCCTGGAAACAACTCCCATCGTCGCCGGCGGCGTCATGTACGTCACCGGCCCGAATCAGGCCTACGCACTGGATGCTCTTTCCGGTCGCGTGATTTGGAAGTATGCGCGCCCACGCACTCAGGGGCTTGTCGGCGATGCATCGCTCGGCACGAATCGCGGCATGGCCGTCCTTAAGGACAAAGTCTTCATGGTAACGGACAACGCGCATCTGCTCGCCCTGAATCGCGTCACGGGAGCGCTCGTTTGGGAAAACGTCATGCCCAAAGAACCGATGAAGTATGGTTCCACGGTTTCGCCGCTCATCGTAAATAACACCGTAATCGCCGGCGTCTCCGGAGGAGACTGGGGTATTCGCGGCTTCATCGTTTGCTACCAGGCCGATACCGGAGAAGAACTTTGGCGGCATTGGGCCATCCCCAATCGGGGCGAACCCGGCTCGGAGACATGGAAGGGTTCGGATCTTCTCCTCGGCGGCGGATCGACTTGGCTCACCGGCTCCTTCGATCCGGAAACCAACACGCTCTTCTGGCCGACGGGCAATCCATGGCCCGATTCCGACGATCGCAACCGTCCCGGCGACAATCTGTTCACGAACTCCATCCTCGCGCTAAACCCGTCTACGGGTGCGCTCAAATGGTATTTCCAGTTCACTCCGCACGATACAAACGACCGCGATGCGACGGAGCCGCCCGCCCTCGTCGACGCCGAGTATCAGGGCCAGCCGCGCAAGCTTCTCTTACACGCCGATCGCAATGGCTATTTCTATGTGTTCGACCGGACCGACGGCAAGCTGCTATTGCACTCGCAGTTTGTGCGTGTGATGAACTGGTCTACTGGCATCGACGACGCCGGCCGTCCGGTGCTTTCTCCCGCGTTTAAAGCGTCGCACAACCGGCGGACCGGCTGTCCCGACGACGCGGCGAATTGGGGTTCCACCGCCTTCGACCCGCAAACCCGCCTCTATTATTTCGAATCGCTCGAACAATGCCAGTCCGGCACGCTGAACGGCAGTCTGCGCACTTCGGCTCATTTGGACGAAACCGGCGAGAAATATGTTCGCGCGGTCAACATCGATACGGGTAAAGTCATGTGGGAGAATCCGCAGCCGGGGCACGTGCTCCTGAAGTCATGGCCAGGAGTCCTCGGCACCGCGGGCGGACTCCTGTTCTATTCCGATCCTGACGGTTCTTTCGTGGCAGCCGACGCGGCAACCGGCAAACCACTCTGGCACTTCGCCACCAATATCACCATGAAGGCTTCACCCATGACGTTCGCGATCGACGGCAATCAATATGTCGCGATAGCCGCCGGTTCAAATATCCTTTGTTTCGGCCTTCCTTCTCTTCCTCATTGATCGAATACTGCGTGCCGCAGGCGTTCGGTCAGGTCCGCGGGCGGCTGAGCGGTGTCGGGAGGAAGCGGTTCGCCCACGGAAACGCTAATTGTGCCGGTCCGGAACCAGCGTCCGCGTTGCGCTTTAATCTCGCCGAGCCCATCGAGGCGCACCGGCAGCGCCGCCGTCCGCAGTTCTTTCCAAAGCAGGCCTGCGCCGGCCTTGAACGGCTGCGGCTTGCCGTCGTCCGAACGGCGGCCCTCGGGAAAAACAATCACGCTGTAACCACGATCCATGGCTTCCCCGGCATGCCGGAAGCTGCGCCGGAAACCGCTGAATTGAGGCAATGGAAAAACATTGAACAGACCCGTGATGAGCAGATAAGCAGCCGGCGCGAGCAAATTGAGAAACCAATTGCCTTGCTTTCGCGCGTGGCGGAAATCGAGTAGCATTTCGGCCGACATCGCTACGGCGGCATGGCGGCGGATGTGTCCTGGCAGAGCGTACAAAATGAAAGGCACATCGTAAGACGTGACGTGATTGCAAACGATGAGCACCGGAGAAGTTGGCCAGTTTTGCACCTGAATTTTCAGGCGGGGCTTGGTAAGAAATCGCACCAACGGCATGGCGATGCATTCGAGAAAGATCCCGCGCAACACCTGCATGACCGGATTCCACGGCCAGCGAGGGTAAATGTGAGAGCTTTCGGCGGCGGGTGCGTGCGTGAGCAGTCGCGGCACGTCGGCCGGCGTCTGCACTTCCTGTATTACCTGATCGCTCAACGAGATGCCATATTTTTGTTCGAGCTTTGCTTGGAGCTCAACACGGCCAAGACTATCGAGCGTTTCGGCGGGAGTTTCGGGCGAAACATCACCCGAGGCCACGCGGGCGGCAATCTCCCGCTTGAGAATCTTACCGGTGGAGGTGCGCGGCAGATCCGGCTCGGGCCATACCAGCCATCGCCGGATCTGCTGAAAATCGGCCAGCCCTCGGTTAGCTTCTTCCACCGCCGTCCGCGGATCGGAATCGGAATGCATCACGAGCGCCGCCAACGGCTCGGGACCGTGTTCGGCGGCAACTTCGATCACGGAGCTGAGCTTGATGCCCGCCTGCCGGTTGAGCGCCGCCTCCAGATCTTCCGGATAAATGTTCAAGCCGGAGGCGGTAACGATGACATCCTTCTTCCGGCCGCGAAATCGCAGATTGCCGTCGGCGTCGAACTCGGCTAAATCGCCGGTCGCGAGCCACTCGGAATCTTGCCGCTGCAGCTTGCCCCGCTGCCAGGTGGTGTTCGATATCGTGTCGCCGCGCACCAACACCTCGCCTTCGTCGCTCAAACGAACTTCGCGCCCGGGCAGCACTTGGCCAATCGTGCCCTGAGCCGGATGAAAGGGGTGATTCAAACTTACGAGCGCCGTGGTTTCCGTCATGCCATAGCCCTGGACAACCACAAAGCCCAATCGGCTCCAGAATTGCTCCCCGCCAGGTGAAAGCGCGGCGCCGCCGCAAACGAACGCCCAAAACTTGAAGCCAAGCAGGTGGTGGACATCGCGAAAGCGCCACCAGCGCGCCAGCGCTTTCGTATCCGCGGCCCGTTCGACGCGCGCGCCGAGATCCGGGAACCGCTCGACGGCATACGTCTGCATCAGGTCGAGCACGCGTGGGACCGCCGCCAGTACGGAAATGTGCTGCTCGTGAATCCGCTCGACAACCTCGGAAGCCACCAGTCGCGGCTCATAGTGCACCTCGGCGGCCAGCAGAGCGGGAATCCACAGTCCCATGAATTGTCCGAAAACATGGCTCAGCGGCAGCGTGTGTAGAATGCGGATCGGATGAAAGAAACGCTCGTATTTGAGATACTTGCGCATCTCGCGTTCGATGGGCTCGAGGCTCGCGAGAACGTTCTTGTGAGTATGCACCACCCCTTTGGGATCGCCGGTGGTGCCGGAAGTAAATATGATTTGGAGCGGATCGCTCTCTACCAGGCCATCAACGACCCCGGCGGTTTGCGCCGTCAGCTTCCCATCGAAATCCTCAAAGGCAATAAATGGGGTAACGCTCGAAAACGCCTGAAGTTTTGCGCTATCCCCGGTGATGAGCTTAGGCGAAACTTCGCTTTCTACGCGCCCGAGAAACTCGAGACTGCTGGCAAAGTCGACCGGCACCGGAAGCACGCCGCGAAGCACGCAGCCGAAGAAGGCGCCCACCCATTCCGCGCCGTTTTCACCGCAGAGAATGACCCGGTCGCCTTTCGCCAGGCCTCGCTTCGCGAGGTCGGCGGCAAAGCGCCGGGCAAGAGTGGCCAGATCGGCATAAGCGATCCGGCGCTGCCGGAGCCCGCGTGGCGCGACGATAGCAATCGAGTCGCCGCAGCGCGCGAAGTCATCTAGCAGCGAGGCAAGGTTGCTTCGAACACCGGGCACAACTTCAGGCTACGATGAAGCGGCTTGCGTGCGCGCATAATAGCCCTCGCGCGCCTGCACGATGAGCCCTTTCTGCTTGACGGTCAGCGAGATCTTGCGGAATGCGCCATCGCCCCCAGGCTGGTCGGACGTGTAGCCGATGCTGTATTGATTGCGCAGCTCTTCTTCGATCTGGCGATATATATCGTCGACCGATTTCTTTTTGGACACTTCGAAATATCCGCCGCCCGTTTCTTTCGAAATCTGTTTCAGGATTTTTTTGCCGTCGGGCCGCTCCATGCCTCCGCCGCGCCCCGGACGGCCCCAACCGCCGCGACCGCCACCCATGCCCGGGCCGCCGAACCCGCGGCTGAAGTTGCTCTCGCTATCGGCGATGCGAATGGAGTAGGCCAGCGTATCGGCGTGCTCGGAGGAAGAAATTGCCTCGGAAAGCGAAACTTTACTGGCGTTGTCCTCCCCGTCGGTCAGCATGATGAGAGCTTTGCGGCCGGACTGCTTTTTCATGAGATCGTCGGCCGCCAGATAGATGGCATCATAGAAGGCCGTGCCGCCTCCGCGATGGCCACCGCTTCGGCCGCCGCCATGTCGGCCGCCGCCTCCCGGCCATCCGCCTCCGCCACCGGGCCATCCCCCACCGCCGCCGTTTCCGCCGCCACCGCTCGGAGCTTGGTTTCCGCCCGCATCCGAAGTCGTATCGAGTAAGGCCAGCGCCTTTTCCAGGCGCTCGCGAGACGAAGTCAGGTCCTGCAGCAGCTCCACCTCACGATCGAAATGAATCAAAAAGGCTTTGTCTTTTTCGGGACGCAGAACCTGCTCCAGAAACGTATAACTCGCCTGGCGCTCGGTCCCGAGCATGCGGCGCTCACTGCCGCTGGTATCCACCAGCAGGCCGAGCGTCAAGGGAAGGTCGCTTTGCTGCGAGAAGTAGCGGATGTTCTGCGGCCTGCCGTCTTCGAGGAGACTGAAATCGTCTTTCGTTAAATTGCGGACAACCCGGTTGTCCTTATCGCGCACCGTGGCAAAGACGTTCACCACCTTCACGTCTGTCGAAAAAGTGGATGACTGGTCCGTTTGCTGCGCCCGTAACAGGCGCGCAGTGGGGAGCAGACCAAGAGCAGATAGTAAGAAGCTACGTCTAGGCCGATCCATCCCTGGTGGGATGTGGCAACCGAAAAGCCGGTTCCAAGATTAACGGACTACGCTTACTCCCCCGATGCGGCCGGGCGTGGCCGCCGAAAAGGCATGACTTGCGGCGCGCCGGGCGCCTTCCGGACGAGTGCCGGACGAAGCCGCTCTGGACCGGAGATCTCATGCAGAAACACAAGCGAAAGCGCACTGCCCGCGGCAATTCTGGTTCCGTGACGATCCATCTCGCGCAGGAGGCCGCACCCGTCGAGGTCGTAGCCATCCATCTGGGTAATATCTACGGTGATTCGTCTGGCCAAGTTTTCCACGACCACCGCGGTCCAGGTGTACCGGACGTCGTCCACCACACCACCGGAAAAGTGGCCCACGATTTCGATCCGGAATTCGTCGGCGTTGTCGAGAATATTGATGCTGACCACGTTTAAAAGCGTCCGGCTGTTTGATTGTCCTTATCGAAATTCCGCTACAACATAATTGGAGAATTTTTAATGAATCTTCTTCCGTTATATCCTAGTTTTCCGATAGAAGAAACAAAGAAGCGCTAGTTGGCATCTCCGCTAAAGAACACACATGAGAACACTGACTGGATCGCCTTATCCACAGGGGGCGACCTGGGATGGCACCGGGGTGAATTTCGCCATTTATTCAGAGAACGCAACGGCGGTAGAACTCTGCCTCTTCGACGAGTTGGGAAGTCCGGAAAAAGAGAAAATTGCATTTCGGGAGCGGACTGGCTACGTATGGCATTGCTATGTGCCGGGATTGACCATCGGTCAGCTCTACGGCTATCGCATGCAAGGGCCTTACGAGCCGGAAAAGGGGCTGCGATTCAACCCGGCAAAGTTGGTTATCGATCCCTACGCCCAGGCTATTGCCGGGAATGTGGATTGGAATTACCCGATTTTCAGCTACAAAATCGGCGATCCAGGCCAGGATCTCAGCAAGTGCGAAGAAGACGACGCGGCGGGCATGCCAAAAGGCGTGATTACCAGCTCGCATTTCGATTGGCAGAACGATCGCTCGCCTGAGACCGCGCTGCACGAATCGGTCATCTACGAAGTCCATGTAAAGGGGTTCACGGCGCAACGTCCGGACGTCCCGGAAGCCTTGCGCGGGACGTACCTGGGGCTGGTCACCCCGCCGGTCATCGAATACTTGCAGAAGCTGGGGATTACGGCAGTCGAATTGATGCCCGTGCACGATTTTCTGGACGACAAGGGGCTCCTCGACCGGGGGCTGCGTAATTATTGGGGGTACAACACCACCAATTTCTTCTCGCCGGCGGCGCGCTATTGCAGCTCCGGCGACCGCGGACAGCAGCTTGGCGAGTTTAAAACCATGGTGCGCGAGTTGCATCGCGCCAATATCGAAGTCATCCTGGACGTGGTCTATAACCACACGTCAGAAGGTAATCAGCTCGGCCCCACGCTCAGCTTCAAGGGCATCGATAATTCGACTTACTATCGCCTGGTGGCCGATCAGCCGCGTTACTACATGGATTACACCGGCACCGGCAACACGCTCAACATGCGCCATCCGCAAGTCCTCAAGATGGTGATGGACAGCTTGCGATATTGGGTGCTCGACATGCACGTCGATGGCTTCCGATTCGACCTGGCGTCGGCATTGGCGCGCGAGTTGCACGATGTGGATCGCCTCTCCGCGTTCTTCGACGTGATCAACCAGGATCCCGTGCTCTCGAAGGTGAAGCTCATCGCCGAGCCATGGGATGTGGGCGAAGGTGGATATCAGGTGGGCCGTTTTCCGGCTCTGTGGGCGGAATGGAACGGCAAATATCGCGATGTGGTCCGGCGCTATTGGAAAGGTGATGACGGACAGTTGGCCGAGTTGGGTTACCGCCTTACGGGCAGCAGCGATCTTTATCAGCGGGACGGCCGCAGGCCCTCGGCAAGCATCAACTTCATCACCGCTCACGACGGCTTTACCCTGAACGATCTGGTCAGCTACAACGAGAAACACAACGAAGCGAATGGCGAAGACAACCGCGATGGCGCAAACGACAACTATTCGTGGAATCACGGAGTAGAAGGCCCGACCGACGACGACGCAATCATCGCCCTGCGCGAACGGGAAAAACGCAATATGCTGACCACTCTTCTGTTCTCGCAAGGCGTGCCGATGATTTGCGCGGGCGACGAAATCAGCCGGACGCAGCAGGGCAACAACAACGCCTACTGCCAGGACTCGGAAATCAGTTGGCTCGATTGGAATCTGGACGAGCGGAAGCGAACGCTGCTCGAGTTCACCGCCGCGCTGATCGCGCTGCGCAAGGCGCATCCGAATCTACGCCGGCGCAAGTTCTTCCAGGATCGTATGATCAGCCCCGCTAGCACGCCGCCCAGGCAAGTAGACGGTTTGGCCGTGCGCGACATCTGCTGGTTCCGGCCCGACGGCCAGGAGATGACCGAAGAAGAGTGGCATGCCGGCTGGGTGCGCTGCCTGGGCGTGCGTCTGAGCGGCAAAACGCTCGACGACACCGACCGTTATGGCGAACCGTTAACCGATGACACGTATCTCATCTGCCTGAATCCGCATCACGAGCATATTGAGTTTTATTTGCCGCCCTGCACCGCCTCCTGCAGTTGGGAGGAAATCCTCGACACAAACAACCCGTTGCAAGAGGAACTACGCACGCTTAAGAATGGCGAGGCATATGACATGCTCCAACATTCCGCTGTCGTGTTTCGGGAAGTGCAACAGAAAACAGTGCCCCTTCAGGAGGTCGTTGAGGACGTGCAGAAAAAAAAGAAAGCCAGAGTGAAGCGATTAGCGCCGGTGTGAAAGGTCACGGCGCCGAGCCGCGTATTCTTACCGCGTAGAGCGCATGATGAGCGAGAATGAATAGCTCGCGATGGCCGGCGCCCCCAAAGACGATATCGATCGGACGTTCCGGCACATCGATCCGTGCGATCTGCTTGCCCGCCGGATTGTAGATGAAAATTTGTCCGTTCGCGACGTATACATCGCCCTTGCCATCGACGGCGACGCTCTCGCCGCCACGCCCGGCAAAGCGCCGGGGATCGCTGAGCGTGCCGTCTTCGCCCACTGACGCGCTGTACGTCAGGTCTTCCGACTCGCTGCTAACGTAAATCCGGCGGCCGGGGAGGGCGCTGGTGAAGCCATAAGTGTCCAGATTGTCAGAGAAACGCCAGCCCGTGGAGTCGGGAGGCCCCTGCTGGAACACCCGGCCGGCAGGCAGAAAGAGACTGCCGTCGGGTGAGACGTATTGTCTTGCTTTCCGCGTCGTCACGTCACGCGCGAACATCTCCCCGAGCGTTGTGTACGTGAACGTGCTGAAATCGAGCTGATTCGCGAATTCGCCATTGTTCCAATAATTGACCGGCAAGAGCGCCATTGCACCCGGACGCGCTTGCGTTTCCTGTGGCGCAAGGACGGTGATCTCACTTTTCGGCGATCCAGGACGGAAGGAATAGACGGTTCCTTCGGGACCGGCGGAAGAAAGAACCAGCAGGTCTCCCGCCTTGTCGATGGCCAGATTCACCGGATTCAGCGGATTGTCACGCTCGATGGTCAGCCCATCGGCCCTCGACCATCCATAAATTCGCTGTTCATGCTGATCGGCGAAATACAGCTTGCCGGCTGCGTCCACGGTTGCGCCGGAGATGGAATAGAAGCCGTCTTCGAGCTTCTGAAGCCCCGCGCCCGGTTGCAGCACCGCGGAAGCGTCGCCGGGAGCGGGCGTGGCCGGCCTGGCCGGAATGTCGAGCAAGGCAAACTCCCGTTCGCGTACTTCCAGATGATTGGTCATGTCCTGAATCGCATTCTCGTAGGGAAATTTGCTGACACGTAGGAAAGTGCCGCAGCCGTTTTCATCGCAGGTGGCAAACCCGCTCTCGGCATTGACATGCACGTTGCGGAAATGAATATTCCCGGAATTGTAGAGACGAACCGCGGCCGGAAAGGGCGCCCGTGACCGCGTTACACGATAACCATGATAGTTGGCGACCGTGATGTTCCTCGACCAATCAAATTCCAAAGATAAGGCTTCGGGACTTTCCCCCGCCTCCTCCTCGGTTTGCGGCGCGTTGATGTCCCAGTTCTCCACATGATCGAACTTGATCTCATCGCGGACATGGTGTTCGGTGGAAAGCTCGTAGACGTGGCCGGGCGTTTTGGTGCCTGACACGTAGAATCCCGCCTGGGCAAACGTATCGGGAGTCCAGATGTCGGCGAACGTACCGCCGCCCCCGCGCGTCACCCAGAGACTGGGATATTGTCCGTCCCACTGCTTGTGCAGATCGGGATCGGCCGTGTGATTGTTGTTGTAAGGGTTCGTGCCGCTGCCGTGGCCGCCCAGAAAACGCACGTCATCGATCAGCGAATCGGCGCCCGCGCACCACAGCACGCCGACAGCCCGGGGATTGATGCCGCCTGTAAAAACTCCGAAGCCGCGGATGATATTGGAGCCGTCTTGCGGCGCATAGATCACTGCCCGTGGCGTGCCCACATCCTGATAGCCGGGCGTGCTATCGGGGAGGTCGAACTGGGTCAGGGTAGGATGCAACCCGATCAGCACGGTATCGGGTTTCAGCGTGAGCGTATCGCGAACGAGGTAATGGCCGCTTGGAAAGTAAAGAACCCGATGCCCATCGATGGCCTTCTGGATTGCGGGCGTGTCGTCGGTTGCGCCGTCTCCCGCGACACCGAGCGTGTGGACGTTCACCCAGTCTTCGGCAGGCGGCAGCGCTGGGATCGCCGGTGGCAGCGGCGCGGGCAGCGCGCTGAGAGGCGTGGCGTCATAGCGCATTCCTATGGCGCCCATACTGCCTTCGCCGGGCACTATGAGTCCATAGTTGAAGCTCCGGATTCGATAAACGATGCTCTTGCCGGGTACCTTCTTCCCGCTTTCACGTAGCAGCGCGAAGACCGGTACATTCTTCAAAACGGCATTCTCGAAGCCGATCTCGGTAAGAGGACTTTTCTCGTTACTGATAATCACCGCGGGGCCCGAGATATCTTCGAAGCGGCAGTCCTTGACCCACAACTCGTCGGAATAGTGCGGATCGATATCGATTGCGGCCGGCGCGTCGCGGAAACTGTCGCGAATAAGAGTAAGTCCTGCCTCATGCTCGCGAACGGCCGCTTCGCGCTGGCCTTCAAATGTTGAATCGATCAACGTGAATTGCCAGGCGGGCGAAGTTTTGTCCGTAAGAATGCCGTAACGTCCACCGTAGAAGTGCAGATCTTCGGCCTCATTGCCGATCTCGGTGAGCCCCGCAAGACCGGAACCGATATGGAAGTCCATATGGCTGAGATAGGCGTGCTGGGCCACGTGAAACCGGATGGCGATGGCTGCCGGATCCCCATCGCCGATTTCGAAATCGATATTACTCATCGCCGAATAGAATGTGCCGGGATTGGCGTCCGCGATCGCGCTGTTGGGCGGCACGCTACCAGGTGGTGGAAAAGGGACGCGGCGGCGCGTGGCGCTGCCGCCACGACGCATGCCGGTGAACATCACCATGACACCCACGCCTTTCTGAAAACCCGGCGTGTTGTCCGCCAGCACAAACACCGGTCGCGTAGCGCCATAGCCGAAGAGCCGCACGCCGGGCCATACATACACCGTGCGCGTGAGTTTGTAGCGGCCTGCGGCCACAAACAAAATTCCCGCTCGGGCGTTGCCTTCCGCTTTGTCTATAGCAGCCTGGAGCGCAGCGCTGTCATCGGTTTTTCCATCGCCCGCGGCGAGATAAATAGCTTTGGGATCATCGAGGCGCGTGGTCATGACAGAGGCTGCCCAAGCGCCGCAAGAGCCGCTCAGCAACAACGTCGCGAGCAGCAAACTCGTTCTGATACGCGTATTCATTTCCGGCTTCTTAGGTTGTATCTTACGAAGCGGCGATTCAGAAGCCGGTCTTGAATCGGCGAAGGGTAAAGAAGCGCCTAGGCGACGCTCGACTCCGGCATCACTTCGAGAGGCCGCTTATATTTGCACTCGGCGTTCGGGCACTGCGCGACCGCGCCGGCCTTCAAATACTTTTCAACCAGATAGCTGCTGCCGCAATCCGGGCATTTTTCCGGAATCGGCTTGCCCCAGGCCACAAAGTCGCAGTCGGGATAGCGATTGCAGCCATAAAACGTGCGCCCGCGCTTCGATCGCCGCTCGACGATTTCGCCTTCCGAGCAGTTCGGGCACGGTACGCCAATCGTTTTCTGCTTGACGTATTTGCATTTCGGGTAATTGCTGCAAGCGACGAACTCGCCATAACGCCCGAATTTCTGCACTAAGTTGCTGCCGCATTGCGGACACTTCTCTTCAAGCGGAACGTCTTTGCGCTGCTCGCCGCCGATTTGCTTGGTCGTCTTGCAGTCCGGGTAGCCGGAACAGGCATAGAACTGGCCGAATCTGCCTTTCTTGAGCACCATCGGACGGCCGCAATTCTCGCAATACTCCTGCTCGTCCTGTTCACCCAGATCGGCGCCGTCCACGTCCGGCAAATCCACTGTCAACTCGCGCGTGTTGGTGCATTCCGGATAGCCGGTGCAAGCGATAAAGCTCCCATGCTTGCCCCACTTGATCACCATCGGCTTGCCGCACTTTTCGCAGATGAGATCGGTTGGCTTCTCCATCCGCTTGATGTCGGTCATGGTGCGCGCGGCGTGTTCCAGGTCTTTCTGGAACCGGCCGTAGAAGTCCGCCATGGCCACGCGCCACTCGAGTTTGCCGTCTTCGATCTCGTCGAGCTCTTCTTCCATGCGCGCCGTGTACGTCACGTCGAAAAGATCGTTGAAGCTTTCGAGCAATAGGTCCGTGACCACCATGCCAAGTTCGGTCGGGATAAACTTCCCACCATCTTTCTTAACGTACTCGCGATCCTGAATGGTGGAAAGAATGGATGCGTACGTGGAAGGACGGCCCACGCCATCGGCCTCAAGCTTCTTGACCAGGGTCGCTTCGTTGTAGCGAGGCGGCGGTTCGGTGAAGTGCTGCTCCGGGCTGATCTCTTTGAAGCGCAGCGTTTCGCCTTCCGTCACAGCCGGCAGCTTGTGCTTGAGATCTTCGTCGTCTTCGTCCTTCTGGTCCTTGCCCTCTTCGTAGACCTTTAGGAATCCTTCGAATTTCAACACGCTGCCGGTAGCGCGGAAAACGTAGGGCACTTTACTCTTGCCGGTGGCGTTGATATCGATGGTGGTTTGATCGAACAGCGCCGCATTCATCTGCGAGGCGATAAAGCGCATCCAGATCAAGCGGTACAGCTTCAATTCGTCTTCGGCGAGATATTTCTCGACCGCTTCCGGCGTGTGTAGCACGGAAGTGGGTCGAATCGCTTCGTGCGCGTCCTGCGCATCTTTTTTGGTCTTATAAACGTTCGGCGTTTTGGGCAGAAAATTCTCGCCGAAACGCTCAGTGATGAACCCGCGCACCTCGGTCAGCGCATCCTCGGAGACGCGCGTCGAATCGGTACGCATGTAGGTAATAAGACCCACCGCGCCTTCGCTGCCAATCTCTTTTCCTTCATACAGGCCTTGCGCCAGCATCATGGTGCGCTTTACGCTGAAACGGAGTTTGCGCGAAGACTCCTGCTGCAAGGTGGAGGTAATGAACGGCGGAACCGGATTACGTTTCTTCTCGCGGGTGGCAACCGACTTCACTACGTAGGAAGCGTCCTCGAGATCGGCGACGATTCCTTTGGCCGCCGCCTCATTACCAATTTCCGGCGTTTCCTCGGCCTTCTTGTTCAGCCGGGCGGTGAGCACCGGCGGCTTCTTAGCGTTCAACGAAACGTCGATGGTCCAGTATTCCTGCTTCTGGAATGCCCGGACCTCGCGTTCACGCTCGACAATCAGCCGCAGCGCGACCGTCTGCACCCGCCCGGCGGATAAGCCGCGCCGAACCTTGTCCCACAGCAATGGCGAGATCTTATAGCCCACCAACCGATCGAGCACGCGCCGCGCCTGCTGCGCTTCCACCAGGTTGACATTCACTGCCAACGGCTTGTCAAACGCCTTCTTCACGGCAGTGGCGGTGATTTCGTTGAACATCACCCGGAAAATGGAGGGCTTACCGGCCTTTTTCGGCTCTAATTCCTCTTTGAGGTGCCAGCAGATGGCCTCCCCTTCGCGATCCGGGTCGGCCGCCAGATAAATCGAATCGACGCCTTTGGCCGCCTGCTTCAGCTCGGCAATGAGCTTCTTCTTACCCTCGATCACTTCGTACCTGGGCGTAAAGTCGTGCTCGACGTCCACCGCCAGATCTTTCTTTGGAAGATCTTTAACATGACCCAGGGAAGCCATCACGACGTACTGCTTGCCTAGATATTTCCCTATAGTTTTCGCCTTCGTTGGGGATTCAACGATGACGAGAGATTTAGCCATACTGCGTCTTCTAACCTATTATTGTTTGCGATTTCGGGCTGCCCCGGAGCGCCCTTTGTGGGATCGCTACCCTTTTTACCACACCTTGACGAAGTTCTTTCCGGGAAGCTGGCGCACCATGCCGGACATCTCCAGATCAAACAGTGCGCTGATCAGTTCAGATGAGGAGACCCCCTCAAAAGTTTCAAGCAGACCGTCAAGTTGTTTAGGTACATCAACTTGCAGGGCGCTCAGCAGCTTTCGTCCAAGCTGTTTGAGGGGCTCTTCCATGCCGGGCTCAGGGAAATCGCCAGCCGTTTCTATGCCCTCCGACAGTACTTGCTGCTGGGCCTTCAAAACCAGCTCGCGCCGGACCACGGCTGGCAATTCGTTGGTTACGTCGCTCCATTCCTGAACCAGCTTGGCGCCTCCTTCTTTGATGAGCAGATTCGGCCCCCAGCTCATTTTCGACGTAATATTACCAGGGACGGCGAACACTTCCCTACCCTGGTCCATGGCGAGTTTCGCGGTAATAGCCGAACCGCTATGTTGGGCGCCTTCCACGATCAGCACGCCCAACGCCAGCCCGCTAACAATGCGGTTGCGAATCGGAAAGTTCTGCGGAAAAGCCGGCGCGCCCATCGGAAATTCGGAAACCAGCAGCCCGCGCGTGGCGATGTCTTCATACAGCTTCCGGTTGCTCGACGGATAGAGAATGTCGACGCCGCACCCTAGCACAGCTATAGTACGGCCGTCTTCTCTTAACGCGGCCTGATGCGCGCAGGTATCGATGCCGCGCGCCATGCCGCTGACCACGGTTAAGCCGGCCTTAGTCAGATCGGCGCTCAGACGCTCGGTCGCCGCCATACCGTAAGGCGTGGGCCGCCGGGTACCAACGATCGCCATCGCATGAGTATCCATCAGCGCTGTCTCGCCGATCGCGAAAAGTATGAGCGGCGGGTCGAAGATTTCGCGCAGCAGCCGCGGATAGCACGAATCGTGGATGGAAATGAGCTGCGCGCCCGCCTGCAAAAGCTTATGTTGCTGTTCGATGGCGTCGTCGAACGAACAGCCGGAAGCGATGTTGCGGGCCTGTGCCGGGCTCATGCCCGTCGCTTCCAGCTCGGAGGCGGAAGCGCGAAAAATGGCCTGCGGCGATTTAAGCTTATCCAACAGTTTTAAAGTGCCTACGGTTCCCAAGCCTGGAACCATCCGCAACGCAAGCCAGTGCAGGACTTCTTCCTGGGTGTTATTGAGGGCAGTCGCCACGTTCTATACGTGGGGCGCCAGCGGGCGAGTTCTCAGACGCCGCGTTTGAGACAGTAGTTGTCGGACACTACATGCGAATCAGCAGCGCGGCGACTGCGCTTCCGCCACACTATTACCCGCAGCACGTTTTGATCGATGCGTTTCGGCGCCACTGGGGCAAGCGGCTCGACCGCTTTAGCGTGCTTGAAAAATTGCACGCCGCCGCGCAGGTGGACGGGCGTTACCTCGCCCTGCCGCTCGAATCGTATCCGTTGAGCACTTGGGGCGAGGCCAACAATCGTTGGATTGACGCTTCGCTCGAGCTGGGTCAGCGGGCCGTCTGCGAGGCAATAACGCGCGCGGGCGTGGCGCCCCAAGACATTGGCGCTTTCTTCTTTGTGTCGATCACCGGCGTCGCCAGTCCTTCCATCGAAGGACGTTTGATTAACCAGATGGGCCTTAGCCGGCGCATGAAACGGATACCGATTTTCGGCCTGGGTTGCGTGGCGGGAGCCGCCGGCATCGCCCGAGCCGCCGATTACGTAAAAGCCTATCCGAAAGAAGCGTGTCTGCTGCTTTCCGTCGAGCTCTGTTCGCTGACCGTTCAGCAGGACGATCTTTCCGCCGCGAATTTGATCAGCACCGGTTTGTTCGGCGACGGCGTGGCTGCGGTGGTTGTCTCCGGAAGCGAATGCGCGGCGCCCACCGGACCGGAAATTGTCGCTACTCGTTCCACGTTCTATCCCAATACCGAAGAGGTGATGGGCTGGGAGATTTCTGAAAAGGGGTTCAAGATCGTGCTCTCGCGCGACGTGCCCGAGGTCGTCTTGCGCAACCTGGGCCGCGACGCCGACGAATTTCTTTCCGATAACGGATTGACGCGCGAGGATATCGGGAGCTGGGTGATTCACACCGGCGGCCCGAAGGTGCTCGAAGCGACGCAAACGGCGTTGAATCTGCCCAAACGGGCGCTCGACGTTTCCTGGGAGTGCCTGCGGCGGACCGGCAATCTCTCCTCTGCCTCGGTCTTGTTTGTGCTCGAGGAAACCATGCAAAACCGGCGGCCCAAACAGGGAACCTGGGGCATTCTGGCAGCCATGGGGCCCGGATTTTGTTCCGAACTTGTGCTGCTGAAGTGGTAGTTATGGAAACCTGCGGCCGGGAGCGCCGCATCTAACGTTGGGTACGTCCGATGCTGAAATTCGTCTTTGCCGCTGCTCTGCTCTGTTTGCCGTTGAGCGCGCAGTATCCGGGGCAGTACCCTTCAGGGCAATATCCGCCGGGCCAATATCCGCCGGGCCAATATCCGCCCGGCCAAGGCCCAGGGGTTCCCGGTGGCGGGATCTCGATTCCAAGACGGGGTCACAAGAAAACACAGAAGGGCGCCGAAAACGCTCAGCCTACGATTTCGGCCGATGGCCACGTGCTCTCTAGCGACGATCGAAAGCTGGTCATCGCCACCGACGACGGCCGAACGCTGACCATGACGGTGACGCCTGCAACGACGTACAGCCGTTCGGGCGGTGAGATCGATCGCAGCAAGGTGATTCCACAATCGCTGGTGCATGTCGAAGCGACCGAGGACGATGAGGCATTCCTCACCGTCGTGAAAGTGGAATATTTGAAGGATCCGTCATCGGAAACGGCCGCCGCCCCGTCGACTGCAACTTCACCCTCGGACGCGCCCACCTCGACCTCTGACGCTTCGGCTGCATCGCCGCCGCTCGACCTGAGCCACCCACCCGATGATCCGGACCGGCCCATTTTGCGGCGCGGCAAGCCCAGGAATACGGACACCAGTTCCGATGACGCTCCGGCAACGCCTAAGACCGCGGCTGCCAGCCCGAAGAGAAAAGACGATTCGATCGATTTCACGATCGGCGGCGAGAGCGCTCCCGTGCAAACCGCGAAATCAAAAACGGATGATCTGCTGGCGCGAAGCAAGGAATGGGCCATGACGTTCACCCAAGGCCTGCCAAACTACGTTTGCCAGCAATTGACCACGCGCTACATGGAACAGTCGCGATCTTCGGGCTGGTCGCCGCTGGATGTGGTGACCGCCAAGGTGATTTACGAGGACGGCCATGAAAGCTACAAGGAAATCACCGTCGGCGGAAGAAAGACCAACAAGAGCATGATGGAGTTGGGCGGCTCAACCTCCACCGGCGAGTTCGCGTCAGTGTTGCAGAGCTTGTTCGAAGGAAACCGGGCGCAATTCAAGTTTTCTGAAACCACCTCGGTCAGCAAATCGCCGGCCGGCATCTACTCCTTTAAGGTCCCGCTGCACAACTCCGACTGGACGATCATCGTGGGAGGCCAGGCCTTGCGGCCGGTTTATAGCGGGAGCGTTTGGATCGACAAGGCCACCGCGCAGGTCCGCCGGATCGAAATGGGAGCCGACAATATCCCAAAGGACTTTCCGGATGACACGGTCGAATCGGCAGTCGATTACGACGAAGTTCACCTGGGGACCGCCACGTTCCTGCTTCCGGTGCATGCCGAAAACCTGGCTTGCCAGCGGGGCACGACCATCTGCACCAAGAACACCATCGACTTTCGCGACTATCACAAGTACAGCGGCGAGAGCACGGTTGTGTTCAAGTAATTGGAAACGCGGTAATTGCCAAACGAATTCAGCGTTTGGGTTCGTTTTTTCAAATTGCGTGGAAGCTCTCCACGCTGAAGACCGTTCCGCGCGTCGCCGTCACAGTGCCCAAACTGCGAGAAAAATTTTCTCGCCGCCCTTCAGCCACTTGCGCCTGAAACGATTCGCCGCGCAAACTCTTCTTGCGGCACACTGACGCAGGGAAGGCGCTCAAGACAGGAGCTTTCGTTTCGTAAAAAACGCTGTTTCTTCGCCGCGGCTCTTCCTCAGCTTCCACAACTTTTACACTCTCGCAAGAAGAATTATTGCTAAACTGCACACTTTGTAATGCGGTCGTTCTATAATCTCGTTTTGGTGTCGGTATAGCTCTCGCGTATGGCACAACTTTTTAGACCCAGTTCGAATACCATTGCCAAGGTTTCGATTGCGGCGGTAGTGATCCTGGCTTTCTCGACGCTGGGGGTGGCTTATATGGTCGATCGCGGTTCGTGGATCACGTCGGTTCGCGATGCGCCGGTCCAGCCGATTCCCTTCAGCCACAAACACCACGTCAAGGATGACGGCATCGATTGCCGGTACTGTCACACGAGCGTCGAAACTTCGCATTTCGCCGGTCTCCCGCCCACCGAAACCTGCATGACGTGCCATTCGCAAATCTGGAGCAATGCCACCATCACGCAGCCGATTCGCGATAGCTGGGCAAGCGGCAAATCGATTGAATGGACGCGCGTGCACGATCTTCCCGATTTCGTCTACTTCAATCACAGCATTCACATCAACAAAGGCATCGGCTGCTCCACCTGCCATGGGCAAGTGGACGAGATGCCGCTGATGTACAAGGTGAACACTCTTTATATGAACTGGTGCATCAACTGCCACCGCGATCCGGCGAAGTACATCCGGCCGCGTTCAGAGGTGTTCAATATCGACTACAAATATCCGACCGATCAGGCATCGTTGGGCCCCAAGCTCGTCCACGAGTATCACGTCCAATCGCTGACCGATTGTGTCACCTGCCACCGATGAAAGACTCTCCGCTCACTCAACTAAACGGATCCGGCTCCGGTCTTGTGCCCTTGGAATCGCTGCTCGATAAGCCGCGCAAGACGGGCGTAAATCTGGAGGCGCTGCGCGAGAAGCTGGCGGCTGGCCGCGGGCCGGCGTTCTGGAGAACGCTGGACGAGGCGGCGGAATCGGAAGATCTTCGCGAGTACATCGAACAGGAGTTTCCGGGCCTCTCCGGGCAAATACCACAAGGCGTGGACCGCCGCAGCCTGCTAAAAGTGATGGCCGCCTCGCTTGCCATGGCCGGAGCCGCGGCTTGCACGAAACAGCCGAAAGAGCTGATCGTTCCCTACGTGCGGCAGCCGGAAAACTTGATTCCGGGCACTCCCCTCTTTTATGCAACGGCGATGCCTACGGGCGGATACGCGCGCGGCTTGTTGGTAGAAAGCCATCTCAACCGCCCCACGAAGGTGGAAGGCAATCCCGATCATCCGGCGAGCCTGGGCTCGACCACGATCTTCGAGCAGGCTTCCATTCTAAATCTGTACGATCCGGACCGCTCGGAGAACGTGCTGTACGAGGGCCGGCTGAGCACCTGGAGCGAGTTCACGGGCAAGTTCATCACGGAAGCGCAGGAACTGGCAACCCGCAAGGGCGAAGGCCTGGCCATTTTGACGGGAGTCACGACGTCGCCGACGCTACTCAGTCAAATGAAGGCGCTGCAAACCCAATGGCCAACCGCGAAGTGGTATGTGCATGAGCCGTCGGTAAACCCGGCGATAGCGAGCGCGGCCAAAAAGATCGCGGGCCGCCCGGCGTTGCTCACCTACGATATTTCGAAGGCCGACGTGATCGTCAATCTGGGAAGCGATTTTCTCAATAACGGCCCGGCCGCCATGATGTATGCGCGCCAATTCGGCAAGCGGCGCTCGGTTACCGATAATCCCAACCCGTGCCGGATGTATGCCATCGAATCCGCGCCAACGGTAAGCGGGTCGCTCGCCGATCATCATTTCACGGTGAAGTGCGGAGATATTCCGGCCATTGCCTATCAATTGGCGAAAGCCGTCGGCGTGGCCGCTCCCGACGCACCGGGAACGGCGCCAGCCTGGCTGGGCGCTGTGGCCCAAGACCTGACAAATTCCAAGGGGCGCTCGCTTGTGATACCCGGCGAATTTCAACCGGAGAGCGTGCATCTGGCGGCTCATCTCATTAATGCGGCGCTTGGCAATGCCGACATCGTCTACGCAGGTCTCGAACCCGACAATACGTATGCGCTCGACGACTTGACGACCGATCTGAATAACGGGCATGTGGAGACGCTGCTGATTCTGGGTCCGAATCCGGTCTACACCGCGCCCGCATCGCTCGATTTTGAAACGGCCATCCGCAAAGCGCGCCTGGTGGTAAGGCTCGGGCAGTTCTTCGACGAAACCTCGCGCTGGAGTCATTGGCACATTCCCGAAGCGCACTATCTTGAAACCTGGTCGGATTCGCGAGCCTTCAACGGCACCATCACGATTCAACAGCCCTTGATCGAGCCGCTCTACAACGGCAAATCGGCCCACGAAGTTCTGACCATCCTGCTCGGCAAGCCGGACCAGAGTTCTCACGAGGTCGTAAAAGCATATTGGCAGGAGCAAAATAAAGCCGGCGACTTCGATACGCTGTGGAAAACATCCCTCCACAATGGCTGGGTCGAGGGCACGGCGGTGAGTCCGATGAATGGCGGAGCGGCGGTGAGTCTGCCCGCGCTCGAAACGCCGTCAGGCAGCGGATTCGAAGTGGTCTTGCGGCCCGATCCGACGATCGGTGACGGCAGTTGGGCGAACAACGGCTGGCTGCAGGAATTGCCGAAGCCGCAAAGCAAGACGACCTGGGACAACATCGTCTACATCAGCCCGAAGGACGCGACCAAGATGAACGTCACGCTCGGCGATATGCTGCGCGTGACGGTCGCCGGCAAGAGCACCGTGGGGCCGGCGTTCATCATGCCGGGACACGCGGAAAATTCGATCACGGTGTTTTTTGGCTATGGCCGCACCGGTTCGGGCCGGGTTGGCAACCGCATCGGCTACAACGCTTACTTGATTCAAGACGCGGCGTCTCCCTATTTGTTGTTTGGATCGATCGAGAAAACCGGCGAGCATTACCGGATCGCGAATGTGCAGGAAACCCAGACCATGGCGGGCCGCGAGCCGGTCCGCGAGGCCAATATTGCCGAGTTCCGGGAGCATCCGGATTTCCCGACCATGTACGAAAAACCGCTGCCGCCGGCCGAGACTCTCTACGCGGGTCATTGGTCCTATACCGGCTACAAGTGGGGCATGGCGATCGATCTGAGCATCTGCACAGGCTGCAGTGCCTGCATCATTGCCTGCCAGGCGGAAAACAATATCGCGGTAGTGGGCAAAGATCAGGTCGCGCGCGGGCGGCACATGCATTGGATTCGCGTGGACCGCTACTATTCGGGCAATTTGGACGAACCGGAAATGTACAACCAGCCGGTTCCCTGCATGCATTGCGAGGATGCGCCCTGCGAAGTGGTATGTCCGGTGGGCGCCACCACGCACAGCAGCGAGGGCATCAATCAGATGATCTATAACCGCTGCGTCGGAACGCGCTACTGCTCCAACAACTGTCCTTATAAGGTGAGGCGCTTTAACTTCTACCTCTATTCGGATTGGAATACCGAAAGCGAGTACGGCATGCGCAATCCGGACGTGACGGTTCGCAGCCGCGGCGTGATGGAGAAGTGTTCTTACTGCATCCAGCGCATTCAGGAAACCAAGATCAAGACCGAAAAAGAAGACCGCCGGGTGCGCGACGGCGAAATTCTCACTGCCTGCCAGCAGGTTTGCCCGACGCAAGCCATCACCTTCGGCGACCTGAACGATCCGGGCAGCCGGGTCACGAAATTACAAGCATCGAAACGCAATTACGGTCTGTTGGACGATTTGAACACGCGCCCACGGACTACTTATCTGGGTTACGTGCGAAATCCTAACGAGGCGCTAAGAGGGTAGCGTGGAAATCATAGAAAAACCCGATTATCTTCAGTTACCGCAACAGCAGATTGCCGATCCCGGGCCGGACAGCATTCTAGGGCCGGGCCACGATTACGACTCGGTCACCGGGCGCATCGCCGGCATTGCCTATCTGCCCTGGAAGAACGCGCCCAAGAAATGGCTGGTGGGCGCCTTCTTCGCATTTTGTTTTGTCAATCTGCTGATGATTGCCGTCAGCTACCTGTTCTTGAAAGGCGTCGGCATTTGGGGCATCAACATCCCGATCGGCTGGGGCTTCGCCATCATCAACTTCGTCTGGTGGATCGGTATCGGTCATGCCGGCACGCTCATCTCGGCAATTTTGTTTCTGTTGAGGCAGGATTGGCGCACTTCGATCAACCGCTTTTCGGAAGCCATGACGCTGTTCGCAGTGGCTTGCGCCGGTATGTTTCCCATCCTGCACCTGGGCCGTCCGTGGCTGGCCTACTGGCTCTTCCCCTATCCGAATTCCATGTGGCTATGGCCGCAACCGCGCAGTCCGCTCGAGTGGGACGTGTTTGCGGTCTCAACCTACGGAACCGTTTCACTGGTGTTTTGGTATGTGGGTCTGCTTCCCGATCTCGCCAGCATGCGCGACACGGCCCCGCATCTGTGGCAGCGCCAGGTTTACGGAATTTTGTCTTTGGGATGGCGCGGCTCCGCCATTCATTGGCACCGCTACCAGAAAGCCTATTTATTACTGGCCGGCTTGGCCACGCCGCTGGTGCTTTCGGTACACACCATCGTGAGCTTCGACTTCGCCATCGCCATTCTTCCGGGCTGGCATACGACGATTTTCCCGCCCTATTTTGTGGCGGGCGCGGTGTATTCGGGCTTTGCCATGGTGCTGACGTTGATCATTCCGCTGCGCTCCTGGTACAACATGCGCGATCTGATCACGCTGCGGCACATTGACTCGGCCTGCAAGCTGATGTTGGGAGTGGGTTTGATTGTGGCGTACGGGTACGCCATGGAGGCATTCTTCTCCTGGTACAGCGGAGACAAATACGAGAGCTTTATGTACTGGAACCGGATAACGGGTCCGTACGGCTTCACCTACGCGCTTTTGATCTCCTGCAACATCTTAATTCCACAGGCATTGTGGTCGCGAAAAGTGCGCCATAACCTGACGCTGGTTTGGCTTCTTTCGATCGTGGTGAATATCGGCATGTGGCTGGAGCGGTTTGTCATCGTCGTAACCAGCCTGCATCGCGACTTCCTGCCCTCGTCGTGGGGCATTTACATCCCGACGAAGTGGGATTGGGCCACTTACACGGGCACGCTCGGCTTTTTCATGTTCCTGATCTTCCTGTTCGTCCGAGCTTTGCCATCGATTTCGATATTTGAAGTCCGCGAAGTGGTGCACCACGCAAAGCACGGACATCCGCGAGAGCCCGTATCGGAGGAGGCATGAGCCACGAAGTCACACTCAACGCGAACCCCGGCATTCACGGAGCGCTGGTGGAGTTCGATACGCCCGAAGAATTAATTGCCGCCTGCAAACGGGCCTACGCCACGGGTTACCGGAAGATGGACGCGTTCGCGCCGATGCCGGTAGAGGGATTGGCGGAAGCGATCGGCTTCAAGCGCAACAAAGTAGCGATGTGCGTGCTGATCGGCGGACTCTGCGGAGTTACAGGCGGCTTCACGCTGCTCGAATGGATCACCAACATCGCTTATCCGCTCAACGTGGGCGGACGTCCGACGAATAGCTGGCCGGCCTATATTCCGATTACCTTCGAGTGCATGATTCTGCTGGCGGCGCTCACCTCGATGGTGAGCATGCTAGCGATGAATGGATTGCCGAAACCGTATCACCCGTTATTCAACGTACCGGCGTTTGAGAGGGCTTCGGTCGACAAATTTTTTCTCTGCATAGAATCGACGGACCCGATGTTCCGCCTGGAGGGCACGGTGGAATTTCTCGGCGGCCTCGGTGGGAGAGAGGTGAGCGTTGTTCCGGAATAGGATCGCGTTCGTCTCGTTGATCGGCGGCGTGCTTCTCACGAGCGCATGCCGGCAGGATATGCACAATCAACCCCGCTACAAGCCGTTTGCCGCGAGCGCTTTCTTTGCCGATGGCCGTTCTGCGAGACCGGCGATTGAAGATACTGTGGCGCGCGGCCAATTGCACCTCGATCAAGCCCGCTATACCGGCATGATCAACGGCAAAGATGTCGACTACTTTCCCATCCAGATCACGCGGGCGGACGTGGCGCGTGGACGCGAGCGTTACGACATCTATTGTTCGCCGTGCCATGGGCGTTTGGGCAACGGGCACGGAATGATTGTGGCGCGCGGACTGCGGCAGCCGCCCAGTTACCTGGACCAACGCCTGGTGGATGCGCCGGTGGGACACTTTTTTGACGTTATGACGAACGGATATGGCGCCATGTACAGCTATGCGTCGCGCGTGCCGGTGGACGACCGCTGGCGCATCGCCGCTTATATTCGCGCACTGCAATTGAGCCAGAACGCCCCGCCTGATGTTGCGCAACGATTTACGAATACAACCGGCGGCAGCCCCGCGGGAGGAAGTAAGTGAGCGGTCACGGAGACGAAACGGCAGTTCGCATTCCCGAGATCCGGCTCGGCCCGAAGGCGGCGAGCGTAGAGCGCATATCGGGAGTAGTGGGCGGCCTTGGCTTGCTGCTGTGCGTGGCGGGTTATTTCGCCAATCCCGCGCAGTTTTTTAACTCTTATTTATTTGCCTTCATTTATTGGAGCGGATTTGCGATCGGCGGCCTGGGCATTCTGCTGCTGAACAATGTGGTGGGAGGAAAATGGGGCGTCACGGCCCGGCGCTTCCTCGAAGCGCAGATGCGGACCCTGCCGCTCATCTTCCTCTTCCTTTTGGTCCTGCTGTTCGGAATGAAGTATCTCTATCCGTGGACGCACGCCGATCTGCTTGCGAACAACCAGGTTCTCCGGCACAAACACGGCTACCTCAACGTTCCATTTTTTCTGGCGCGGGTCGTGATCTACTTCTCGGTGTGGCTGTTTTGGGGCCTGCGCGTAAACCGGATGGCCGACCGGCAGGATGAAACCGGCGATCCAGGCATACGCGAGCGCATGCGGGCCTTTAGCGCCCCCGGACTGCTGCTCTTCGTGCTGACTGCGAGTTTCGCTTACATCGACTGGATCCTTTCCATAGACGCGCAGTTTTTTTCCACGGTGTACGGTGCAATGATTCTGATTGGCGACGTCGTTCAAACATTCGCCCTCACTATCCTGACGATCATTCTGGTTTCGCGTGAAGACCGTTTCGGCGGACGCATCAATTCGAAGATTCTGCATGATCTCGGCAACATGATGTTCGCCTTCGTCATTTTTTGGACCTATCTTTCGGCCTCGCAATTGATCATCGTGTGGCCCGCCAACCTCCCGCAGGAACTGGTCTGGTATATGGACCGGGTAAACGGAATTTGGAAGGTGCTGGCAACGGTCACGGCGCTCTCAATGTTCGCCATTCCCTTCCTCGCCCTGCTTTCGCAAGCGCGGAAGCGCGACCCGCGCCGGCTGATACGGGTGGCGATCTGGCTGCTGGTGGCGCGCGTGATTGACGTGTTCTGGATCGTGGCGCCGGAGTTCCGCAACGCCAGCAACAGTTCCCTGCTCCACACGAGCAACGGTTTCGCGATTTACTGGACCGACTTCGCCGCTTTCCTTGGATTGGGTGGCATTTGGTTATACGTGTTCCTGGGCCAGCTTCGCCGGCGTCCGTTGTTACCGTTGCGCGATCCGCGCGTGATGGCGCCTTTACCGGAAGAGGTAATCGCATGATCGGGCCGCCCAAATACACTGAGCCGCACGAGGGGCACGGCGGTACAAAATACGAAGGCGTCGATGCCCGGGCGAGCATGGTGATCTGGTCGCTCTCGATCATCGGCGGGACGCTGGTCATTGTGTTCGCCTTAACCATCGGGCTGCAGAAAATGCTCGAGCACGACAACCCGGTAGGCGAGCTGCCGAGTCCGCTGGCGCCGTCGCGCATACTAGCTCCGGCGCCGCAAGTGCAGGTCCACCCGTGGGAAGAGCTGCCCGATATGCGCGCTCACGAAAATGACGTTCTGAACAGCTCCGGGAAAGATGCCGAAGGGCATATTCACATCCCGATCAACCAGGCGATGAACGCCGTGATTTCACGCTTGAAGATACGGCCCGATGCGCCGCCGGGAATTACCACGCCGGGCGGCGAAGGCCGGGATTTTTCGCGCGCGCTGTCGTATATGCCGCCGGCTTATCAGGTGCCACAGCCTGTCGTGCCGCAGATTCGGGGAGAAATTCACAAGCATGCGCAGTAAAGCTTTCCTAGGCGCATGGCTGGGGCTGGCAAGCGCCGCCGTATTGGCCGCCCAATACGCCCGGCCCACGCTCACCAGAGGCGTTACGATCGAGCAGAAGTTAAACGCCCAAGTGCCGCTCGATCTAGTCTTCCATAACGAAGCGAATCAAGCGGTGCCGCTGCGGACGTATTTCGGCGATAAGCCGGTAATCCTGTCATTGGTTTATTTCAAATGCCCGAGCCTGTGCCCGATGAGCATGCACGAGACGATGAATGCGCTGCGGCGCGTCCCTTTAGAGGCGGGGCGCGATTACAACGTCCTGGTAGTGAGCTTTGATCCATCCGATACGCCCGCGGACGCGCGGAACAAGAAGGCCGAATACAAAAGCCAGTTCCACCGCGCCGGATACGACGCCGGCTTCCATTTCCTCACCGGCGATCAACAGGCGATCTCCCGATTGACGGCGGCCGTGGGATGGCGCTACCACTGGGACGCAAAAAGCAAGCAGTTCATCCACGCGGGCGGCATCATGGCAATCACACCGGAGGGGAAATTGTCCCGCTATTTCTACGGTATCGACTATGCTCCCGCCGACGTACGGATGGCGCTGGTACAAGCCTCGCAGCATCGCATCGGCTCGCCGGTGAATTACATACTGCTGTTCTGCTTGCATTACGATCCGCTTACGGGCAAGTACACTCTTGCCATTCTCAATGTGTTGAAGTTGGCGGCCGGCCTGACGGTTTTGCTGCTGGGAGGGCTGATCTTCTTCCTCCTGCGAGAAGAAAAGCACAAGCTGGCGCAGTCCGGATGGAAGGAGGCGCCGCATGCTAGCTAATCTGCTTCCCTTGATCGCCGACTTGCAGTTGTTTCCACCCGCCGCCTCGGCGCAGGCCGGCCCAATCGATGAGTTGTATTGGTTTGAAGTCATCGTTTCGGCGGTGATGACGGTTTTGATTTTCCTAGGCGTGGTCGGCTTCGCTTGGAAGTACCGGCGGCGCGCCAATGTCCGCGCCACGCAGATTCATGGCTCGACCGCGCTCGAACTGACCTGGTCGATCGTTCCCTTTCTGATCATGCTGGTCATGTTCTGGTGGGGCGCCGAGCTGTTCTTTGCGGCCCAGAACCCACCGAAGGACGCCATGGAAGTGTTCGTGACGGGAAAACAGTGGATGTGGAAGATTCAGTATCCGGACGGCATGCGCGAGATCAACTCGCTTCACGTGCCGGTCGGCCAGGCAGTGAAACTGACCATGGCGTCGGAGGACGTAATCCACAGCTTTTCGATACCGGCCTTCCGGGTGCGCCACGATGTGGTTCCCGGACACTACGACAGCTTGTGGTTTACCCCGACCAAGGTGGGGCGTTACCGTCTTTACTGCACCGAGTATTGCGGAAATCAGCACGCCAGCATGACCGGCTGGGTAGAGGTCATGGATCCGCGCGATTACGCCAATTGGGCGAGCGGCGGCGGAGCGGGAGGCTCACTCGCCGAGCAGGGACAGAAACTGTTTGAGCAAAACGGCTGCTCCACTTGTCACTTACTGGACCAGCAAGGGCGCTGTCCGGTGCTGCGCGGACTCTATAACAAGCCGGTGCTATTAAACGACGGACGGACGGTGATCGCGGACGACGCCTACTTGCGCGAATCCATACTCGACCCGAACGCCAAAGTGGCGGCGGGTTTCCAGGAAAATGTCATGCCCAACTTCACCGGCCAGTTGAGTGAAGAAAACGTGATTCAGTTGATCGCCTTCATCAAGTCGCTTTCGCCGCAGACGCCGGCGTCGCAGCAAGGCAGCCAGCAGCGTCCGATCGTGATTGCGCCGGTCGCCCAACCGGCCGCCGGTTCGCAGCCGAAGCAGTAAAGGAACGAATACAAAATGGCAACCATTGCACACGGTACCCCGGACACAGCAGCCGAAACGGTAAATTATCTCAACGTGGAGCACGGCTGGAAGAGCTGGCTCTTTACCACCGACCATAAGCGCATCGCGGTTCTCTATCTGATTTCCATCACGTTGATGTTCTTCGTCGGCGGAACGTTCGCCGTGTTGTTCCGCATTAACCTGCTTGAGCCGGAAGGAATTTTCTCCGCCGAAACCTACAACCGCTTGTTTTCCATGCATGGCATCGTGATGGTGTTCTTTTTTCTGGTGCCATCGATACCAGCTACCCTCGCTAATTTCTTGATACCGATCATGGTGGGCGCCAAAGACCTGGCGTTCCCGCGCGTCAATCTGCTCAGTTGGTATATCTACGTGATCGGCGCCGCTTTTACGCTATTCGCGGTGGCGCGGGGCGGTGTGGATACCGGTTGGACGTTTTATGCCCCATACAGCAGCACCTATTCGAACTCCTACGTCCTAGCGGCGGCATTTGGCGTTTTCACGGCGGGATTTTCCTCTATTCTCACCGGCCTGAATTTCATTGTCACGGTTCACAAGATGCGCGCGCCGGGCATGACCTGGTCGCGTTTACCGCTGTTTGTGTGGGCTAATTACGCTACCGGACTGATTCAGGTGCTCGGCACGCCAGTGCTCGCCATTACCCTGCTCCTGTTGGCGTTTGAACGCATCGCCCATGTCGGCATATTCGATCCGAATATCGGAGGCGATCCGATCCTGTTCCAACATTTGTTCTGGTTCTATTCGCATCCGGCGGTCTACATCATGATCCTGCCGGGCATGGGCGTGATCAGCGAACTGGTTGCCTGCTTCTCCCGCAAGCGCGTTTTCGGCTACAACTTCATCGCCTTCTCGAGCATGGCCATCGCGGTTCTCAGCTTCGCGGTCTGGGGACACCACATGTTCATCACCGGCGAGAGCGTCTACACCGGCGTCGCATTTTCCTTCCTGAGCTTCATGGTGGCGGTGCCCTCCGCCATCAAAGTGTTTAACTGGACGGCGACCATGTATAAAGGTTCGGTTTCGTTCGATACGCCGATGCTTTATGCCTTTGGATTTATCGGATTGTTCACGATCGGCGGATTGACGGGCCTGTTCCTGGCGGCGCTCGCAACCGATGTGGCAACGCACGGCACCTATTTCATCGTGGCGCATTTCCACTATGTAATGGTAGGGGGCATGGTGATGGCGTTCTTGGGCGGTCTGCATTTCTGGTGGCCGAAGATCAGCGGACGCATGTATCCCGAGGCGTGGGCTAAGTTCGCTGCCCTGATTATTTTTATCGGATTCAATCTGACGTTCTTTCCGCAATTCATTCTGGGGTACCTTGGAATGCCGCGGCGCTATCACGCCTACCCGCCGGAATTTCAGGCTTTGAACGTGCTCTCGACCGCAGGAGCTTCTATTCTGGGAATCGGCTATCTGATCCCGATGGTGTACTTTTTCTGGTCGCTCAAGAATGGTCCGAAGGCGCCTCCGAATCCCTGGGGAGCAACCGGACTCGAGTGGGAAATTCAGTCGCCGCCGACCACTTTCAATTTTGACGAGACGCCGACCGTAACGCACGAAGCATACGACTACGATTCAGTGGAGGAAAGCATTGGCTGAAACACTGGTCCCCGCGGGTCATGAACCCGTGCTCGAAGGAGACACCCATCTTCGACACCATTTTGCTTCACCCGCGCAGCAGATGGACGCATCGATGCTGGGCATGTGGACGTTCCTGATTACCGAAGTTCTGTTCTTCGGTGGAATGTTCGCGGCTTATGCAGTGTACCGCAATATGTACCCGGCGGCGTTCGCCTCCACCAGCAGGTATATGGACGTGGTGCTGGGCGGAACCAACACCGCGGTTTTGATCTGCAGCAGCTTGACGATGGTGCTGGCGGTGCGGGCGGCGCAGCTCAGCAAGCGCCGGGATCTGATTCTTTTTCTGATCCTGACGATGATTTTCGGGACGATCTTTCTGGTGATCAAGGGCTTCGAATACCATTCCAAATGGGTGGAGCACCTGGTTCCCGGATTCGATTTTCAATACGAGCCAAAGCAATACGTCCATAACGCGCAGATTCTATTTTTTCTTTATTTCTGCATGACGGGCATGCACGCGATACACATGATTGTCGGCTTGGGGCTGCTGACTTACCTGCTCGTTCAGTCGGTGCGGAAGGTGTTCCACGCGAATTACTTCGCGCCGGTAGAAATGATCGGGTTGTATTGGCACTTTGTCGACATCGTCTGGATTTTCCTGTTCCCCCTTCTATATCTGATTGGACAAAGGCATTGAGCACACTCCACTCTCACATCCCCAAAGTAGGCACGCTCGTGGCAGTCTGGGCGACGCTGATCGTGCTGACCGGAACAACGTCGGCGGTCTCTTATATCGAGCTTGGCGAATGGAACATCGTGGTCGCGCTCGTGATTGCCTTGACCAAGGCGTCGCTGGTGGCGTGGATTTTCATGGGTGTCCGTAACAGCACGACGCTGACGCGATTATTCTGCATAGCCGGACTGCTCTGGCTGATGATCCTGATTCTGATCACCTATAGCGACTACAGCAGCCGCAACTGGACGTATCACGCACAGCCATGGGCGACTAACAACGCGGCCGGCACAAGCCGCTAGCGGCCCGTGGGCGAACTCACCATTTAGCGGAAGCCTCTGCTGAGCATTGTTCTCGGCGGCGCGCAAACACTTACCGCAGGAGCAGCGTTTTACAAACCTGCGAACAAAGTGATTGCGCGCTTCGACAACGCCTCGGCCACCGCGCCGCCGTTACTGCGCTGATTTGACGACGTCGCCGACTTTCGCTTCACCGCTCCCAATGAAGTTGCCGACGGCCGAGCCTTCATCGACCGAGGTGACTTGCATCTGGCCGACTGGGGCTTCGATAGCGCGGAGCACCTTGCCGGTTACGGGATCTTTAATCACGCGGCTGGCGCGGGTAATCACGAGCTTATCGCCGACGTGAACGCCGCCTCGGCTGCCGACGTTAATAATGATGGAGCCGCCGGTCGCGTCCGCTACCAGGCCGTGGATTTGCACCGACTGGTGCGGGACGCGGGATGAATCCTGATCGAGCTTTCCTCCCAGTTCCGTTACCGCGCTACTCACCGCTTCGCCGATGATGGTCTGACTGAAATTTGAGCTACTCATATCGACACCGCCGCCACCGCCAGTACCCCCTGCTCCACCGCCGCCGAGCAAGTCTGTGCCGGAACGGGAAGACTCGCCGCGGCCGCTTTCGGAAGCGAGGATTTCGCCGGTGTTCACGTCAATCAGCCGCGCGGTTACGGCAACAACCGCCTTGGCCTTATGCATACCGACCTTGCCGACGCCGTATTTGTCCCAATGACTCAGGGCTCCGCCGACACCGGTGTTCTTATCGTCGCGTCCAAACTGAGTGATGTCGCCGATAATCACGCTATCGACGCCGAGCAGGCGGCCAATTTTCGCTGCGCTGTTTGGATCCGCCCGATCGCTGTTCGAGAAATTCTGCTCACTCATGACCTTGCCGAGATCGCGGCGTTCCATCACACGGTAGGTACCGTCCTTGAGAAGCTTGTCGATGAGTAGATCCGATATGCCGCGGCCGATGTCCTGCGAGGTTCCGAAAATCGACTGGACACTGGTCATCACGGTTCCATATTGAAAATCGAGCACTGCCACCCGCCGTTTTTCGGCTTGCTGTTGACAAAACGCGGGTGAGACGGCGAGCGTGGCAGCGCCTAGCAGCGCAACGTAACGTTTCATGTATGTATGTACCCCTATCTTCCGAAGAATGCTTCCAGTTTAGTAATCTCGGTTTCGGCGCGATCCATGTTTTTACGCGCGGACTCCAGGTTATTGCCTTGCAGCGCGCGATCGGCCGCTTGCAAATAATTCTGCATGCGGCTGGCGGTGGCCGCGGTGTCCGGATTTATGCCGAGCCCGCTCGCCGCCTGCTGGCTGCGTAGACGATCCAGGCTGTCGCGGATCGCGTCGGCGCGAGAACGCAGCTTCATCAAGTCTTCGTTCGCGGCATCGAGTTGTTCGGGCGTCGGTCCGGCGGGCGGCGCGACCGGTTGCGGCGTCGGCAGTGGCGTCGTTTGCGGTGGCGGCTGAACGGCGGTTGTGGTAGCCTGCTTGGCCGGTACCTTGACTGGCTTGGCCGCACGCGTCACGCTTGGGCTTGGAGCGGGCACAACCGCCGGCGTTGCGGGAGCTGCGGCAGGCGCGGTGCTCGCAGGCTCGATAGGAGCCGGGGTGGCATCAGCAACTGGTTGCGAAGCCGGCTGCGCCACCGGCGGCGGTTCAACTGGCTGGGCGGCCGGGGCGGCTTTCGAAGCGGCGTCGCTCTTTGAGAAGTGCGGCAATAAATACGCGCCGCCCGCCAGCACGCAAACGCAGGCGACGGCGCCCAACGCCATCCATAATCCACGATTCCCCTTTTTGGCGGCCGCCGGCAGAGGAGCGCTCATTGGCTGTGCTACCCGCGCACCCGGAGGCGGCGGGGCGGCTTGGGTCTGGGCAAGAGCGGGCGCGGCAGCACCTGCCGGGCGGGCACGAATGCTTTCGAGAGCGTTGCGAAATGCGTCGGCGCTTTGAAAACGGTGCATGGGCTCTTTGTCCATGGCCGTCAGAATAATATCGTTCAACAGCTTCGGCAAAGACGGATTCAACTCGATCGGTGGTTTGGGAGGGGCGTTCAATTGCGCCTCCAAAATGGCAAAAGTATTTTCGGCTTCGAAGGGACGCCGGCCGGCGGACAACTCGTAAAGCAGAACGCCGACCGAGTAGATATCGGAGCGGGCATCGACGGTCGTACCGCGCACCTGCTCGGGCGACATGTAGAGCATGGAGCCCATGGTGGTGCCCGGGCGCGTAAGCAGTGGATCGATGTTCGACTTCGCGATACCGAAATCCATCAGCTTGACGATGCCATGTGGCGTCACCATGATGTTGGCCGGTTTAATGTCGCGATGAATCACGCCCGCTTGATGGGCATAGCTTAAGGCCGCCAAGGTCTGCGTAACGTAACTCAGCAACTCTTCGAGTGGAATGGCGCTTTGTTTAGAACGTTCGGAAAGAGTGAACCCTTCGACAAATTCCATCACCATGACGAGCTGGTTTTCGAACTTGAAAGCGGTGTGAAATTTTGCGATATTCGGATGATCGAGGCGGGCTAAGGTACGGATTTCACCGCTGAAGCGATCACCCAGCTCAGCTTCCGCCGCCACGTCGGCCAGCAGAACTTTCATCGCCTCCATACGGTTGGAGATGACATTGCGCACTCGATAGACGCGCCCCATGCCGCCCTTACCGAGGACGCCCAAGATCTCATAATCGCTTGCAAATTGACCGACTTCAAATGGCATTTACCAGTTCCTCGAATCAGCAATTTTCCGCTCTGGTCGTTGATCGCCCGGCCCCAAGAGCAATAGTGACTTCCCCAGTCACAACGTTTCATCCCGCGCTGCCTTCTCCACATCATATCGCCTTGTGGGGCCTGTTTGCTGAGAACCAAGCGAGCAGCCCCGGCTAGCGAGGCAAGGAGGCCCAACGAATCCGCTGCCCTAGAGGTCTAGGTTAGGCAGGCACCCGCAGCTTTGTCGCTGCCGAGGCAATCGGCTAAACTCGTAAAGTAGCCATTATGAGCAACAACGGATACGCTCGATTCGAATGCAGAATTTGCGGTGAATTAGTGTACTCTCCGATTTCACCCGAGAACACAGACAATTCCAAAGAGAAAGCGGTGGAGTTGACGTGTTCGGCAGGACACACCGACCAATATAGAGTTCGCGATAGCGACACGGTGGCGGCGAAGCCGGCGGGACGATTGAAGGTCCGGTATGCAAAAGCTGTAGGGGGCTAGCGAACACCCTCTACCTAACGTCCCCGCAAGTGAGGAATAATGTAAGGGGCGGGGTTTCGTGAACATCGATCTGCCAGATTTCGGTGACTTGCTTTTTTTTCTGACGGTAATCTTCTCGTCGCTGATTGTGCTTTTTGAAATTCTGGAGCGCCGCCGGGAGGGCCGCCGCCAGCAGCGTATCCTGCAGGATATCGAACAAGAATACGAAGCTTTCCGGCGTCTCGGACTGCTTTGAGGGTCGATTACTGCTGCTGCTGTTGTTGTTCAGCGAGGATCTTTTCGAGCTGCTGATCGCTTTCAAGAAAACGCGACCACTCTTCGTCGGCGGCAAATTCCTGACCGGCGGGCAGCACGGCTTCCGACGGAGTTACACGAACGCGCACCTGCAGTTCGGTCTGGGCGGAGCCTTTCATGATGCCCATGGTAGGAGGCACGTCCGCGTAGTCGCGCCCAATGGCGGTACGAATGTGGCGGCCGCCCGCGAGCAAATCGTTGGTCGGATCGAAACCAATCCAGCCGAACCCTGGAATTAGCGCTTCCACCCAGGCGTGCGTTGCGCCGTCCATAGAGCGGTCGGCGTGAGTTGCATCGTGATGCAGGTAGCCGCTCACGTAGCGGCAAGGGATGCGAATGTTTCGCACCAGCGCAATCATGATGTGCGCGAAATCCTGGCAGACTCCCTGACGGCTGCGAAGCGCATCTTCAATCGGCGAGTCTACCGTGGTGCTGGCCTTCGTGTAGGCGAATTCCTCGTAGAGATCTTTGTTCAGTTTTCGCAGCAGCGTTAAGGGATCCAATCCGTTCCGCTGATCGACGCCCAATTTGCGTCCCAACTCCGCGAGCTCCGGCGAACTGCGCGCGAATTGGCTCGGCATGAGCATGTCCCAGTAGTCGTCACTCTCAATCAGATCGTCGAGCTCTTTCCAGGCTTCGGCCGTGAGTTTCTCTGGAAGATCGATAGGCGGATCGACATCCACCAAGGCATCGGCAATGATGGTGAGCTGGTGGTGAGGCTCCGGGATATCGAAGTGATGGATGACGTTGCCGACGTGATCGTTACAAGAGAAGATGCGCGCGCGGGGACTCACGGAAAGTTGAAAGGTGAAGCAGCGCTGCGAGTATTCACTGCGCGGATGCATGCGCACTTCCATGCTGCTTTGCGTAACGGGACGGCTATAACGATAACGCGTGAAATGTCTAATGGCGTAAAACATCAGGCCTCGAATGCAGTCTCAATCGGATAGTCTATGTAAGCGACATGGACGGCGGCGTGCAAGTTGTGGCACTGCTCGATAATATTCCGGAGGAAGGCGCGAAAATCCTTCGAGATAATGTCGCCGATTTGAACGTAGGCGAGCGAAGAGTGGAGCCTTCCGACAATTCTCTCGATTTGGCTTGCCTTGCGGGCGGAAGACGCGCGGGTGATGGACTCCAAGGCGGTTTGCATTCTTTCCGTCGAATAGCGGACGGTGGAAGGGAATTCGGGATTGAGAAGTAGAAATTCGGCCACCAGATCCGGTTTGAGGTCGGCGGTATAAACCTTGCAATAGGCCTCGAACGCCGAACAGCTCGCGAGCAGGCCGACCCAATCGAGATCGTCGGCGCCCTCCGCTGCCGAGAAAATGGCGTCCAACAACAAAGGCAGCGCGGAGGCCCGCTCCATGTACTTACCCAACTGGATGAATTGCCACGCTTCGCCATGGTTCATGGTGGCGTCGGTTACGCCCACAAATTTATATGACCCTTCGCGAATCTCCCGGAACAGACGCTGCACGTCCGCATCGGAATCCACTCCCATGCGGGCGGTCGTTTGGTTGATTTCGTGATAGAGCTGATTCAACCGCTCCCACATTTCCGAGCTGATCTGCTCGCGGACCTGACTGGCATTTTCGCGCGCGGAGGTGATGCAGGAGACGATGGAAGATCGATTCGTCGCGTCGGCCAGCAATTTGAAAATAGCGGCTTGGGGTTCGATTTCGGCGGCTCCCGGACCAACTCCCAAGTGCGTGATGATGTTCTGCCAGCGCCGCTCGGTGGAAAGCTTGCCCGGATTCAACATGAGGCTGTAGTTGGCCTCAAGCACGCGCGCGCAGTGATTGGCGCGCTCAAAGTAGCGGCTCATCCAATACAAGCTGTCGGCTACGCGGGAAAGCATGGCGGTCTGCTACGTTTCAGCCCTGCAGCACCCAGGTGTCTTTCGATCCCCCGCCCTGCGAGGAATTGACCACCAGCGATCCTTTCCGGAGCGCCACGCGGGTCAACCCGCCCGGCACGATCGTAATCTTGTCACCATACAGGACGTAGGGCCGGAGGTCCACGTGGCGCGGCTCGATCCGCCCGTCCTCGCAAAAGCAGGGAGCGGTGGAAAGCGCGAGCGTGGGCTGCGCAATATAGTTTCTCGGCTGTTCCATGATCCTGGCCCGGAATTCGTTACGCTGCTCGCGGCTGCTGTGCGGTCCGATCAACATACCGTAACCACCCGATTCGCCCACCGCCTTCACCACGTACTTTTCGAGATTGTCGCAGACGTGCTGGCGCTCGGTCTCGTTGGTCATCAGAAAGGTCTCCACGTTATTGAGGATCGGCGATTCGCCAAGATAGTACTCAATCATTTTCGGCACGTAGGCGTAGATTGCCTTGTCGTCGGCCACACCAGTGCCCAGGGCATTCGCGAGCACGACATTGCCTGAGCGGTAGGCATTGAAGAGCCCGGGGGCGCCCAAGGCGGAGTCTCCGCGGAATGTGAGCGGGTCGAGAAAATCGTCATCGACGCGGCGGTAAATCACGTCCACGCGCTGCAGCCCCGAAGTGGTGCGCATGTACACGATGTTGTCGTGAACCACAAGGTCGCGGCCCTCCACCAGCTCGATACCCATTTGGCGCGCCAGATAGGCATGCTCGAAGTAGGCGGAATTATAAACGCCCGGCGTCAGAAGGACAATCGTCAGACTCGAGCGTCCTTCGGGCGCGAGCGAACGAAGCGTAGAAAGCAGCGCCTGGCTGTATTGCTCGATCGGGCGCACGCCGCACTTCCGAAACAAAATGGGGAAGGTCTGTTTCATTACCTTGCGGCTGGTCAGCATGTAGGAGACGCCACTCGGCACCCTGAGATTGTCCTCGAGCACTACGAAATTGCCATCGGGCAAGCGGATCAGGTCCGAGCCGCAAACGCTCACGTAGACGTCGCGCGAAATCTTCACCCCACGCATCTGACGCCGGAAGTGGCGGCAGGTGTAAATAACCTCGCCCGGAATCACCCGGTCTTTGAGAATTTTGCGCTCGTGATAAATGTCTTTGAGAAAGAGATTCAGGGCGGTGATGCGCTGCGTCAAGCCGCGCTCGATGGTGTCCCACTCGCCAGCCGGAATGATGCGCGGCAAAAGGTCGTGCGGAAAGATCCGCTCGGTTCCTTCTTCGCGTCCATAAACAGTGAAAGTAATGCCCTGATTGAAAAACGAAAGATCGGCTTCCTGCTTGCTGCGGAGCAACTCTTCGGCGGGCAAATTCAGCAGCTTGGTGTGAAGCGCACGATAGTGCGCTCTGGAGCGTCCGTTACTCCGGAACATTTCGTCGTAGCCACCGCCGATCTCGTAATCCGAAAAGGGAGCGGCCGTCATGCTTCGTTCGGCAGTGGGTAGAATCGTCGCCATATTCCAGAATAAAATCGAGCCCGGAAACTGTTCGACTCGGAATCGGCCCGGTTGGGTGGATAGCAAAAGTATAACGCTTAGATCAAGTAGAAAGCTCCGCGGGAGGTTTGCGAAACTCGATTTCCGGAAGCTGTTCGACGGCCCGCCGCAAAGACTGCTCCCATGAAGAATGGATCGTATTCAAGTCCTGATCGGTGGCGGAAAAACGCCGGTACTGAGTTACGTTGAGGGCATCCTTGCGGTAGATCACGATCTCGATCGGAGGCCCCACGGTTACGTTCGAGCGTATGGTGGCGTCGAAGGCTAACAGAGCATACTTGGCCGCCACTTCCAGGGTGGTTCCGGGCTCGACGCCCCGATCGAGGATGGGCCGGCCATACTTGCATTCCCCAAGCTGGAGATACGGAGAGTCGTCAGTAGCCCGCAGCGGATTGCCTTGCGGATAGATGAGATAAAGCCCCGGCGCCTCGCCTTTCACCTGGCCGCCCAGAAGCAGGTGCACGTTGAAGTTGAACTGATCGCGTTCGAGAGCGGCCCGGTCCATATCGCTCACGCGGCGGATGCAGTCGCCGACAATGCGCGCCGCGCTATATAACGATTCCGCGCGAGCTAAGCCCGTCCCGGCATCGAACTCGCTGCGTAACAAAGTGATCACCGACTGGCTGATCGACAGGCTTCCGCTGCACAGGATGACGAAGACCCGTTCGCCCGGCTTCACAAAGCGGTACATTTTGCGGCAGACGTTCACTTGATCGAAGCCGGCGTTCGACCGTGAATCTGACGCCATTACTAATCCATCGTCCGTCACAATACCCAGACAATACGTCATGCTTTACTCCGCTTCGATTGCCCCATGAAGCTTTATTGTTACAAGTCTGTTCTGTAAGAACTCTAAATGGCAGTGCGCGTCTCGGCTACACTATCGTTACGTGCTGATAGGAACAGCGTCGGTTTCCTTGCCAGGTACGCAGATCGGCCGCACCTTACTCACTCTGGAGCTGGTTAATGCTGATCCGCCTCGGGTACGATTTACGCTTTGAAACGCCCACATCAGTGCCCATCGTAGCGCTGCTGCATGTGCATCCATCACGCGAAAAATACCTCCGCGAGCCCGACACGCTGCTCACCGAACCGGCGGTGAAAATCGATGAGTATATCGACACTTTTGGAAACCACTGCTCACGTTTCGTGGCTCCCGCGGGGAGTGTGAGGCTGCACAGTTCAAGCCTGATCGAAGACAGCGGCGAACCCGACGCCATCAACCCCCATGCACGCGAAGTGCCGGTGGGCGATTTGCCTACCGAGACACTGGGCTATTTGCTGGCGAGCCGTTATTGCGAAACGGACCTGTTATCGAATACCGCGGTTGAGCTATTTGGGCATGTCACACCAGGCTGGGAACGAGTGCAGGCCATTTGTTCCTGGGTCCACGACAAGATCACCTTCGGATACAACTTTGCGCGCCCTACGAAAACAGCGCTGGATGTCTACGTAGAACGCCAGGGAGTTTGCCGCGATTTTCAGCACCTGGCGATCGCTTTCTGCCGCTGTCTGAACATTCCCGCGCGCTATGCAACCGGCTATTTGGGCGATATCGGCGTTCCTGTTGCGCCAACACCCATGGATTTCAGCGCCTGGTTCGAGGTCTACCTGGAGGATCGCTGGTGGACTATTGATGCACGGCACAACGCGCGGCGGATCGGCCGCGTTCTGATGGCGGTGGGGCGCGATGCCGCCGACGTGGCGATTACCACTTCGTTCGGCACGGCGAAACTCACTCAATTCGTTGTCGTCAGCGACGAAGTGCAGAGCGCGTCCGCCGGGCTGCCTTAGCCGGCCGCGGATCCGCGAGCACTAGTGCGGAGCAGGCACACGGCAGCGACGATCGCGCCAGTCAACGCGCCGGCGCACACGGCCAGACGATGTATTTCACCTCTGGCCGATCGGCTCCTGGCGCCTTGAATATGCTCCGGCCGGATACCCACCCCGATCACCCGCGCCAGCAAGCTTTGCGCTCCCGGTATGCGCACCGCCACTTTCAATTGCCAGGGTGCTTTTACCGGACCAGCGGTCCGGAAAACGTATTCGAGTCCCTTATGCGCATTAATTTGCAAACGCTGCGTGACGCGCGTGGGGAACTGCCGTCTTTTTTGCACGGCGGCCAGCAACTGTTCCGAAAACCGTCTTTCGCGAAGCGGCCGGGCCAGCAGATTTGCTGCCGCGACAGCATCCTGAATGGCCAGGTTAATGCCAACCCCTCCCACCGGCGACATGGCATGGGCGGCATCTCCGATGCAAAGCAGTCCGGGACGGTACCACCGCTGGAGACGGTTGATCTGCACCGATAGTAGCTTGACCTGATCCCAATCGCGCAACTCCTCCACGCGGTCGCCCAGGTAGGGAGCAATCTGCAGAATGCTCTTTCGAAACGCCTCCAGGCCACTGCGCTTGATTTTCCCAAAAGAATCTTTGCGCACGACAAGCGCGGCTTGGAAATAACCGGCGCGGTTGATGAGGATCAGGACTTTGCCGTAGTTGATGTTTCCTAATAGCTGATCGGGATCATCGGAGTTGCGGCTGATGCGAAACCAAAGGACGTCAATCGGCACGCCAAATTCGAGGGCCTCTAATTGCGCCGCCTGGCGCGTGATGGAGTGACGGCCATCGCAGCCGACTACCAGATCGGCCTTGATCTCGACCGTTCTTTCCGGCGTGCGGGCGCGAATGCCCGTGGTTCGTCCGCCGTCGCGCAGGAGGTCAGTGGCCTCGTGCTCCATTCGCAGGTCAAAGGTGGGGAATTTCTTGGCGTGCGCGGAAAGAAAATTCAGGAAATCCCATTGCGGCATCAAGGCGACGAACTTACAGTGCGCGGGTACGTGCCGGAAATTGGCAGCCTGAAAAGCGAAATCGCCAAAGACGCCGCCGGTGGACGTCAACTTCTGGTGGGGCACTTTCAAAAAGTCATCCAGAATGCCGAGCTCGTACATGAGCTCGAGCGTAGAAGGATGGACCGTATCGCCGCGAAAATCGCGAAAGAAATCCTTGTGCTTTTCGAGCACCGTGACCGCAACCCCGGCACGAGCCAGCAAATATGCCAGCATCATGCCCGCGGGACCACCGCCGACGACGCAACAAGTTGTCTCCAGCGTTTCACTCTCCATGTTTCAAAGTCACTCTCTTTCCTTCGATCACGTCTTTCCCCGCCCGCTGTAGATGGAACGAAGCGCGAGCATCCCGCGCCGATGCCGTTCCTAGCTTCTCAATCGACATGCGCATTAACCCAGAACCCGCCGCTGCCAGCAGACCGGCGGCAATGCGCCGCTTTTTAGATTTTCCCGGTAATAGTGAAAGGACCAAGCTGCCGGCACTCAGCACGGCGGCAGTTCGCCACAGGAAGCCGCTGATTCCTTCCTTGAAGGGGCGGCCCACGCGTGGAACCTCAGAAGCCTGACGTTCCATCTCGATGGCAGCGACCAGCTCCACCATCTGGCCCATCCTTCCGAAGATATTCGTCAACCGGCTCTCTGCGCTGGTTTGGGCGAGAAGACTAAAGACGGAACCGGCGGTTGCCATCGCCGATGCCCCGAAAAGAATCGGCATGACACGCCGCGATTCCTGCCAGACCGGAATGGCAGTGTTACTCACGAGCACGCCAGTATAAGTAGCCAGGCAAGCGCCGAAAATGCCGGCGAAGTAACCGCATGCCTCGCCGATGCCTCCTAAAAAGCCACGCCTGCCATACAGAAGCAAGGCGAAAAATCCGCTGCCGCCGGCGCCCGACAGGATCCACGCGCCCATATTCATGGGTGAGGTCGGGCGAAAGACGCGGAGCATGTTGAAAAATCGCCAGGGCATACCGAGGTCCCAGATCAGCAAGCCGCCACTCACGCCGCAACCGGCGAATCCGATCCAATGGCAGCGCCGGATAAGTCTTGCCCTGCCGCTCGAATCGCCAAGCTGTGCAGCAGCGCTCAACACCAGCGATGCGCCGGTGAGTCCGCCGACAAAGTAATAGGCCGGAATAACCCATTCCCAAACGGGCTCCTGCAGCAGCGGCCTTTCGTAGTAGGTTGCATCGCCGGGGTCTTCCGCGGGCGGCGTTCGCCACGCCGGAGCGATGGCTTGCATGTGCTTGTCAGGCGCGCCATACGATTGTTGACTCGAGCCTTCGCCGAGCAGAGCGCCGATTTCCGGATCGATATCGCGCCCGTCGTTCATCTGCTTTTTGCACCGAAGAATACCGATCCGAGAGCCACCAGCAGCATGCCCGCCGCGGCTGCCGCCATCGCGGTCCAGGCCTCTTTCGCTTTCTTCGTGGGAACTATGGGGTCGGGCGGCAGATTGTAAACTTCCGGCTTATCCACCAGGAGAAAGAATGCGTTAAGGCCTTCGGTTCCGGGCTGATCCGCCGCGTTCGCGCCATACAGATATGCATCCTTGAGCCCTTGCTCATGCAGCTTCTCCACGCGCTCTTCGGCATGCTGGCGAAGCTGCGCGAGTTCACCGAACTGAATCGATTCAGTGGGGCAAGCCTTCGCGCAAGCCGGGGTCATGTCTTCGCGCAACCGGTCGTAGCAAAGAGTGCACTTCCAGGCGCGGCCATCTTCTTCGCGGCGATCAATCACTCCAAACGGACAGTTAACGATGCAATAACCGCAACCATTGCAGATATCGGGCTGCACGTAGACCGAGCCGAACTCAGTCCGAATGATGGCACCGGTGGGACAGCTTTCGAGACAGCCAGCGCGCGCGCAGTGCTTGCAGACATCGGAGGAAAATAGCCACGAAAATGCACCTTCGTCCTGCTCACGCAGGGGCACCGGCCGCTCGATGAACGCCACGTGCCGCCAGGTGGAGGCGCCCAGATGCATCGTGTTGTCGTACGACATGCCGGTGAAGAGAAAGCCGTCGTCGGGCAGTTGGTTCCACTGCTTGCAGGCAACTTCGCATGCCTTGCAGCCGATGCAAAGCGTGGTATCGGTGAAGAAACCCTTGGTCGGCGCCACGCTTATAGTTTCCCCTTCGCTTGGCTTTTGCGTCCCGGCCTGATCATACCGGTGAACGCTTTCGATTCCTGAATGGCGACGTTCGGATCGCCCACAAAGCCGATTAAGTCGTTCGCCGCGTCGCCGCGCACCAATCCCTTACTCGACCAATGATAGGGCAGCCCGATCTGGTGAAATACGCGCCCCTTCATGCGCAATGGCCGCATGCGCCGAGTCACCAGCACCCGCGCTTCGATCTCGGCGCGCAGAGTACGAATGGTCGCCCAGCCGCCGTTCTTCAAATTGCATTCGGCCGCGAGTTCCGGGGATACTTCGCAAAACATTTCCGGCTGCAATTCCGCCAGCCAGGAAAGCCAGCGGCTCATCGCACCAGCGGTGTGATGTTCGGTCAGGCGATAGGTGGTCAATATGTAGGGAAAGCGCGGGTCGGCATAGGGCCGATGATACGGATTATCAGCACGGCGCCATTCCATGCGCGCCGGATTCGATTGCTGGCCGTACAGCGGATTCTTCAGGATTGACTCTTCGGGTTCATAGTGCGTGGGCAGGGGGCCATCTTCGAGTCCCACTGGAACGAAGAGCCAACCTTTGCCGTCGGCCTGCATGATGAATGGGTCGTCGCCCGCAATGGTGTCCTTACCATGCGCTCCAGCAGACGGACGATGCGATGGCGGCCGGTCCACGATGAAATCCGGCACATCATCGCCAATCCATTTATTCTTTTGTTCATCCCACCAAACCAGTTGCTTCTTTTCGGACCAGGGTTTACCTTTGGGATCGGCGGACGCGCGGTTATAAAGAATTCGGCGGTTGCTGGGCCATGCCCAAGCCCACTCGGGCGCTATCGGATTTTGCTGCCAGTGGGGCTTGCGCCGGGCGGTCTGGTTGACTTCATCGAGATAGGCACCGGAATAAATCCAACAGCCGCACGCTGTCGAGCCATCCGCTTTCAGAGCGGTAAAGCCGTCCACCGCTTTTCCATCAGCAACGGTGTAGCCATTGATTTCCTTTAAGACTGCTTCCGCGCTCGGCTCGTCTGACAGTCCGTGCGTCGGATAGTTCCAAGTGAGGTCGCGAATGGGCCAATTTCCAGGCTGATCGTATTCGTCGCGATAGAGCTCCTTGAGCCGCTCGCCGAGTTTGAAAACAAAATCAAGTTCACTTCGCGTATCACCCTTCGGCTCGACCGCTTTGTGATGCCACTGGAGCAGCCTTTGCGTGTTGGTAAAAGCACCGTCTTTTTCAGTGTGTGCCGCCGCTGGAAAGAAGAACACTTCCGTAGCGATCTCCCCGGATTTGAATTCTCCGCTCGCGATTTCCGGGGCATCGCGCCAAAAATCCGCCGTTTCGGTGATCTGAAAATCGCGTACCACCAACCAATCGAGCGCCCGCAGTCCTTTACGTTGCAGCGGCCCGTTCATTGAACCCACGGTAGGGTTCTCGCCCATGACGAAATAGCCCTTTACTTTTCCATCTACCATGTCCACTACGGTGTTCATGTGCGAATGATCACCCGTGAGCGTTGGCAAATAGCCGTAGCACCAATCGTTTTCTTTGTTTGCCGCGGCGCCGAACCAAGCTTTCATTAGCGATATGAAATATTTCGGAAACTCTCCCCACCAGCCCGAAGGCGATTCATTCGCGCTCAGATATTTTTCGAGACTTTGGTTGGTTTTGGCTTTCGGCATGGGCAGATAACCGGGCAGCAGATGAAACAGCGTGGGAATATCTGTGGATCCCTGAATTGACGCATGGCCGCGCAACGCCAGAATTCCGCCGCCTGGACGGCCCATGTTGCCGAGCAACAATTGAATGATTGCGGCGGTCCTGATGTACTGCACGCCTACCGAGTGCTGCGTCCAGCCGACCGCGTAGCAAAAAGCGCCGGTCTTTTCGCGGCCCGAGTTTTCGCAGAGTGTTTCGGCGACCTTCAGAAAAAGATGCTGTGGGATGCCGCAAGTTTCCTCGATCATCTCGGGCGTGTAGCGGGAGAAATGTCGCTTTAGAATCTGGAAGATACAGCGTATATGTTCAAGTGTTCGATCAGTCTCTTTATAGGACCAGGTCCCCGAATCGCTGAAGAGACCATCCAGATCTTCGCTGTCCTTGAAATCATCGTCGACGATCGACGGCGCGTTTGTATAGTTGACGACGTATTCCTTGAAATAGCGATTGTTCTCGATGATGTAGCGAATGATGCCACCCAGAAACGCGATATCGGAACCGGCGCGGATGGGCACGTGAAGATTTGCCACGGCGCTGGTGCGTGTGAAACGCGGATCGACGTGGATGATGGTGGCGCCACGCTCCCGGGCCTTCATGACCCAGCGAAACGCCACGGGATGGCATTCGGCCATGTTCGAGCCTTCAATGACGATGACATCGGAGTTCACCAGATCGCCCGGGAACGTGGTGGCGCCGCCTCTGCCAAACGAGGTCCCCAAACTGGGGACCGTTGCGGAGTGTCAAATACGGGCCTGATTTTCGATCTGAATAATTCCAAGGCCCGTAAAGAGCTTCTTGATGAGATAGTTTTCTTCGTTATCGAGCGTGGCTCCGCCCAGATGCGCGATCGACATGGTGCGGCGTAAGGGATTCCCGTCTATGTCCCTGTCTTGCCAATTGGCATCGCGCGTCTGCTTGACACGCTGCGCCACCATCTCCAGCGCTTGGTCGAGCGGAATTTTCTCCCAGGCAATGCCGTATGGACGCCGGTATAGTACATCGCTCACACGTTGGGAGCCGGTCACGAGTTGAAACGTGGCGGCGCCCTTGGGACACAAGCAGCCGTTTGACACCGGCGAGGCCGGATCGCCTTCGATATCTATAATTCTTTCGTTTTTTACGTAGATCAATTGCCCACAGCCAACGGCACAATAAGGGCACACCGAAGGAACCACTCTATCGGCCAGTTTCGTGCGTGCCTGAAGAGAATCGGTACGGCTCGAAGCAGCCGAGCGTCCCAGGCCGAACAGGTCTCGATTTTTCAGTTGGCGTAGAAGTGACATCGCTCTGGTAGACGCTCCCGCTATCTAAACTAGTTCAAGATTGAAGACCCGTTTTTTTTGCTGCCTTATATTCCCGGCCCTTGGGCAATTGTATGCCCAGCAGACCTTGACCATCGACCTTAAGGAAGCGCTGGCGCGCGCCCAAAAATATGGAGTGCAACTCGAAACGGCTAATATTGCGGCGGAACTCGCCCGGGAGGACCGGAAGCAAGCGGTGGCTGCTTCCCTGCCTTCGATCAGCGCGCTGAACCAATTTATTTACACCGAAGGCAACGGTACGCCATCAGGGGTGTTCGTCGCCAATGACGGGGTTCACATTTACAACGAACAATTGCAGGCGCATGAAGAAGTGCTTTCTTTCGTTCGCCGCGGCGAAATACGTCTTGCGAGGGCGGCGGAAGCGGTAGCGAAGGCCAAAGCCGACGTGGCAGCGCGCGGCCTGAATGCGACGGTGATTCAGGATTACTACAGCATCGCCTCGACGCAACGCAAACTGGGCAACGCGCAAACGAGTCTGGCGGAGACACGGCAGTTTCTCGACATCACACAGAAACAGGAACGTGGCGGCGAAGTGGCCCACGCCGACGTAATCAAGGCTCAATTGACCGTTCAGCAGCGCCAGCGGGATGTACAGGACGCGCAACTCACGCTAGATAAGGCCAAGACCGCGTTGGCGGTCCTGATCTTTCCGAATCTGCAGCAGAACTATGCCATCGTCGATGATCTGTCGCAACTTCCCATTCTTCCACCGCTGCCTGAAGTGACTGCGCAAACCGCCAACAACAACGCCGATCTGCGGGCGGCTCAAGCCGGCACTGTTCAGGCCCGGCTAGGCGTTAATGTGGCGCGTTACGCGTATCTACCCTCATTTGGCCTCGATCTGTTTTACGGCATCGATGCCAACCAATTCACTGCGCATACGGATTACCCGACGCCCGAGAGCGGGCGCAGCACCTTACCCAACTATCTTGTGCCGTATCGCCAGAATCTAGGCTATGTGGCGCAAGCAACTTTAAACGTTCCTATCTGGAATTGGGGCGCCATTCATAGCAAAGTGAAACAAGCGTCGTTGAAAGAGCGGCAGGCCGAGCTCGACTTAAGCCTGGCGCAAAAACAAGTGCAGGCCGCGCTTGCTAATTCCTACGAAGAAGCGCGGATCGCGTTTACGCAAATCGAATCGCTGCGGGAGTCGGCTAGGCTGGCGACTGAGAGCCTGCGGCTCACGCTGCTGCGATACAAAGCGGGCGAAGCTAGTGCCCTCGAAGTGGTGGATGCACAATCCACCGGCAGCCAGGCGCGCAATGCCTATGATGACGGGTTGCTGCGCTATCGGGTGGCTTTTTCCAATCTGCAGAACTTGACGGGACGGTATCAATGAACCGGCGCAAAACGGAGCCCGGCAGGCGCGGCGGGATCCAGAATCGCCCTCCTCGTCTGGCGGCGCTGCCCGTGCCCTTTGCGCCGTTAGCTATGACCAACTTTCTGGCATTGATTTGCCTGCTGGCGCTGGTTAGTTGCGGCGGAAAGAGTCAGGAAACGGCGGAAGGGGAGGCGGCCACGCCGGTACAAGTGGCGGTGGCCAAGCGCGAAACCATACATCACGTCATTACCGCCGAAGCGGTGGTGTATGCGGTAAGGCAGGCGACCATTGTGCCGAAAATCAGCGCACCCGTAAAGAGTTTTCTGGTGCAACGCGGAGACCATGTCCGCGAGGGCCAGTTGCTCGCCGTTTTGGAAAATAGCGATCTGAAAGCGGCAGAACAGGAGAGCAAAGAGCTATACGAACAAGCGGTGGCGGCCAACGAAAACACCAGAGCTGCGACCATGCCTGACGATCTGACGAAGGCGAAGAGCGACGTTTCCGCGGCGCGAGAGGGAATGGACGCGGCCCAAAAAGTCTACGATAACCGCGCGGCTCTGTTCAAGGAAGGAGCGTTGGCCCAAAAACTGGTTGACGACGCGAAGGTGTCGTTGGTACAAGCGCAAAGTCAATTTGCTATCGCGCAACAGCATCTGGCATCGCTCGAGACGGTGGGCCGCGGCGCGCAGCTACGCGGCTCACAAGCACAAGTCGACGCGGCGAAAGCGCATTATCAGAGCGCGGTGGCGCAGGCTTCGTATGCCGAGATACGCAGTCCAATCACCGGCCTGATAGCGGACCGTCCGTTGAACTTAGGCGAAATGGCGAGCAGCAGCGCGGCGCTATTCTCCGTGGTGGATATTTCGCGAGTGGTGGCGCGAGCGAACGTGCCGGTGGCTGAGGCGGCAGAGATGCGAGCCGGGACGCCAGCCACCATCCAAGGACCAGGCGCCGAACTCACCGGCAAAGTCACCGTGGTGAGTCCAGCGGTCAATACAAACACGACCACCGTCGAGGTTTGGGTGGAAGCCCGCAATACCGGCGAGAAGCTGAAGCCTGGCGTGACGGTGCAGGTTGCCATTGATGCCGGCGATGTGCGGAACGCGGTGGTAGTGCCGGCAGCAGCGCTTCTTTCCTCCGACGATGGAGGCGAGAAGGTGATGATTGCCGGCGCCGACGTGCTGGCGCACGAACACAAGGTAGAGGTGGGCGTTCGTAACGGCGACGATGTCCAGATTTTGAGCGGCGTCAATCCGGGTGACCAGGTGATTATTTCGGGCGGCTTGGGCTTGGACGATAAAGCGCGCATCGAGATCGCGAAGGCCGGCGAGGACGAGAAAAAGTGAGTGCTGCCGAGGTTGGGCCGGCGCACTGGACCGCGCGATTTCTCAAGTCGATCCTCTTCGTCGTCGTTGCGCTAGCTGCTCTCGGCGCTTATCTGGCATCGAACATACCAATTGCGGTATTTCCAGCCACGAACTTTCCACGCATCGTGGTGGGCGTCGATAACGGCGTGATGCCGATCGATCAGATGCAAGTGACGGTCACGCGGCCGATTGAAGAAGCAGTCAATACAGTCCCTGGTCTCGATCACGTTCAATCGATCACCAGCCGCGGGTCAGCGGAAATAGACCTGTTCTTCAATTGGCGGGTCGATATGTTCCAGACGCTGCAGTATGTCAACGCGGCCCTGGCACGAATCCAGACGATGTTGCCTCCTACCGCGAATATCACGACCAACCGTCTGACCTTTGCGGCGTTTCCCATCATGGGCTACAGCCTTACGTCTTCGACGGTACCGCAGACTCAATTGTGGGAGCTCGCAACTTACAACCTCAAACCGCAACTCAATCGTCTGCCAGGTGTGTCGAGCGTGATTGTACAAGGCGGACAGGAACCGGAATTCGAAATTCAGCCGGATCCAGCAAAATTGGTGGAAACGCAGATTACCATTCCCACCCTGCTGGACGCGGTTTCCAAAAGCAACTTGATCGATTCTCCCGGCCTGATCGAGCGGAATCATCAACTGGTATTGGCGCTGGTGAGCGGGCAGGCACGCACAACGGACGAAATCGGCGGCATCGTGGCAAAGACCACGCAGACCGGAACACCGATCAGGATTCGCGATGTGGCGGTAGTGGGACGCTCCGTCAAGCCTGTTTACACGGTGGTGACGGCAGACGGAAAGCCCGCCGTCCTGCTCAATATTTTTCGGCAACCGGATAGCAATACGGTGGCCGTAGCGGACGCGGTTCACACGGCCATCGAGCAATTGCGTAAATCGCTCCCGGGCGGCACGAAGCTGGAATCGTTCTATGACCAATCGGAGCTTGTTCGCGATTCCATCCAGAGCGTGCGGGACGCGATTCTGATCGGGCTGATTCTGGCGGCGGCCATACTCGTTCTCTTTTTGCGCGACTGGGGGACCTCGGTGGTGGCGGGCCTGGTAATTCCGGCCACGCTCGCAGTCACGTTTATCGCCTTGCGGTTAATGGGCGAGAGCTTCAATTTGATGACGCTCGGCGGGTTGGCGGCGGCGGTGGGGCTGGTGATTGATGACGCCATCGTGGTGGTGGAAAACATCGTTATGCATCGCGATGCGGGGCAGGATCGTTCAGAGGCAATTCGCAGCGCGCTGCGCGAGATTCGCAAACCGTTGGTCGGGTCCACGGTGACGCCGATTGTGGTATTTCTGCCGCTGATCAGCGTGACGGGCGTGACGGGAACGTTTTTCCGCGCGCTGGCGCTGACCGTCGGCGTCGCTTTACTGACTTCGCTCGTGCTGGCGCTCAGTTGGACACCGGCCCTTAGCCACTTGCTCCTGCGCTCCAAGCGGACTGGTTACGCCGACGAAACTACCGGCCGTCTCACTCGTGTTTACGCGCACACAATCAAGGCAGCGCTCGCTCATCCGCTGGTTCTGAGCGGGATTTGCGTGCTGCTGGTTGGAGTGTCATTCGTCTGCTATCAATCGTTGGGCAGCGATTTGCTTCCGGCCATGGACGAGGGTGGGTTTGTTTTGGATTACCTAATGCCGGCGGGAGCGTCGCTGGCAGATACCAATCAGGTTCTGGTAGAAGTAGAAAACATTCTACATAGGATTCGGGAAGTGGAGAGCACCTCGCGCCGCACTGGCCTGCAACTTGGGTTGGCAACGGTAACCGAAGCGAACACCGGAGACATATCCGTAAAGCTGAAGCCTCAGCCGCGGCGCGGCGTGGAAGAAGTGATTGCCGACGTACGAGAACAGGTGAACAAACGGTTTCCACAGCTCGACACTGACTTCACTCAGATTCTTCAGGATCAAATCGGCGATTTGACGAGTTCGCCCGATCCGATTCAGATCAAGCTGTTTTCAGAGAACTTAGACTTGCTGCAGCAATGGGCGCCAAAGGTGGCGGATGCCATCAAAACGATTCCAGCGGTGAAGGACGTGAAGAATGGCATCGAGGATACGATCAGCGGGCCCGCGCTCATTTTCAACGTAGATCAGAGCGTGGCCGCGCGGGCCGGCTTCACGCCGCAAGAGGTGGAGCTGGACGCGAGCGCGATTATCTCGGGCGAGCCCGCTACCGTGCCGGTGGTGAACAATGGCCGCGCGTACACGCTGCGGGTGCGCTTTCCGGAAGCGACGCGCGCAACACTAGAAGCGATTCGCAACACGCTGCTGGTCAGCGCGGCCGGACGGGTAGCCACGCTCGGAACGCTGGCGACGATTCAAAACGATCCGGGACAACTCGAGGTTCGCCGCGAGAATCTGCAGCGGGAGGTGGCGGTGTCGGGCCGGCTGCAAGGCATGAGCCTGGGCACCGGTGTCGCGCTGGTACAAAAGAAAGTCGCGGCGCTGCATCTGCCACCGGCAATTCGGGTAGTCTATGGCGGGCTCTACCAGGAGCAGCAGAGTTCGTTCCGCGATCTGTTATTTGTGCTGGCGGCTGCAACCATTCTGGTTTTCACGGTGCTGCTGATCGAGTTTGGGGATTTCGCCGCCCCGGCGGCAATTCTGGCGTCGGCGTTGCTCTCGACATCCGGTGTGTTCTTCGCGCTGTTCGTTACGAACACCACCTTTAACCTCTCTTCGTTCATGGGCCTGATCATGGTGGTGGGCATTGTGGCCAAGAACGGCATTTTGCTGCTCGATGCCGATCAGAAATTCCGCGCGGAAGGAGCAAATCCACGCGAGGCGATGATTCAGGCAGGAGAACGACGGCTGCGGCCGATTCTGATGACGGCGCTCGCGACGATTGCCGGAATGATTCCGCTGTCGCTCGCGATCGGAGCAGGATCCCAAATGCTGCAGCCGTTGGCGATCGCCGTTATTGGCGGTATTCTGGCATCCATGGTTCTGTCGCTTGTAGTTACACCGGCAGTCTATTCTGCTTTGGCTCGTGATTAACTGAAGCGTGCGAATTTTGCTTTGGCTGGCGCTTTCGTCCGGCATTTTAGGGGCGGCGCAGGCACCCAACGCGGAGGATATTATTCGAAAGTCTGTAGCTGCGAATGAGCGGGATTTTCATGCGCAGGGAGATTACAACTATAAAGAACGTGACAAGGACAGGGGCGGCGCCAAGCTTTACCAGATCACGATGATCGATGGTTCTCCCTATCAGCGTCTACTGGCGGTAAACGGCAAGCCGGTGTCCGGCGAAATGGAGAAGCAGCGGCAAGCTGAAGCCCAGAGGCGCGCGGAATCAAGCCAGCAGCGACAGGATCGAATCGCCAAATACAAGAAAGACCAGGCACGCGATTACGTAATGATGTCGCAGTTGTCAAAGGCGTTCAATTTCAAGCTGGTGGGCAAGAGCAAAGTCAAAGGTTTTAATGTTTACGTGTTGAAAGCTACTCCGCGCCCCGGCTATCAGCCCCCGAACATGGAATCCCAAGTCCTGCCCGGCATGGAGGGCGAGATGTGGATCGACCAGAAGACATATCAATGGGTGAAGGTAACGGCGAAGGTGATCCGGCCGGTTTCGATCGAAGGCTTTTTGGCGCAGGTGCAACCCGGCACGCGATTTGAGATCGAAAAGGCGCCCGTGGGTGGGGGAATCTGGCAGATTACACATTTCGCCATGCGCTCGAAAGCGAAAATCCTGCACTTCATCGATCATGCTTCCGAGGAAGACGATACGTTCTTCGATTTCGAGAGAGCAGGCGCTAAGTGACGCGCTCCCAGTGCTTGACGGAATAAGAACGCTGCTGTGCGCGGCCGGAGCGCCGTATACTGCCCGACGGACGATCGGCATTCCAGGTGAGGGTCACGCGAGTGAATTCTGCGGCTGGTGTTCCGTCATCCTCGTAAAGCGTTAGCTGCTGGTTGCCGCTGCCATAGGCGCGAACAATCAACTCGAAGGCAGCCGGATCGTCGACGTGAAGCGTCGGCGTGGCAAGCGGCATCAGAGTACCGGATTTCAGGAAAACGGGGATCCGGTCGAGCGGCGCGCTTACATCAATGCGCTGCTTACCGGCGATTTTACTGGCAGTCCAGAAATCGAACCATTCGCCTTCGGGCAGATAGACTGAGCGTTGGTTCTGTCCGGCGGTAATGGGCGCGATCAACATGCTCTCGCCGGCTAAATACTGATCGTCAATTTTCCAGGTTTGCGGATCGTCCGGATGGTCCATCACGACAGCACGGAAGGGCGGAATGCCTTCGAGATGATAGCGGACGTACGCGGCGTACAGATACGGAACAAGCTGCATGCGCAATTCGATTAAGCGGCGGCAGGTGTCTTCCACCTGCTGCCAGCTATCGGAGAATTCGTTGGCATTGTTTTTTTGGCGATCCACCTGTTTCCAGGGTGGATTTTTGATGTACCAGGCGTTGACCATGGCGAGCGGAGAGAAAATCGCCGTCTGCAATCGCCTGATCAGGTCTTCGGTATCGCGAGCATCGCGTACTTCCGGACACCAGAGGAGGCCGGAGAAGCCGGCGCTGGCCACGCCGCGAATGAATTCCTTGTGATCGTAGAGATCGCTGTACAGCGCGTACGGATAAGGCGCGGCGAAAGCATGCGATGAACGAACGAGGCCGAAGGTGCGGATCTTGCGCCGGTCGAAGGCCCCTTGAATCGCGTCCTGATAACGCAGCCCGAACAGGCTGTGCATCTGTTCGCCATCGGCGCCGCTGGGGAATTTGCTCAGTTCGGGGAATGACCAGCAGCCGGTGTAATCGGAGTTATCGCACTCGTCGAGTTTGAAGCCGGATACGCCGTTCGCCACGAAGGTGCGCTCATGGTAGTCGCCGAATATGCCGCGCCCTTCCTTGGTTAGAAAATCGGGCACCAATCCGCCCCACACTTCATAGTCTCCGGAATGAGGCAACAGCGGCTGATAAAGGGGTGAAGAGGGGTGTGTGAAGGCATGCTCCCAGAGATTGACGTGGTAGTTCGCGGCGTTTAGGGTATCGAGCATCTCTTGCGGTTGGGGAAATTTATCCGACCACACGAAAGAGCAGGAGTACGCGTGAGATTGCCAGCCGGGCTCCAGACCGAAAACATCGCAAGGAATCCTGCTTTCACGAAGCTGTTTGGCGAGAGCGACGGCTTCGGGCTGCGAATGCTTACCGTAGGTACGGTACCAAAAGCCCAAACCCCAGCGCGGCGGGAGAGCACCGCCGCCGGCGTAGAGATTGAAGCGCTGAACGGCCGCGCGCATAGTGGGTCCGGCGAAAACATATACGTCAACGCCGCGCGCTTCGGGAATTTCAATGATGATGCGGTCGCCGGTTTTAGCCGAGCCGGAATTCTTCTTGGGCTTGTTACCGCAATAAATATTCAAGTAGCGCGCGGTATCGATCAAGATTCCATAACCGCGCGTCGAGACATAGAACGGCACGGGCGCGTGCGAATCGCCCAGATCGGCCGCCGGATCGGCATTGACCCGCAACTTCTTTTTGAGGCCGCGCTGTAGGAACGAGCGGAATTGCAGGCCAAGGCCGTAGATCATCTCGTCCGGCGCGAGAGGAAAACTCACTTCGTAGCCACGAGGAGTAGCACGCGTGGAAATGAGCGCCGAAGAAAACGGACTCTTTGTCACTGCGGGTAAGCGGCGCACGCCGTTCATGGCAGCGGGATAACGGCGCGCACTTGAAGGCGTCAGCTTTTCGGGCGTGCCGAAGCGAAGGCGCCAAATGCCGGTGGGACTGGGTTCATCCGGTGAAGTTGGCTCTTCGGCAGCGGCAGGAAGAAGGCTCACGCCCGCCGAGGCGGCGGCAGCGAATTGGCGGCGAGTGATCACTTGTTTATTTCGCAAGGCGGGCTCCCCATCGATTTAATCACCAAGGCTATTCGTACAATGGCTTCGTGAAAATCGGAATGATCGGATTGGGATTCATGGGGGCGACGCACCTCGGCGCGTTCTTCAAAATCCCGGATGTCGAGATAGGGGCTGTTTCCACGAACAGTGCGAAGGCGTTGGCGGGCGATCTTAGCGACATCGGGGGGAATCTGAAGCGTGCCGGGAAGGTTTACGACTTTTCCACGGTTCATAAATACACGGATTGGCGCGACCTGCTGATGGACAAAGAACTGGACGCGGTGGATATTTGCCTGCCCACGGATTTGCACGCGCCGGTTGCCATTGCAGCCATGGCGGCCGGCAAGCATGTGCTTTGCGAAAAACCGATGGCGCTGACGAGCGAAGATTGCGAGCGAATGCTGGCCGCAGCGGACGAATACAAGCGCGTGTTGATGGTGGCGCAGGTGCTGCGGTTCTGGCCGGAGTACGTCTACCTGCAGGAGTTTGGCAGGAGCAAGGAGCATGGAGCGATCCGGTCGGCGACATTCGTCAGGCAGTGCGGGCTGCCCGACTGGAGCCGCTGGCTGCCAGTGGAAACGCGCAGCGGCGGGGCCACGATGGATCTGTTGATTCACGACATCGACCAAGCGTTATTGCTCTGCGGGATGCCCGAGCGCGTAGCGGCCAAGCAACTGGGCGATGGCGACGCCTTGACGGCAACGCTGCTATACAACAACGGGCCGGAAGTGCGGATTCAGGGCGGATGGTTTGCACCGGGTGTTCCGTTTCAAATGTCATTCCAGGCGCGAGCCGAGCGCGCCGACCTCGAATTGAGGCCGGATGGCTTGATGCTGAGCGATGCGGCCGGTCAACGAACGAAAGTGGAAACTGTGGGAGACGGCTACGATGCGGAGATCGGTTACTTTGTGGATTGCTGCCGGACCGGTGCACAGCCGGAGCGCTGCCTGCCGCGCGAATCGGCACAGGCGGTAAAAGTGGCACTGCTGTTGAAAGAATCAAGAGCGATGGGAGGAGAACAAATCAAGTGCTCGGATTAGAAGATTTAGAAATTGGATTGATGTTTTGGGCCGGCCCGGACGCGCGCCAAACGCTCGAGCAGGTGAAGAGTTTTGGGGTTCGCGCCGGGCAGCTTGGCTTTCCCGGGCAACTGCCGTTGGATGGCGCGGCGGATCAATGGAGCGCGGCGCTAAAGACCCAGCAATTCACAGCGGTTACGGCGGTGTGCAGTTATGCGGGTGAGGATTACGCCGATATTCCGACAGTCCAGCGTACGGTCGGCTTAGTGCCGCCGGCAACGCGGGCAGGGCGCATCACGAGAACCAAGGCGGTCTCCGATGTGGCTAAAGAGTTATCGATCGCGAGCGTTGCCTGCCATATCGGGTTTGTGCCAGAGGAGGCCGACGATCCGGTTTACGCCGAGATCCGCGACGTGACGCGCGAGTTGTGCGACCACTGTAGAAAAAACGGACAGTCCTTCACGCTCGAGACGGGCCAGGAGCCGGCGAAGGTGCTGCTGCGCTTCATCGAAGACGTTGCGAGGCCGAATCTAAAAATTAACTTTGATCCGGCAAACATGATTTTGTATGGGACGGGCGATCCGATAGAAGCCTTGGGCGTGCTGGCTCCACATGTGATTTCGGTGCACTGCAAAGATGGCGACTGGCCGCCGCGCGACGAGCCAACGGCCCTAGGGGTTGAACGAGCGCTCGGCGAAGGCAGCGTAGATCTGCCGCGCTTTGTAAGCAAGCTGAAGGAAGTTGGTTATCGCGGCGTATTGAGCATTGAACGCGAGGAGCCGGATCAGCAGAAACGGACAGCGGACGTGCGGAAAGCGGTGACGCTGTTGCGAAAGCTAACCGGAAGGAGCTAACAAGAAAAAGTGCGGCAAAAGGCTGCGAGCCCGAGTCTATAGATTAAATGACGAAACGCAAGCTGGGAAATTCCGGCCTGGAGATCGCGCCATTGGCGCTTGGCGGCAATGTGTTCGGCTGGACGGTGGATGAAGCGGCATCTTTTCGGATTTTGGACGGCTTCCTTGATGCCGGATTTAACTTTGTCGACACTGCGGACGTCTACTCCAAGTGGGTTTCCGGCAATCATGGCGGGGAGTCGGAAACGATCGTCGGGAAGTGGCTCAAGGGTGGGAAGCGATCGAAGGTAATCCTTACGACGAAAGTCGGAATGGAAATGAGTCCTGGCGAAAAGGGACTTTCGAAAGCCTATATCGAACGCGCGGTGGAACGATCGCTAAAGCGCCTGCAAACGGACTATATTGACCTGTACCAGTCACATCAAAACGACCCTGAGACGCCGCTCGATGAAACGCTCGAGACATATCAACGATTGATCCAGCAAGGGAAAGTGCGCGCGATCGGCGCTTCGAACTATAGCAGCGAGCGTCTGGCCGAAGCGCTCGCAGTGAGCGAACGGCACGGCTATCCGCGATATGAGAGCCTGCAGCCGCTTTACAACCTGTACGATCGTGCCGATTACGAAGAGCAGCTTGAGCCCTTGTGCCGGGAGAAGGGCCTCGGCGTGATTTCCTACTTCTCGCTAGCCAGCGGATTTCTGACAGGGAAATATCGTTCTGAGAGCGATTTCGATAAGAGCCAGCGCGGCCCCATGGTGAAGAAGTACTTGAATGAGCGTGGCCTGGCTATTCTGGACGCGCTTGACGAGGCCGCCGATGAGTACGATGCAACGCCCGCGCAAATGGCGTTGGCTTGGCTGATGGCGCGCCCCGGCATCACGGCTCCGATTGCCAGCGCAACCAGTATCAGCCAGCTCGAGGACCTAGTGGAGGCAACCACGGTGCAACTGGATCGTGCGACGATTGAGCGTCTGAATCAAGCCAGCGCGGCCGAGCGGACAACTGCTAAAAAGACTGCTTCAAACTGAGTTATCTCATTTCCTGATAGATTTTCATCAGCTTACGCAGATCTTCCAGATCTTGCGGACGGCAATTCATGAGTGGTGGACGGACAGGTCCGGCGGGGATCCCCAACATCTCCATGGCTGCCTTCATTGCCGCCACTTCGTAGCCTTTAGAGCGCTCGCGCAGCGCATACAACGGATTCACGTAGCGTTCCATAAGCTGGTTCAGCCGCGCGAAATCGTGTTTGCCGCCGGCATCGGCCAAGGCGAGTGAAAGCTTGGGCGCGATATTCGAAATGCTCGAAGTGTACGCCTGCACGCCAATGGCGAAATAGCCGGGCACGCAATCGTCGCCCAAGCCGCCGAACCAGGCCAACCGTTCGCCATTGCGCTGCATGATGCGCTGATACTTGCGGATGTCGCCCTGCCCGTCTTTCCAGGCCACCAGCGTGGGCACGCGGCCGGCAAGCCGCGCCACCATCTCGGGGGTGAACACGGCCCAATCGCGGCTATAGATCATGAGCGGCAGGTCGGTTGCTCGGCCGATCTCTTCGTAGTAGGCGAAAAGTCCGTCTTCGGGCGCCGCGATGTAGTACGGCGGCAAGACTAAAATGCACTCGGCGCCTGCTTTCTGCGCGCGGCTCGCGATCTCGGCACCGAGCGTAGCGTTGAAGCCGGTGCCCGCCACCACCGGCATTCGGCCTTGAGCCGCTTTCACGCAGGTGGCGACGATCTGCTCAATTTCGTCCGGCGCGAGGGAATACAATTCGCCAGTGCCCCCCGCTGCCACCAACGCACAAAACGGATAGCCGGCCATTTCGGCGACATTGCGCTCGAGCGCGGCCAAATCGAGCGAATCATCTTTACGGAACGGCGTGACCGGAAAACCGAACACGCCGCGGAGTTTCGAAACGAACAGACGCGCGTCTGATTGCATGCTTAAGCGCCCACCGATTGCATGAGACCACGAATATAGCCGTAGGCGAAAGCAAAGGCTTGGCGTCCGCCCGGATCGCCTTGGATCAGCGGAACGTGATCGGGCATCAGCATTCCGTCATAGCCGACTTCCTTATAAACGCGCAGCGCAGACAGGAGGTCGACATCGCCCGCATCGGGAAAGGTCTCCTGAAAATTGAGAAATCCGCCGTGGATATTGCGGAAATGGACATTGAAGATTTTCTTGCGCGAGCCAAAGTAGCGAATGATATCCGCGATTTGGCGATTGGGATTTTCTAGCATCTCCGAGACCGTGCCCTGACAAAAATTCAGGCCGTGGTACGGGCTTGGGTTGATTTCAATGAATCGCTTGAGACCGTCCACGCTGCCGAGCACACGATGCACACCGCGAAAGCCCTTGTCGGCGGGCATGCCAGGATCGTGCGGGTGACAAGCCATCTTCACCTTGTGCTCCTCGGCGACCGGGATGACACGCTTCAGGAAATAGGTGATGCGCTCCCACATCATTTCGGCCGATACCGGCCCGGCTTCGGTCAAGGGCGGTTCCTGTGAAGTTTTCGCATAATCGAACGTGCTGTAGCGAGCTCCGCCCCGGCCTTCGGTGCGTCCATCGCGTACTACGCCGAGGATGGTCATGTTGTACTTCAGCAGCGGAATGCCGGCGCGCGACGAATTCCGGATCATGTTACAGATGTCATCGATCTCGCGGTCGCGTTCCGGACTTTTCCCGAGCATGATGTCCGGGTTCTCGGATTTCGTGATGTAACTGGAGCTGAGGGGGAGCGGTACGGCTGCCAGGTGAATGCCGAACGATTCCACACGCTCGCGCAGCTTAGTGAGCCCGTCCACCGACCATGCTTCGTCGAATTTAGCCGAAGGCAGTTGAGCGCAGATGTGGCCGACACCCAACGCCGCTAGAATACGGAGGATTTCGTCGCTCGATTGGTTCTGCGTCCCTAGTTTCATTCGGCCTGGCGACGAATCTTGCGCGGGTAGCATGGGCGCCCCCGCGAGACCAAGGGAGGTTGCTGTTAGCTTGGTGAAAGTTCTGCGATTCATGATTGATCCCGATTGCAGAAATTATCACATCGTGAACTCCAAATGAAAATTTCCGCGCTAAAACTTCACTCCATAGCGATCGCCGATCCACCGCTGCGCAGTTCCTATGGCCTGCACGCCCCGTGGGCGCTGCGAACCATCGTCGAGCTGGAAACGGACGACGGCATCACGGGAGTCAGCGAGACCTACGGCGGCGATGGTCCGCGCGCCGCCCTGGAGTCCGCCAGACAACAAATTCTGGGCCGGGATCCGTTTCATTTGGCGGCCCTTTATCGCGAAATTTGCGGGACAACGGATTCCACCCGTGATGTTCCCGGCGGCCGCAGCCAGGCGTGGCTGGTGCCGGGCGAGAATCCTCTCGACCAGCAGAACCGCACCTTCGCGGCCTTGGAGATTGCCTGTCTCGACATCATCGGCCAAGCCGTGGGCCAGCCGGTATGCGAGGTGATTGGCGGACGCGTGCGCGACCGAGTTCCTTTCTCCGCCTATCTTTTTTATAAGCACGCGGGCGGCGGCGGCGACGGTTATCCGGATGAATTCGGTGAGGTGCTGGACGCCCGGTCGGCGGTTCGTGAATGCCGCCAGATGATCGAGCAATACGGCTTCCAGGAAATTAAGTTGAAGGGCGGTGTACTCGAGCCGGCCAGGGAGATCGAAACGATTCGTGAGCTGCGCGCGGAGTTTGGACCCCGCTTTCCGCTGCGGATCGACCCGAATTGCGCCTGGTCGGTCGCGACTTCGGTCGAAGTGGGTGAAGGACTGCGCAACGAGCTTTCGGCGGGAGGATACCTGGAAGATCCTTGTCCAGGACTGGACGGCATGGGCGAGGTCCGAAGGCGTCTTCTCGCGAAGGGCATTCCTACTCCGCTGGCCAGTAATGTGGCAGTGACGCAGTTTGCGGATGTGCCAACAGCGCGCGATCTGGGCGCCGTGCAAATTGTGTTGTCCGATCCGCATTATTGGGGCGGTCTGCGCCAGGTTCAGTATCTGTCGCACCTCTGCGAAGTACTAGGCATGGGTCTTTCCATGCACTCGAACAGTCACCTTGGGGTAAGCCTGATGGCGATGACACACGTGGCCGCTGCCGCGCCGAACCTCACCTTCGCCTGCGACACGCACTATCCGTGGCAGACCGAGAAGGATGAAATCGTGGCGGGCGGCCGCATCCGCTTCACGGAGGGCGCCGTGGAAATTCCGGACAAGCCCGGCCTGGGCGTGACATTGGATTACGATCAGATGGCCCGAGGCCGCGAGCGCTACGAAAAAATCCCCTTCCGCAAGCGGGACGACGAAGCGGAGATGCGCAAGCACGTGGATGCGAATTGGAAGCGCGTACTGCCACGCTGGTGAGCTTTTTTCTTGGACTGCTGTAATAATCGTGCCAATCCCCCGTCTTTAGGGCTGACAGGAAGAAACGGGGGGCAACCTGCAACTGGCAGTCAGAGAGGGCACGGGTTTTACGGATAACCAGGCGCACAATCAGGGATTGCAAAACTGGGAGTTCAGCCGGGTCTTCGAAAAGTACCACGGACTGGTTTTTCGGACAGCCTACCGGATAACCGGCAATGCGGCCGATGCCGAAGATGTACTGCAAACCATCTTCCTGCGATTGCTGCGCCGCGATTCCGGCGGTAGCTTGGCCGGTCAGGAGGAGAGCTACCTGCGCCGCGCCGCCGTCAACGGTTCTCTCGACGTGATCCGCGCCAGGCAAACCGCGGCAAAAGCTCCGTTCGGAGAGGAGGCGGCGCAGACGAGTGGTGCGCCCTACGAACTCCGCGATTGTTTGCGCCGGGCGTTGGCGTGTCTGAATCCGCGGTCCGCTGAAATCTTTGCGCTTCGTTATCTGGAAGACTTCACGAATCAGCAGATCGCCCGGGCGCTGAATCTGTCGCAGGTATACGTTGCCGTGACGCTGCACAGAACGCGGCGCCAATTGCAGAAAGAAATGAACACTTCGTATTTTGGAGGCCGGTCATGAGTCAGCGCGAATTAGATCAAGCGATTGCCGAGGTCCGTGGTGAAACAGTGGACGAGAAGGCGGTGCGAGATGCTGCCGGGCGCGTTTTTAGAAACCTGTTTGACACCGCCTATATTCACGATTCCGGGGCCCGTATTCGGAGTTGCGCCGATTTCCAGGCACTCATTCCCGCTTATCTGAATCTGGCTCTTACGCCGGCACGCGCGTTGCTGCTCGAGGATCATGTGCTTGGCTGCGTAGATTGCCGGCGCATTCTCCACGAGGCGAGGAGCGGAAAGCCGCTGACGATGGCAAGGGCTGGCGAGAAGGGACGGCGACGCGTTTCCGGCCTGACCTGGGCGCTTGCCGCATCACTCGCGATCGGCGTGGCAATCGGGCTTACCGGTGGGCACTACGGTCTTCTGCCGGGACAGCATGCGGTTCGCGCCACGGTTGCGAGCGTGGAAGGGAAGCTGTATCGTCTCTCCGGCCTTAAATCGTCTTTGCTGACGGCCGGCGCGCTCATCACGAATGCCGACGAACTGCGGACCGACAAGGGGTCGCGGGCCATTCTTCGGCTGGTGGGCGGCGGCGAAATTGAATTGGCGGAGCGCTCCGATGTTTCCGTGTCGCGCAATTGGCAAGGAATGACGGTTCATCTGCAACAGGGCCGCGCCATCGTGCAAACGCTTGACGGGCGTCAATCGGCGCTTTATGTATCGAGCGGCGATATGCGGGTTCCAGTGAGAAACGCGGTGCTCTCGTTAGATCACGGTATTAGGGGATCGCGTATCGCTTTGGCCAAGGGCTCCGCCCAAGTCGAACAAGGGCAGCGGACGTTTCAATTGGCCGCCGGCCAGCAGGCGGCGACGGACGGCCTCGAAAACGTGTCGATTGCGTCGGAATTTGCCTGGAGCCAGAACGCCGATTCCTATCTGACGCTGCTGAACGAACTCTCGCTTCTTCAGAAGCAAATCCAGGCGATTCCCGGGCCGGGGTTGCGGTATTCGACCGATCTCGCCAAATATGTTCCGGAGAACGCCGCTGTCTATGCCGCGATTCCGAATCTGGGTGGAACCCTCGCCGAGGCTAAGCAAATCTTCGACGAACGCCTGGCGCAGAGCGAAGTGCTTCGCAACTGGTGGAACCAGAAGCCGGCTGCCCAGAGTGCACAATTCGATCGCGCTATCGCGCAGATTACGTCGATCAGTCACTATCTGGGCGATGAGGTGGTCTTCGCGTTCGTTTCGAGCGGAACTCATCAACATCAAAGTCCGCTGTTTCTGGCCGACATTCGCCAGCCCGGATTAGCGGATTACATACAGCAAAATCTGCCTTCGTCCGCGGGTATTCAGATCGTTGATAATGCAGCAAAGCCCCCTGTGGCGAGCGGCAAGCTTCTGGTTTCTCTTAGCGGCGGCGTACTGGTGGGCTCGGACGATCCCGCGCAGTTGAAGCGAGTCGCGCAAATCGTTCAGGGCTCGGCGGCCGGAGGTTTCCTGGCGACGCCTTTCTACGCTCGTATTGCGAAGGCTTATGCGGCCGGAGCAGGCTATCTTCTGGCGGTTGATCTGGAACAAATTGTTTCGAAATCCGTAAGCACTTCCAAGGAGCATGTGCCGCCGGGATTAAACAATGTCCAATATCTGGTACTTGAAAGGCGCGATGCCGGCAGCGGAACGGAAACACGCGCCGCTCTTTCGTTTGATGGGACTCGTCAGGGCATCGCTTCATGGCTGGGCGCACCCGGTCCCATGGGCTCGCTTAGTTTCGTCTCGCCGGATGCCGCTCTGGCGATTTCGTTTGTCATGAAAACTCCTCGCGCAGTGATGGAAGAGCTCATCAATTTTGTGTCGCAAAGTAATGCCGATTTCTCGCGGGAATTAAGCGAGGTCGAATCCAATGCCGGCGTGAGCCTGCTGAACGACGTAGCCGCCCCGCTCGGCAACGACGCTACCTTCGCGATAGACGGTCCGCTGTTGCCGGTGCCCTCATGGAAAATCGCCATCGAGGTCAACGATCCCGAGCGCCTGCAGCAGACCTTGGCCACGTTGGTCGATCACTTCAACCAGCAGTTGTCTGAGAAGCGGGGCAACTTGCAGCTCGGCACCGAGCAGGTGAACTCGCGAACTTTCTATTCGCTGCGCAGCGATAAGGCGCCCAACTTGACCGCTTACTACACGTTCGTCGATGGCTATCTGCTGGCGGCCCCGAGCGAAGGCAACCTGCTGCAGGCCATCCAGAACCGCCAGACCGGCTATGTGCTCGCCGGCTCCGCCAATTTCCGGAATCAATTGCCGGCCGATCGTGATACGAACTTTTCGGCGATCGTTTACACCAACGCCGGCAGTTCGCTTGGCCCGCTTGCCCAGCAATTGAAAGGCGCGCGCACACTCTCGCCCGCGCAACAGCAATCGCTCTCCACGTTTCTGGCAAATAGCGGGCCGGGATTGGTCTGTGTCTACGGCGAGCCCGACCGGATCGTGGCCGCCAGCCGGGGCTCATTCCTGGGATTCAACCTTGGTACGCTCGCGGGAATCCACCAAGGGA
>DASYAX010000294.1:0-10558 GCA_036501045.1 Bryobacteraceae bacterium
TACCATACGATTTCGGCGCGCCCGCAGGCTCGCGGCCGCCGGCCCATATTTTTGAGCCGGAAAGTGTCCGGCTGGCGGTGGGCACCACGGTGGATGAAGCGGAGAAGGCGCTGGTACAGCTCACGCTACAGCACACCAAGAACAACAAGACGCGCGCGGCCGAGATTTTGGGAATTAGCCTCAAGACACTTTTCAACAAGCTCAAAGAATACGGGGCCGAGGCGGCGGACGGGAACGGTGCCTAGCCAGTCACACACAGTTTTCTGAGAATCCGCAGCGCACCCTCTTTGCCGCGGGAACCAACCTCGGTGTGAGGGCCAACGCAACTGGGGCAACCGGCCTCGCAGGAACACGCGGAAGCAAGCTCCAGGGCGGCCATGGCCGCTTCCCGGGCACGGCGGAAAAGCGGATCGCTCTGGCCGATGCCGCCCGGATAGTTGTCGTAAAGGAGCACATCGGGCGCAAACGCCCTCGTGCTCTGCGTAGAATCATCGAGGACCGCGACTGCAAGGTCCCGAGGATCATTCAACAGCAATACCGTGGCGATCGTTTTCAGCACGTTGCCCAAGCCGTGGAGCGCATCTTGCAAATCGGCCTTGGAGAAGCCTTCGAAATCGTCGAAGAAGCCGGCCGTAAATTGCAGCCAGAACGCAGTGGTGTGCATTTCCTGTTCAGGTAGAGACAGCAGGCCAGCCCCGATATTTTCGAGTGTGTAGAATTTGATCTTCTTGAACCCCACAATCTGACGCTTGACACGCACTTCGCCGTGCGCGGCAAGAACCGCGGGATGGCCGAGTGTGGCGTTCTCAAATTGCGCCAATTCGCTGACCTGGGTGTAGACAATCGCGTCCGTAAAGTAGTCGGAGTCCACTTCGCGGACGAGAGCCTTGCGTCCATCGAAATCGAGCTTTTCGACTTGATACTGATGCGCATCGTGAAGATAGATCGCTTTTTCGTGTAGCGTTGCGAGCGCGGACGGGAAATCCACTTCGCCAATAATGCGATGGCCGGCCGTGATGTCCACGATCAGAAAGTTGTCGCTGGTTACGGCGCGCAAGCTGACCGAATCCGCCGGGTAGCTGTCGCTTACCCAGTGCCAGCAGTCACCGGAATGGTGCAGCAGGCCAAGCTCCTCGGCCAGGAATTTGCAGAGTTTGGGGAGATCAAGTTTGCCAAACAGCTCGCCATCGCGTATGGGCAACTCAAAGGCCGCGCACTTCAAGTGGCCCAGGAAAATCTCGAGATTATCGGCGTTGATGTGCGCTTCTTCCGGAGAGGAGCCAAAGAAATAATCGGGGTGCTCGACGACGTACTGATCGAGCGGCGCGCTGGAAGCTACCAGGACGGCGATAGAAGCCGATTGGCGGCGGCCGGCGCGCCCCGCCCGCTGCCAGGTGGAAGCGATGTTGCCCGGATAACCCGCCAGTACGACGGCGTCAAGCGAGCCGATGTCGACACCCAGTTCCAGCGCATTGGTGGCGATAACGGTATGGATGTCTCCGCTGCGTAGGCCTTGCTCGATTTGACGGCGTTCGTTCGGAAGATAGCCGCCGCGATACCCGCGTACCGCCTCATGTGAGAAGGGCAGTTGCGAACAGGCGTCCTTAAGGTAAGTAGTCAGGATTTCCGTCGCCAAGCGATTATTGGTAAACACCAGCGTTTGTTGTTGCTGGCGAATGAAGTCAAGCGCGATTCGGCGTGATTCGTGGAGGTAGCTGCGGCGAATGCCGAGCTGGCGGTTTATGACCGGCGGGTTGTAAAAGACGAAGTAGTTGTCGCCCGAAGGAGCTCCATTCTCCGCCACGACTTCGAAAGGCTGCGCGGTGAGAGATTCGGCCAACTCCTTGGGATTGGCGATGGTGGCCGAGCAGCAAATGAATTTCGGATTGGAACCATAAAATTCGCAGATGCGTTTCAGGCGGCGCAGGATGTTGGCCAAATGACTGCCATAAACGCCGCGGTAGTAATGAAGCTCGTCAATCACGAAATAGCGCAAATTCTCAAACAGCTTCGCCCACTTCGTATGGTGCGGAAGAATGCCGGTATGCAACATGTCCGGATTGGTGAGAATGATGTTCGCCTTGTCGCGAATAGAGCGGCGGGCATCTTGCGGCGTGTCGCCGTCATAGGTATGACACGCGAACGGACTGCCGAGGGCCTCATTCAGGCGCTGCAGCTCCAGACGTTGATCCTCTGCCAATGCCTTGGTGGGAAACAGGTACAAAGCACGCGCGGCCGGCTCGGCGAGAAGGGTTTCGAGCACTGGCAAGTTATAGCAAAGCGTCTTGCCGCTAGAGGTCGGGGTAACGACGACTACGTTCTTTCCTTCCAGCGCAAGTTTGACGGCAGCGGCCTGGTGGCAATACAAGCTCTCGATGCCACGCGCCGAAACGGCCGAACGAATCGCTGGAGAAAGTTGATCCGGAAACTCCGCAAATCGGGGAGGTCTGGCGGGCTGATGCCGCACGGCGCGGACGGGCGAGCCGTCCTGCTGCATGGAGTCGCTGAAGTGGGCCGCCAACGATTGCACGGCCGAAACCGGTTGAACAGCTAGAGTTCCCGCCGGAGAAGAGTTCAATCCGAAGTCAAGGATTAGGTTCATCAATTCGCCTTTTGTTCTTCTCTAACCTAACCGACTTTCCGCCGGTGAACAAGAGGCGAAATTCAGGAGTTTGAGCTGGCCAGGCGTTGCACGGTTTCGAAGGTGTCGGCCTCCATGGCGCGTTTATCGGTGCGATAGCGCTTCACGCGGGCAAAGCGTAGCGCCAGACCGCTTACGTAGCGAGGACTGACCTGAATTTCGTTAAACGCAATTTCGACGATTAGCTTTGGTTCGACATAGACGGTATACTCGTCGCGGGCAACTTCGAGTTTGAGAAGCTCTTGTGTCTGCCAGACGAGCATCTCGTCGGTCAGCCCCTTGAATGTCTTGCCTAACATGGCGAAGCCTCCCTTTTCGGCATCGCGCGCGCCGAGGTGGAGGTTGCTGAGAAAGCCGCGGCGCCGGCCGTTGCCCCATTCAGCAGCGAGAATGACCAGATCGAGCGTGCGGGCTTGCTTGATCTTCAGCCAGCTTTGCCCGCGCGCGCCAGCCGCATAGCCGCTCGAGCGGGCCTTCGCCATGATGCCTTCATGGCCGCGCTCGAGAGCGTCATGTAGGAAATGTTCGGCGCGCTCGGCATCCGCCGTCACCAGACTGGGAATCATGTTTTGCGACGGCGCGAGCCGCGCCAGTTCCGTGAAACGTTTTTCCTGCGATTCGTCAACCAATGGCCCTCCATTCAGGTAAAGCAGGTCGAACCAAAAGGGCGTCATTGGCAATTCGGCCATCAGGCGCTCGACGTCAAGCTTGCGGCCGAACCGGCGCATGGAAACTTGAAATGGCTGCGGACGGCCATCCGCGGACAGGCTCAGAACTTCTCCGTCCAGAATGAGGTTCTGCGCGGGCAGCGCGCGCACCGCTTGCACGACTTCAGGCACGGCGGGGGTGACATCGTTTGCGCGGCGCGAATAGACGACAACCTCATCGCCCGATTTGTGCGCCTGGATGCGCGCGCCGTCAAGTTTATATTCGAGGGCGGCCTCGCCCAGTTCCGCCAACGCCGCCGCGGTGTCCTCGGCCGTCTGGGCGAGCATCGGCTGCACTGGGCGGAAAAGCTGAATATCGAATTGGGAAAGTCCGGCCTCACCTTGTTCGAGAGCGGTACGTGCAATCGCCGCGGCGCCGCCCGCCATCATAGCGGCTCGCCGAACCCGTTCCGCCGGCAGATCGGCAGCTTTAGCCAGTGCTTCGAGCAGGATGCCTTCGAGCGCGCCTTGGCGGAGTTCTCCGCCCAGAAGCCTGACCAGAAACTGCTGCTCATCGTGAGTCGCGCGGTTGAACATGCCGCTCAGCAAGGCGCGTTTTCGCTGCTCGGAGCCAGTGCCGCGTGTCGTCGAGATCTGCTCGAGAACGCGATCGATTTCGAGGATCTCGAGGGTCGGCTCTTCGGCCGCCGAGCCCAGCGCATTATAGAGCGTGGCATGACCGATCCCAATCCTACCCTGGCGAGGCACCCCGGAAAGAAAGCCGGCCGCCGTCTCGATTTCCTCCGGATTGAGACTTTTCATCAGAGCGGCAAGCAGAGTGGTCTTCTCCAGGCGTTTCGTGGTTTCCGCGATTTGACGTGAAGTCTGGACAATACTGGCCAGCCGCATAGTTTAAATTTATGTGAGTAGCGACGAGCGCCTCATCAGGGAAGAGCCTTGAATTGCTCATCGACAGGAACCTGGTAGCCGGCTGCGAGAGCGTTTGTTTCGTTGGCCATCCCTACTACCGCCATCAACTCGCCCAACATTTCAGGGGTCATGCCTTTGCCGCGGGCGGAGACTGTATGGGAAGCAAGGCAGTATTGGCACTGGTTGGTGGCGCTCACCGCGAGATAAATCAATTCCTTCGTTAACGGATCAAGCGAGCCCGGCGCCATGATCTGCTTGATGCTTTCCCAGGTGCGTCGCAGCGTCGCGGGTTCTCCGGCAAGGGCTTTCCAAAAGTTATTGATCCAGTCCGTTTTGCGAACCGCCATGATGTCGTCATAAATCGCGCGGACTTCCGGACTTGCCTCCGCGTATTCGATCAATGCCAATCTTCCCTCCATTCATTCCTCTCGTTGATTACGAATTGCCGATGATGATGCCGGCCGCAAAGACGAGTGCGCCGCCGAGGACAACCTGCAGAGCCGCCCGCATGAGCGGGGTCTCCATATAATGCTGCCGTATCCAACTGATCGCGCCTAATTCGACGGCTACAACCACGATAGCCACGGTCATCGCGATACGAAAATCGGCGATCAGGAATGGCAGCGTGTGGCCAATACCGCCCGTGGTGGTCATGATTCCGGTCACTACTCCGCGGACAAGCGGTCGGCCCCGGCCAGTTAAGGAGCCGTCGTCGGAAAGTGCCTCCGCAAAAGCCATGGAAATACCCGCGCCTACCGAGGCCGCCAAGCCGACCAGAAACGCATCCCAACTCTTGTGTGTAGCAAAGGCGGCCGCGAAAACCGGCGCCAACGTCGACACTGAACCATCCATCAAACCGACCAAACCAGGTTGGACGATTTGAAGGAGAAACATTCGCCTTGACGCTTCGTCCTCGCTCGCGCGAGCTTCCGGCGTGAGATGTTCCTTCTCCATTAAGTCGGCCGCAGCCGAGTGCTGCGCCTCAGCCTCGGCAAGATCGCCCAGCAGCTTCCGGGTTGACGCGTCGGTGGTTCGCTGCAGCGCGAGCGTGTAGAAGCGGCCAGTCTCCGTTTCCATGGCCTCGATGGATTTGCGGACTGCCTTGGGGCCGATGGGAGAGACCAGCCAGGCCGGCGTTCGGGAAACGAAGCCTTTCACGTCCTGGCGACGGATCAGCGGAATGTGATCGCCAAAGCGCGATCGATAGAGATCGATTAGGCTGGCACGGTGGTCCGATTCCTCAGCCTGCATTTCCATAAGTAACTTGGCTGATGCCGGATAGTTCTCGCGCAGGCTCTCCGCGAAGTCTCCATAAATGCGGCCGTCCTCCTCCTCGAGGGTGATCGCCAGAGCCAGGATCTCTCTTTCGGAAAGGTCTTTGAAGTTTTTGGCCATTGCTCCAACGGTCAGACGGCTTCAGCGGAAGCGGCTACTACTGTTATCGCAATTTGTCGCGCGGGCAGATATTGATGCCGCGCCGTGAGCTTGATCGTCCCCTCGGCCGCTTTCGTCTTAATCCAGACTGCTCCCGCCCCACCGACTAACCCGAACGGATTTTCACCGATGAGCTCACCCGGACCCTCCAATGAAAGTTGAATCGCGCCGCTGGCAAATTGTTGGGTGTTGCCGTACTCATCCGTGACTCGTAGAAGGACACGTGTCGCATCGATACCATCGGCATGCAGTTCGGTGTCATCCGGCTCGACCAAGAGCTGCGCGTCGATGCCCTTCCCCGAATAGCTTTTTGAGAGAACCTGTTTACCGGCGATGTATCCGTCAATGCGAAGGTCACCCCATGGATTGAGAGGAAGGTTACTCAGATCGACCATGAAAGGCGGGTACGGCAGATGTCCATAGTTTTCCCGGTCAGGATCCGCTTCGGTCTTTAGGACGCCTTTGATGTAAAGCTTGAGATGGTCGCAGTTCGAGCACACCGGGACGATGCCGGGGCCGCCGGCGGAAGAATGGTCGCCGGAAGACCAATTAAAGCCAGGCTCGATTACGATCTCTTCGGCTGGGTCGCATTGCGACTTATAGAAACCGGCCGCGGCCTTCGGTATGCGGAAGATATCGCTGACGCCGTGGTAGCAGATGCGATCGCCCGAGCCAAAATTGCCGTGAGTGTTGTAGTCGAATGCACACCAGCCGATTCCTCCGGCATAGCGGTCGTCCGATGCCAGTTGATTGTGAACGCGCGCATGGCGCAGGGTATGTTCGGCGACGCGCTCGACCTGGTCGAAACGCTTCGTCGGGAACATATGTCCATTGAACTCGGTGTTGAGGTACAGCGGATGATTCGGAGGCCGAAGAGGAAAGCCGAAATCGTTCATTGTGAAAACGTCTTCGAGTAACTCTGAGTTATATAAGTACCGAATGCCCCCTGTCTGCCGCGAAGGATCAAGCTCATGCGCGACGCGGTTGGTTCGCGTGTAGAAGTTGTGATTGTCCTGTGATTCATTGATGCGAACGCCCCAAAGAATGATCGATGGATGGTTCCAATCGCGGCGAATCATCTTCTCCACGTTTCGGACGGCGAGATTTTGCCAATCATCTTCGCCGATGTGCTGCCAGCCGGGGATCTCCTCTAACACCAGCAGACCAAGCTCGTCGCAGGCATCCAGGAAATGCCGGGATTGCGGATAGTGAGACGTCCGCACCAGGTTCAACTTGAGGTCGTTCCGCAGAATCTGTGCGTCGCGGCGCTGGATGCGGGCCGGCATGGCGCCCCCTACATAGGGGAAAGTTTGATGGCGGTTCAGACCCCGCAGCTTGAGATGCTCGCCATTGAGATAAAAGCCCCGCGGAGTGAAGCGCGCCTCGCGAAAGCCAATGCGTGTCTGGAATTCGTCGGCGGGCTGTCCCGTAGTCGCATGCTTGCAGACGATGGAATACAGCTTCGGAGTCTTGAGGCTCCAAAGCTCAACGTCGCCCAGCCCGGTCAAGGTGACATCATGCGGGGATGAATTTCCCCTATACTTCACGGCTGCGGACTTTAAGACCCGATCACCGTCACGCAACTCGACCGACAGAGTACCGCCGGTCGTCTTCTCGCCGGCAAGGTAGCAGCGAACCAGGAGCGTGCGATCTTGAGCCAACACGTTCATAGGTTGCGCAAACACGTTCTCGATGTACGTTCCCGGAACCACTCGAAGCGAGACTTCGCGATAGATCCCGCCGAAGGTCAGATAATCGATATTGCCGCCAAAGGGAGGAATATCGGGTCGCTCCGTTGAGTCAACTTCGACGGCGAGCACGTTATCTCCCATCCAGTTGAGATGAGGTGTGATTTCGAAAGAGAAGGGCGTGTAGCCGCCCCGGTACTCCTCGAATTTGTGTCCGTTCAGCGTGACAGTGGAAGCAGTCATGGCTCCTTCGAAGTCGAGGAAAACTCGCTGGCCTTTTGCCGAAGCGGGAACCCGGAAGTGCCTGCGATAAACGGATATGAATTCGTAAGCGTGATCATCGAAGCTGTGCCAGGGGAGCATGACGTTGGCATGAGGGAGGGTCACTCTGGCAAAGCCTTCATCGTTAAAGTCCGGAGCGGTAGCTCCCGCCATGGCACGTCCGCCGTAGAGCCAATTCCGATTCATGGAAAAGATTTGTCTGCCGGCAGGCGCCGTTTCGCCAGAGAGCCGTTCCAGGGTCGCAAGCCCTGCAACGGTCGTGCCAAGAAAATCTCGCCGATTCATGTATGAAGAGAATGTATCAGCAAGCGGTGAAGGAGAATAGAAGTAGCCGTTCTCACTCCCAGAAAATGTTAGACCGTATCTCCGTGCACGGCGCCCGCCAGCACAACCTGAAGAACATCAGCGTCGAAATTCCGCGAAATACCTTTACGGTGATTACCGGGTTGAGCGGTTCGGGCAAGAGTTCCTTGGCCTTTGACACCATCTACGCCGAGGGCCAGCGGCGCTACGTGGAAACGCTCTCACCTTATGCCCGACAATTTTTGGATCAGATGGAGAGACCAGAGGTAGACTCCATCGACGGTCTGAGTCCGGCGATTTCCATCGAGCAAAAAACCACCTCTCGTAGCCCGAGATCTACCGTCGGGACAGTCACCGAGATCTACGACTATTTGCGGCTGCTGTTTGCATCGGTGGGTGTTCCGCATTGCCCGCTTTGCGGCGCGGAAATCGCCCGGCAATCTCCGGCGCAGATCCTCGATCAGGTTTTTACTCTCCATCAGAACGAGCGAATCATGATTCTTGCGCCGATTGCGCGCGGCCGCAAAGGAGAATACAAAAAAGAACTGGAGGCCATTGCCAAGGGAGGATTTCGGGCGCGGATCGATGGCGAGTTGAAGCCGTTGGACGAACCGGTCAAGTTGGACAAGCGCAAGAATCACACCATCGAAGTCGTTATCGACCGCTTGGTGGTCAAGAAGGGCATCGAGCAGCGTTTGGAAAATTCCATTCAGACGGCGCTCAAATGGGCTGACGGTCTCGTGGTCGTGGCGGTGACCGGTGGCCCCGAGCGGTTGTATTCGGAGAAGCTCGCGTGCCCGAACGACGGTACTAGCATCCCGCAGCTTGAACCGCGTTCTTTCTCATTCAACAGCCCGTACGGCGCTTGCGAAACATGCCACGGCGTCGGAAGTACATGGGCTTTCGATCCGGTGAAAGTGCTTTCCGATCCTTCTAAGCCGCTGTTGGACGGAGGTCTCGGTCCGGGATCCAGTTCTTCCTACATGACCTCGGCACTGAATGAAGTGGCTGCGAGCTGCCGGATCGACTTGTCGATTCCTTTTGAAGACTTACCTAAGAAGACACGCAATTTGCTGGTGTACGGCAGCGGCCAGTTTCCCGGTATTCTCAAACTTCTTGACGAGAATTACAGCCGGGCAAGCGAGGGCTATCGCGAATACTTAATGGAGTACATGTCTCCCACCACCTGCCCAGATTGCCAGGGTCAGCGCCTAAAACCGGCCAGTCTGGCGGTCAAAGTAAAAGGGATTTCCATCGCCAGTTTCACCGGCATGCCGATTGCTCGCGCTCTGCCGTTGGTGCGCGGCTGGCAATTCAACGAGCGTGAACTAAAAGTAGTAGCGCGTGTCGTCGAGGAAATTCAGAATCGGCTCGAGTTCTTGTGCAGAGTCGGTCTGGATTACCTTAGCCTGGATCGGTCTTCCGCCACGCTATCGGGGGGCGAAGCGCAGCGGATTCGCCTGGCTACGCAGATTGGTTCCAAATTGCGCGGCGTGCTGTACGTGCTGGATGAGCCCTCGATCGGCTTGCATCCGCGGGATAACGGGCGCCTGCTCGATACGCTGCATCACCTGCGCGATTTAGGCAATACGGTTCTGGTGGTGGAACACGATGCCGAAACGATCGAGCGCGCCGATTACGTAATCGATCTGGGCCCGCGCGCGGGACGATTGGGCGGAGATTTGATCGGCTCCGGTAGTCCGGCCCAAATCATGAAGGTTCCCGCATCGCTGACCGGCAGCTATCTTTCCGGGAAAATCTCTATCCCCGCGCCGCTGGTGCGGCGTTCGGGAAACGGGCTGAAGCTTTCGATAGCTGGCGCGCGGCACCATAACCTCAAGAAGGTCGACGTTGACTTTCCGTTAGGAACTTTCATAGTTGTCACGGGGGTTTCCGGAAGCGGCAAATCGACATTGGTTCACGATATTCTCTATCGCGCTTTGGCCAAGGAAGTGTACGGATCGAGCCAGGAACCCGGCGTTCACGATTCGATCGCCGGATTGGAACATATCGACAAAGTGATCGAGATCGATCAATCGCCAATTGGTCGAACGCCGCGCTCGAACCCGGCGACCTACACCGGAGTTTTCACGCCCATTCGCGAGCTGTACGCCATGCTGCCGGAATCACGGGAACGTGGCTACAAAGCCGGACGCTTCAGCTTCAACGTGAAGGGCGGACGATGCGAGGCTTGCCAGGGCGACGGCCAGAAGCGCATCGAAATGAACTTCCTGCCGGACGTCTACGTTACTTGTGACATCTGCCGCGGCCGCCGCTACAATCTGGAGACGCTGCAGGTGAAGTACAAGGGCAAAAGCATTGCGGATCTCTTGGAGGCAAACGTCGAGGACGCGCTAGAACTGCTCACCAACATTCCGCAGGTACACGCCAAGCTCAAAACCCTGAGCGAAGTGGGACTCGGCTATATCCATTTGGGCCAATCGTCGACGACGCTTTCGGGCGGCGAGGCACAGCGCATCAAACTGGCAAAGGAACTGAGTAAGCGGCAAACGGGTCGGACCTTTTATCTGCTTGATGAGCCAACCACCGGCCTGCACTTCGAAGATATACGCCATCTGCTGGATGTGCTTCAGCGGTTGGTGGATCTGGGGAACACCATACTGGTAATCGAA
>DASYAX010000295.1:0-8916 GCA_036501045.1 Bryobacteraceae bacterium
GCGGCGCTCAATGAACTTACTTAGCTTGGCAAGCTTTGCGCTGAATTTTTCCTCGAGTTTTGGAGTAAATTCCTTGGTTTTACCCGAAACAATGAGCTTCATTTTGCCTCTCTCGTCGAAGCCTGCGGAAAATCCGCTCCCCGGCACTAAATTAGGCGCGAACGCGCCGCTGATGTGTCGAAGGAATTTTCATATCCTCGCGGTATTTCGCCACCGTCCGCCGGGTCACTTGAATGCCTTCAGCCTGCAGCCGGGCCGTGATTTGCTCGTCCGTTAGCGGATGGGCAGTATTCTCATCGTCAATCATTTTCTTGACCCGTCTTTTGACAATCAATAGCGGAGTTGCGCTGCCCAAGGGACCTTGCACGGCCTCCGAGAAGAAGTAACGGAGCTCGAACACGCCTTGAGGCGTATGTGCGTATTTGTTTGCGACCGCGCGGCTCACAGTTGACGGGTGCACGCCAATCTCCTCGGCAACTTCCTTGATCATCATCGGCTTCAGGTTGTCAATGCCGCCTTCCAGGCAATCGCTCTGGCGCCGCACAATGGATTGGACTACACGCAAGATCGTCTGCTTCCGTTGTTCGATATTCTTGATCAATTGCAGCGCCGAAGCATAACGCTCTTTGACGTAATTGCGAACATCTTTATTCGGCTCTTGCTCGCGGTCCACCATCCGCTTGTACTCGCCGTTCAAGCGTAGTTGCGGGATTTCGTCATCGTTCAAAGTGATGACGTAATCGTCGCCTTCCTTCGAGATATAGACATCCGGTTCTACCTGGCGCGCGCCGCCGCCCGAATAACGCAAGCCCGGGGCCGGGTCCAAATGCCGGATTACATTAATAGCGATCTGGATGTGCTCAACCGGCCGGCCCAGCACTTTCGCGAGCTGGCCGAGTTGCCTGCTCTCGAGCAGCTTCAGATGATCCTGCACGATCTTCCAGGCAACCGAATCGCGCGCGCCGCGTGCTTCGAGCTGCAGCAGCATACACTCCCGCAAACATAGTGCGCCAACCCCGGTCGGATCGAGCGACTGTACCGCTTTCAACCCGGCTTGAACCTCGGCCAGACTGAGTCCTTCGGCCACGGCGATTTCTTCCAGCGGAGTGGTCAGGTAACCGCTCTCTTCGAGGTTGCCGATGATGCTGTTGGCGGCTTGGCGAACGGCCTCCGGCAAAACCGAAACGCTCAATTGCGACTGCAGATAATCCCCCAGTGTGACCGGAGAGGAGAGGAAGGTTTCGAAAGAAGGCTTTTCGATCGATTCCGACGCAGGGCTCTTGAACCCCGGATCGAGATATTCGTCAAAGAAACTGCCAAAATCGATCTCGTCAAATGGATCGGTCTCGCTCTTGGCGGGTTCCTCCGGCGCCGTTGCCAACGCAGCCGCGTCTGGCGCGTTTCCGGCTGCCGCCCCATCGACCGGAGTATCGCCATCCACGCTTCCGTCGAACGACTGCATCGCTTCGCGCTGTCCAACGTTCTCCAATATGGCCGCATCGGCCGGGTCTGCCCGATTTTCGCGTTCGAGCAAGGACTGCAATTCCGCCGGCGTGAGTTCTTCGCCTGCTTCCGTCGATTCCTCGAGTACCGGGTTTTCCGCGATCTCGTTCAGGATCATGTCCTTCAACTCGAGGCGATTGAGTTGCAGGACGGTGACCATCTGCACGAGCCCCGGCGTGAGTATTTGCTTCTGGTGCACGCCGAGGTGCAGTCGTTGCGACAGCGATCCCATTCGGCTTCAGTTTAACACCGCGAGAGGGCTGCGAAGAGTAAGGAAAATCGGGTTTTGGGCCGTTTTTTCGGGCGAAAAGCCTTAGGCCCTGCTAGCTGGCGAGAACGGGTGGAAAATAGAAATTCTCACCCAGATAAATACGGCGCACTTCCGGGTCCCGGCCCAGCGAGTCGGGCGAGCCGGCGCGAAAAATGCGTCCGCTGCTGATAATGTACGCTCGATCGGTGACGGCCAGCGTCTCGCGCACGTTATGGTCGGTCACAAGTATCCCGATTCCTTTGTTCTTCAAATCGCCAATGATGCGCTGCAACTCCAGCACCTGGATGGGATCGATGCCGGAGAAAGGCTCGTCAAGCAGAATAAAGTCCGGCTGCAACACCAGCGAACGCGCGATTTCCACGCGCCGCCGCTCGCCGCCGGAAAGCATGTAGCCCTTGCTGTGGCGCACCGTCTCGAGACCGAGGTCGCCGATCAGATTTTTCATGCGCTCGCGACGCTCCCGGCCGTTCAGTGGCAGCGTTTGTAAAATCGCCATGAGGTTGTCTTCCACGCTCAGCTTGCGAAAAACCGATGGCTCCTGAGGTAAATAGCTGACCCCGCGGCGCGCCCGGATGTACATCGGCAAGTCGGTGATCGGATGATCGTCGAGCAGAACATCGCCCGATTCGGGGCTGATCAGGCCGACGATGATATAGAACGAAGTCGTTTTCCCCGCGCCGTTTGGGCCTAACAACCCGACCACTTCGCCTTGTTCTACTCGTACGCTGACGTTATCCACCACCCGGCGGCCGCTGTAAGACTTTGAAATTTCTACCGTCTGCAGCGTCCTCATTGCCCCGGATTGACCGTATTTCTACGTCCTTTCATCGCTATGTCCTATCATACGCGTTGAATGGAGGCAGCCTCCCTACGTTCGCCGCCAAAGTACCTTTGGTGGTGTGCGTTGATCGTGCTTGCCTGCCTCCGCCTGTGCCATGCGCATCTGCTTTGGTCCGATGAGGACTACCATCTCGCCGCCGCCATCAAGATCCTGCATGGCGAAGTTCCCTATCGCGATTTCTGGTACGACAAACCGCCACTGTCCGCCATTTACTACTTGATTGTCGGCGGCTATTCGGGCTGGTGTTTGCGCTTGCTTGATGCCGCCTATGTCGTGCTCGCCTCGTGGACGGCTTATCGCCTGGCTCACGCCTGGTGGGGCGATCGGGAGGGCCGTTGGGCCGGCTTGTTGCTCGCCTTTTTCACGACTTTCTATTTACCTGCCGCCGTTATCCCGTTCGCGCCGGATGCCTTATTGTTAGCGCCGCATCTCGCCGCCATCTATTTCGCGCGGCAGCGCAGACCCGTCTGGGCCGGTTTCTTTTGTGGAATCGGATTGTTGATCAATGTGAAAGCGGCGTTCGTCCTTGCCGTTTGCGCGATTTGGCTGGTCGCTGAATTGCCCTGGCTGCTGGCCGGTTTTGCCGCTCCACTACTGGCCTTCTCCGTCTGGCTAACCGTCGCCAAAGCGTGGGCCGGATTCTATGAACAGGTCTGGCGCTGGGGATTACTGTACGCCCAGGGTGCACCGTCAGCCCACTCACTCGAACTCGATCTCGCGCGTATCGGCGGCTGGTTGGGCTTTCACGCTATTCTCGCGCTAGCTGCGGCGTTCGCATTTTCACGCTTCAATAACAAAGATCGCCTGAAGCTGGCGGCTTGGCTCGCGCTATCTTTCGCAGCCATCTGCCTTGGCAATCATTTCGCTCCCCGCTATTTTCTGCAAGTCCTGCCGCCGCTCGTGATCGTCGCCTCGCGAGGCATTGCGCTCGCTCTCGAGCAGCGCCCTAAGCTGGCCTGGGCAAGCGTTGCTGCCCTTCTGCTTATACCGTTTATTCGCTTCGCGCCGCGTTATTTCATGCTGGCCAGCGACGATCTCTCGCACCGCGAGCCGCACTGGTCTGACGTGGCGATGGATCTCGATAGCCAACGAGCCGGCGCCCAGATTCGCGCTCTAGCCCGCTCCGGCGACACGTTGTTTGTCTGGGGTTATCGTCCCGATTTATATGTCTACACGCGCCTGACTTCGGGCAGCCGATTTTGGGATTCGCAGCCTCTCACTGGCGTGCCGGCCGATCGCCACCTTTCGGCAACCACCGCAGTCTACGGTGGTCCCGCCGCCCGGAATCGCGCTGAACTCGTCAAATCTCATCCGGCCTTTATCGTGGACGGCCTCGGTCCTCTGAATCCCGCTCTGCGGCCGGGTGTGTATCCGGAACTGCGGCGCTGGCTCGAAGGATACCGGGTGATCGCGCGAACGAATCTTTGCGTGATTTATCAGGCTACCCAGTAACCGCATGCCGGTATTTCTACGGGAGGAGAATGAGTTGCTCAATTTTTCCTTTTATTTTTGCGCGCGCGGAGATATGATTTCGAGGCGTGAATCAGATATTCCAAGTTGAGATAGGGAGGTCAAGATGACCAGCGGTAGTGGATACCCCGAGCTGCCCTTCGTGTTGCCGCTCGAAGATGTATTACCAACTTATTTGAAAAGCGGCCGAGGTCATAGCGATGGAGTTCTGTCGCTCGTGGGCCTGGTGAGCCGCAGCGCGAAAGAGGGTCAATGGCTCCTCTATCCGTCCCTTGACATGAGCCGGCGCCTCGAAATTGCGGAATCCGATATCCTCGATTTCGAAGAGCTCTCCGCGGATCAGTCCCCGTTTGGTCGGCTCGGCGGCACGCGCGTGTCGGTCAAGAAAAATGCTGCGATCGCGAGCACCCGCGTGAATACCCGTGCCGCCGAGGACGAATTCGACCTCGATATTCGGCTCGGTGCGGGCAAGATCACACCGAAGGAGATTTGCGAGGGAACCGAAGACGGCACTACCTGCGCCGCGGAGTGTCCAAACGAAACCGAAGGCTGCGCTAGCGAGGGGTGCACGGCGGACTGCCATCACCCGACCGACGGCTGCGGCGAGCCGACCATCGCAAACACTTGCCAGACCCGCTGCAAGCAGCACACCTGTGCCAATACCTGCGCCAATACGTGCGCTAATACCTGCCCGGCTACCTGCGCTAATACCTGTGCGGCTACCTGTGCGAACACTTGTGCCGCGACCTGCGCCAACACCTGCCACACCTGCGCGACCAAGTGCAAGGGGCCAACCTGCCCGCCCAATTGTCCGATCGAAACCGTGGCCTGTACGCACGTTACCTGCGGCAATCAACCCGCATGCCGGCGCTAAAAAATGTTAATTGCTGTTGGGAACCAGCTCTCAGCGGTCGCCTCGCTGCCGAAGCCTTAAAAAAAGCTCTGCTTGTCGCCGACCGGCTGAGTCTCGTCGAACGTGTGGAGCAAGCCGCTGCGGAAGCGCTCCGTGAAACCACCTTGCCGCGAGGCACGCACTGGATCCCGTACAGCATGGCCCAGGGCTACACGGGACTGGCTCTTTTATGGAGCTATCTCGACGCCTGCCGTCCCGGCGAGCACTGGGATCGCGTAGGTCGCGAGCATCTACAACTCGCCGCTCGCGATGCCGCCGGTTACTCACAACTTCCGATTGGTCTTTTCTCCGGTTTGAGCGGTCTCGCCTTCGCTACCTGGCAACTGTCGCGCAGCGGCTCGCGTTACCAGCGCCTGCTTGCCGAATTTGATGACGTCATCGCCCCTCGCTCCCTCGCCTCGGCACGCAATATCCACCGTCATCATGGCATGAACGTCGGAGAGTTCGATGCCATTTCCGGTCTTAGCGGAGTGGGCGCGTATCTCCTTTGCCGGCGCAATGAGCCGGCAATCTCGGAAGCACTCCACGTCGTTATCGAAGCGTTAGTAGAGCTTTGCCTGGACGACACGCCACCGTTTCGCTGGCACACGCCTTGTGAACTTGTGGGTGATGGAAGAATGGCCGAGGTCTATCCGTACGGCAACCTGAATTTGGGCTTGGCCCACGGCATCCCTGGACCGCTTGCCTTTCTTGCGCTCGCGCATCTCGCCGGCTCGGCAGCCCCCGGATTAACGGAAGCGATTGCCCATGCCGCGGGCTGGATCTCACAACAGCGCTTCGATGACGAGTGGGGCGTGAATTGGCCGACCGCCGTGCCGCTAGTCTCACAACACGATAACGGCTCCTCAACCCTCGTTCCCGCCAGCCCCACCGATGCTCCCGACGGACCCAGCCGTTGCGCCTGGTGTTACGGCAGCCCCGGAATCGCGCGCTCTCTTCTGCTGGCTGGCGAGGCCTTGGATCGCGACGACCTTCGCGAACTGGCGGTCTCCGCCATGCAGGCGGTCTTCCGCCGCCCGATCGCCAAACGTCACATTAACTCCCCGACGTTTTGCCACGGCGTCGCTGGCCTCCTTTCCGTTGCGCTGCGCTTTCGCCACGATCTGGGCGACGGCCTCTTTTCGGGCGAGATCAGCAAGCTGGTCGAACAAATACTCGGTCACTTTCAACCCGATTCGCTGCTCGGGTTCCGCAACATGGAAATCGGCGATCATGAGATCGAACAACCGGGCCTGTTGGACGGAGCCCCCGGTGTTGCGCTGGTCTTGCTCGCGGCCTCGACGGGCGTTGAACCAACTTGGGACAGGCTGTTTCTCCTTTCGTGAAACCTGCGGTAAAACTCGCGGCCAAGGCTGCTCTGGCTAAAGCCCCCGCCGCGGCGGCGTTGCTGTACCAGCCCAGCTCTTCCGCGTTGCTTCGGGCGCCGCTTCTGCCCGTCGAGCGCTATCTCGATCTCGCCAACCCGGAGTTTCCATTCAGTCTGCTCGAGGACCTCCGCGTCCGGCGCGCTTTATCGATCGGCAGCGCCTCCCTCGTCGGCGCCATCGAGCGCTTCAAAGCCCGGACGCTGACCAAGCGCGACGCGGAGCGCATGTGCGCCAAGCTTCTTCGCTATTTGATTCGCATGTCCACCCGGCCGACCCCCTATGGTCTGTTCGCCGGCGTGGCGGTCGCCCGGTTTGGCGCAAATACAGACATCCGGGTTCGGTCCACCTCAGCCCGCACTCGAACCCGTCCCGACATGGCTTGGCTCATGAAATTGGTTCTGCCCCTCGAATCGGACGCCGCCGTCAGAAAGCGGTTGAAGCTGACCGTCAATCCACTAATCACGTTTGAGGCGGGCCGCGCTCATCTGGATTCCACCGGAACAGGCGTTCCCGTCTCGCTGCGGGCCACTCCGGTGGTTATGCGAGCGCTAGCGCTTGCGCGAACGCCCATATCTTACCCGGAACTCGTCGAGCGCATATGCCAGGCTTCCGCTTCGGCTACCGCGGAAAAGGTTGAGAAACTGTTGGATCAGCTCTCCGAACAAACGTTCCTGGTAAGCGATCTGCGGCCGCCGCTCACTTCGGAAAATCCGGCCAAGTATGTCGCCGAACGGTTGGCGTCTGTTCCCGAAGCAGCGCAGGCTCTGACGAAACTTAACTCCCTACTAGCTGCGGCCACGCGCTGGGATGACGTTGCGGACGGGGGAGAGTCGAGCTTCGCCGCGGTGCTCGCCGCCGCCGAACTTCCTCTCGACGGTTCGCAGCCGGCTCCGGTGCAGCAGGATATGGCAATGTCGATGGAAGGCGTAATCGTCGATCGCGTGGCGCAAGAAGCGGCGCGAGCGGCCGAGCTTTTATTGCGGCTTTCGCCTGCCCCGCGCGGCCTGGCCTCGCTTGCCCCCTACCGCCAACAGTTTTTGAACAAGTATGGGCAGGAGCGCGAGGTCCCGGTCCTGGAATTGCTCCATCCTCATCGCGGTCTCGGTCCCCCCTCGACCTACAATTACGCGTTAGTCGCGCCCGATCCCGCCAAAGCCGCGCTGCGCAGCCAGACGTTACTGCAGCTTGCCTGCGGTGCTCTGCGCGATCGTCAAAGGACCGTCGAGCTCGATGATAAACGTCTGGCGCAACTCGAAACCTGGAAGCCGAATGCGCAGACGGCGCCTCTTTCCTTGGATCTAAACATTCTGATTGCCGCCTCATCGGCGGAGGCCATCGACCGGGGCGATTTTTCGATTGTGATCGGACCGAATCTGGGAGCGCCGGCCGCCGGCCGTAATCTGGCACGCTTCGCCGACTTGATTGGTCCCGATGGCCGGGAGGCTCTCGAACAAACGGCTCGCGCCGAACAAGCGCATGCATCCGGCGAGATCGGGGCCGAACTCGTCTATCTCCCCGTGAACTCTCGTTTGGCGAATGTGGTAATTCGGCCGGCTATCCGTGCTTACGAGGTCGCCGTCGGTGTCACTCCCGGCGTCCCGGCTGCCAAAGTAATTCCGCTCGATGAGCTACTCGTCGGAGTCGATCAAAGACGCTTCTATGTTCGCTGGCCGGCTGGCGGCACACGTGTGAGATTCTCCTCCGGTCACATGCTCAGCTATTACAACGCGCCGCCGGTCGTGCGCTTTTTAACAGAGTTGGCCGGCGATGCCAAAGCGAGCTTCAGCTCCTTCGATTGGGGTCCCGCCGAAAGCTTCGAATATTTGCCTCGGGTGCAATCGGGCGCGGTCATATTGCGCCCAGCCCAATGGCGCATCGGCAAAGACAAATTTCAAGCGGAGGGTCTTCAGAAATGGCAAGCCGAATGGGACGTGTCGCGCTACATCAGCTTGAGCGCGGGTGACAATCGGCTGATCCTCGACCTCAGCCAGGATTCGCAAGCCGCCGAGTTGAAAGCCGAGCTCCAAAAGCTAAAGGAAGGACAATCGCTGGTGGTAGAGGAAGTATTGCCGGCCCTCGACGAGACGTGGCTGCAAGGAGCGGAAGGACACTACTACAGCGAGCTGGTTGTGTCCTTAGTGCTCCAACCGCCTGCGGAAGCAGCGTCTCCGCCGGCCGTTTCGCGCAACGGCTTTCATCCGCCTGCCCAACGCGCTTATCCGCCCGGCAGCGAATGGCTCTTCGCAAAAATTTACTGCCCGAACAATCTGCAAGATGACGTCATCCCATCCATGCTCACCTTGGCGGACAATATTCTTGCGGCGGGCTGGGCGGACGCCTGGTTTTTCATCCGTTATGCCGATCCCGAGCCCCACATCCGGCTGCGTTTTCACGGTTCGCCCGCGCAACTCACTGGACACGTTTTCAGCCAGATCTGTAACTGGGCTGGCGAGCTGCTTTCCGATGGGCTCTCGTTCAAACTCCTGTTCGATACCTATGAGCAAGAGCTGGAGCGCTTTGGCGGTCCGCAGGGCACGTCGGCCGCTGAGGC
>DASYAX010000296.1:0-22490 GCA_036501045.1 Bryobacteraceae bacterium
CGGGAAGGCTACGTTGTTTTGCCGTATACTACCGACGACCTGGTGAATGCGCGCAAGCTGATCGATGCCGGCGCGGCGGCGGTGATGCCGCTGGCGGCGCCCATCGGCTCCGGCCTGGGCATTCAGAACGTAACGAACCTCAAAATCTTGCGGGAAGCTATTACTGAAGTTCCGCTCATCGTGGACGCGGGCGTCGGCACCGCTTCCGATGCCGCCGTCGCCATGGAATTGGGTTATGACGGCGTGCTGCTGAACACGGCCATCGCCGAAGCGGAAGATTCCGAACAGATGGCGCACGCCATGCGGTTAGCGGTCGAGGCGGGGCGCGTGGCGTTCCTGGCCGGACGCATGGCAAAGCGCGAATATGCGGTGGCGAGCAGCCCGTTGGCAGGCAGGATCGGATAACGCGATCGCCCAGCCGATTTTAGGGCATAAGAATTCGTTTTCTTTTTCTGGCAGCCATGCCCGCCACGACTTGTGCGTGATTCAGCGCGGCAGTTAGAGAAACGCCGCCGATCACATTGCCGATCAGCGTCGGAAGCAAGTATACCCAAACCACGCTGACCCAACTTTGAGCGCCAACCATGGGTAGAAAGAGCACCTCGACGGCCCCGGCGACGACGTGAGTCAAGTTGGCCAAACCGACCAGGTACGTGAGAACTACGATGATGCCAGTGCGTCCCGTGTCGGTCGCGCCGAGCATCCAAACCACCATCGCGATCAGCCAACCGGCAAATATGCCGCGCAAAATCGCCGCGCCGAACGTCAACTTCATCGCATGCTGCGCGAGCTCGAGCATGGCGTTCTGCACTTCCGGCCGGAACATAGGCGTGTTGCCGATCACCCAGGCAAAAATATGGGCTCCGAGGAGATTGGCGGCGAGCACCACGGTCCATAGCTTCAGAACCCGGACCAGTGTCGCGACATTTCGCATGGCGAGCAGCGGGATGATCACCGTGAGGGTGTTCTCCGTAAAAAGCTGCTGCCGGCCGATAATCACGATCAAGAACCCGACCGGATAGCCGAGGTTCACGAGCAGCGGACGCCAGGGCTGGTCGGGCAAATAGGCCCGCAATAACGCTTGACCTACAAACGAGAAGCCCATCGATAGACCGGCGGCGAGTCCCGACCAGGCAAGCGCCGAGACGGGCCGCTTCAGCTCCTCTTCGCCGTCGTGACGGATGGCCTCGTGCACCACGTCGACGCTGACCGAGGTGCGCTCCTCCGCCTCCTCCCGCTGCTTCTCCGTCAACTCCGGAGCGACAACATTCGAATCCTCTGGATCGTTAGTCAGCATGCGCCGCTTTCTCATTCTAGAGGGGCGCTCTTGATACGCTTTTGTACGGTGAAGTACATCCTCGCGCTAGATCAGGGAACCACCAGCTCGCGTGCCCTGCTGCTGGGGCAAGGCGGCCATGTCCACGGGTTGGCACAGACGCCCTTCCGGCAAATCTTTCCAAAACCGGGGTGGGTGGAACACGATCCGGTAGAGATTTGGTCGTCTCAATTCGGCGTGGCGATGGAGGCGCTGGCGCAGGTGGACGCCAAGGCCGATTCGCTAGCGGCGATCGGCATTACCAACCAGCGCGAGACCACTATCCTCTGGGACCGCAAAACAGGTGAACCCATCTACAACGCCATCGTGTGGCAGGACCGGCGCACCTCCGGCTTCTGCGACCGGCTGCGCGAGCAGGGCCACGAAGCATTGATTCAGCAGAAGACCGGACTGGTGATCGATGCGTATTTTTCGGGCAGTAAGATTCGCTGGCTGCTCGACAACGTGGCGGGCGCGAGGGAGCGGGCGCAGCGCGGTGAGCTGGCATTCGGCACGGTGGATAGCTGGCTGATCTGGAAGTTGACCGGGGGTGCGCGGCACGTAACGGACGTGACCAACGCCTCGCGCACCATGCTGCTGAACCTGCACACCCAGCAATGGGATGACGAGCTGCTGGCCCTGCTCGAAATCCCCAGGGCGATCTTACCCGAAGTGGTGAGTTCGAGCGAGGTGTGCGCCAAGACCACCGGATCCCTCGCCGGCGTGCCGATTGCCGGGATCGCCGGCGATCAACATGCCGCGTTGTTCGGGCAGATGTGCATGCAGCCGGGAATGGTGAAGTGCACCTACGGAACCGGCAGCTTCATGTTGTTGAACACCGGCGATAAACCGGTGATGTCGCGGAATAAACTGCTGACCACCATCGCCTGGCGGGTCAAGGGGAGGACCTGCTATGCGCTCGAAGGCAGCGTGTTCATTGCGGGAGCCGTGGTGCAATGGCTGCGCGACGAGCTGCAGATCATCCGCAGCGCCGCGGAAATTGAAGAACTGGCGGCCAGCGTTCCGGATACCGCCGGCGTCTATTTTGTGCCGGCATTTTCGGGGCTGGGCGCGCCGCATTGGGACCAGTATGCGCGCGGCACGATCACCGGATTGACGCGCGGAGCGAGCCGGGCGCATCTGGCGCGTGCCGCGCTCGAAGGCATTGCGTTTCAGGTAGCGGACATTCTCGAGGCCATGCAGACCGACGCGGGAGTGCCGTTAAAGGAACTGCGCGTCGATGGAGGAGCGGCACGGAATAATATGCTGATGCAGCTTCAGGCCGATTTATTGGGCGTGCCGGTCACGCGTCCCGCGAACCCGGAAACGACGGTGCTGGGCGCGACCTATCTGGCCGGACTGGCGGTTGGATTTTGGCCCGACGAGGAAAGCATCGCCAGCCAATGGACGGCAGAACGGCGCTTTGCTCCGGCAATTGAAGAAGCGGAGCGGCTGCAACGGCAGGCGGGCTGGCGGCGGGCCCTGGAGCGTGCCGGAAAGTGGGAAATCGCCTGAACCGGCAAGATGTCCTGCGCGAAATGGGCGCAACCGCGGAGTGGGACATCCTGGTTGTAGGCGGCGGCGCCACGGGTTTGGGGACAGCCGTCGAGGCGGCCTCGCGAGGCTATCGCACGCTACTGCTCGAGGCGCGGGATTTTGCCAAAGCGACCTCGAGCCGCAGCACCAAACTGGTTCACGGTGGAGTGCGCTACCTTCAGCAAGGCAACGTGAAACTGGTGCTCGAAGCGCTCCGCGAACGCGGGCGAATCCTGCGCAACGCACCGCACCTGGCGCATCGGCGCGCCTTCCTTGTGCCTGCTTATGCGTTTTGGGAATTTCCATTCTACGGCGCCGGGTTGATGCTGTACGATGTTTTGGCCGGAAAAGAAGGGCTGGGACGCTCACGCATTCTCTCGAAGAGCCGGATCGAAAAGGCCTTGCCTACTTTGCGCCGCGACAGCCTGAAAGGTGGAATCCTCTATTACGACGGGCAGTTCGACGATGCGCGCTTCGCGATTACGCTTTTGAGAACGCTCTTCGATGCGGGCGGCATAGCGCTCAACTACGCGCGCGTTGCCGGCCTGCTCAAACGGAACGGCAAGGTAACGGGAGTAGCCGTGGAAGACGGCGAAACGGGCGCGCGAATCCAATGCGCGGCCAGAGCGGTGATCAATGCCACCGGCATTTTCTCCGACGATTTGCGCCGCATGGACGAACCGCAAACGAACAAGATCGTGACCGTCAGCCAAGGCAGTCATGTCGTTTTGCCGCGCGAGTTTCTGCCGGGCGATGCGGCCTTGATGATTCCACGCACCTCGGACGGCCGGGTGCTCTTCGCGATTCCGTGGCACGAGCGCCTGGTGGTGGGAACGACGGACGATCCGGTTCCTGAGGCGAGCTATGAGCCGCGCGCCCTGCTCGACGAGCGCCGGTTTCTGGTGCGGCACATCGAGAAATTCCTCGGGCGGCGGCCGGAGCCTGGCGAAATTTTGAGCGTGTGGTCGGGCCAACGGCCATTAGTAGCGAAAGCGGATGCTTCGAGTACGGCGGCCATTTCGCGCGACCATACGATTCTGATTTCAAACTCGAAGTTGATCACGATCACCGGCGGCAAGTGGACCACATACCGCCAGATGGCCGAGGATGTGATCGATCGAGCCGGGCCTTTGGCGGGGCTTGCGGCTTCGGCATCGAGGACGGCGAACTTGCGCTTGCACGGCTGGATCGAAAAATCGGAAGCGCCGGACGAATGGCAGCACGTATATGGAGCGGACCTGCCGCTGCTGAAGTGCCTGATGAAGGAAGATTCCGCGCTAGACCAGCCTTTGCATCCGCGGCTCCCCTTCCGGCAGGGAGAAATTGCCTGGGCGGCGCGTTATGAAATGGCGCGCTGCGTGGAAGATGTGCTGGCGCGGCGCACGCGCGCGTTGTTCCTGGATGCGCGAGCCAGCATCGAGGCCGCGCCGCTTACCGCGCGCCTCCTGAGCCGCGAACTCGGGCGCGATGCGGCCTGGGAACAGAATCAAATTGCAGCTTTTCGTAAAGTAGCAGAGGCCTATATATGGGCCGGATAACGTGACATAGAAAGGCGGTCGCTGCCCTGTATGCATTTAGATGCAGCCGTTCTGGGTGAGTTTATCGGGACTGCGGTCCTTATTTTGTTGGGCAATGGTGTGGTCGGTGGTGTTTTGCTCGCGGGATCGAAAGCGGAAAACGCCGGGTGGATGGCCATCACCACCGGCTGGGGTCTGGCCGTTTTCGCGGGCGTCGCCGTGGCCATTTCCATCGGCGACACGGATGCGCATCTGAATCCCGCGTTCACCGTAGCGTCGGTTCTGATGACGGGGCATCCGGAACGCTTGCTCACCTACATACCAGCGCAAATATTGGGCGCCATGCTGGGCGCGTTCCTGGTCTGGCTGCTTTTCCTTCCCCACTGGGAACCGACAAAGGATGCTGGCAAAAAGCTGGCATGCTTTTCGACAATTCCGGCGATCCGGCGGCCTGCCAGCAATTTCTTGAGCGAAGTGATCGGCACATTTGTGCTGGTGTTGGTCGCTTCGTCGCTGGTCTCGCACCGGTTGGCTCCAGGCGGCGTGGCGCCGGGCCTGGGTCCGGTATTGGTGGGAGCGCTGGTCTGGAGCATCGGCTTGTCGCTAGGAGCGACCACCGGGTACGCCATCAATCCCGCGCGCGATTTCGGTCCGCGCCTCGCGCATTCGTTCCTGCCGATCGCGGGCAAAGGCAGCTCCGACTGGAGTTACGCGTGGGTGCCTATCTTGGGGCCGATCACCGGCGGCGTGGCGGCTGCGTTGGTTATCCGTTGGACGGGCATTTAAGGAAGCTGGTACAGCCAGAAACCGTCGATCGGGCCGTCTGACAGAGCGATCAGATTCGACGAAACGGCGGGAGTTGGTTCCTGGTCAAAGGCTGCGTACTTGATTCCAAGCTGGCGAAGTAAAGCATCGGAAGGAGCGACCTCCCATTCGACTACTCCTTCGACGCGCAGCTTGAACGCAGGCGTCTCCTCCTGGCCTACCGGATGTGCAACCAGATATCCCAATCTGTTCAGAATCTCTGGATTCAGGCCTCGCGCGGCAAACAGCGAGAAATGATCCAAGTCCGGCAGGAAACGCATTCCCGTATAAACGTCACATCCAACCGCCCTGAAGAAGCTAGAGCGAATAAATGAATCGGCGAATACAATCCATTTCCCCCTCAATAGCCGCGGCCGGGATTGCACGAACTTGTATAGCCCGGAGGACGTGAAGACTTGCAGCCCACGCTCTATCGGGTTGACAGAGCCAAAGGCGATAGCCTGTGGCAAAACCAGGGCGAGCGCGAGGGCAAGCTTGCGTCCGGTGAGAATCAGCATGACCAGAATCATGGCAGCGGCAGAGGAAGCCACAATCGCCGGCGGCGAAAAGTAGGATCCCAAGTTTCGATTGGTAGCCTCCAGCACAAAGAGAAAAACGAGAAACACGCAGCTAGCCACGTCGAAGTAAGCAATCCGCGAGAACGGGCGCCGCTCGCCGGCACTTCGCCTTCGCATGGCGGCCATTGAGATCGAGACGATGGCGACATTGGCAAGGCCCAAGGCGTGCAAAGAACGGGTAGGCGGGACTCTGTCCATGCCGAACAGGCCTACCAGGGCGCCAGGAACCGGCAGGAACAGCCACGCGAGCATCAGCAAACAGTAGCCCCAGAGAAATGCGAGCGCGAGCTTTTGAAACCGGGAGAGCGTCATTCTTCGAAGGCACAATAAGGTGACCGGCGCAAGCCACAGAAAGCCGGAGCCTTCGGATATATTGCCAAGAGCCGGAGGAAAATTCGTTTCCGTTTCAGCCCATAAAAAGAAATTGGAAGTAAGTTGCCAGCGCGGCATAGTACCAGCGGGGACGATCCGTTTCCCGGGATAAGAGGTGTTCAGCACCCCGGAGATCGCCTGGTGAAGATCCGCGTAGAGAAACCACCCGGCCATTGCGATGACGCCAATAGCCAAGACGCCGGCGATCACTCTGAGCCCGGCCCGCTTGCGAATAAAAATTTGTTGGCGCGCCGAAACGCACCACGCCAGAAAGACTGAAACGATCAACCACCACAACGGCAGCATGTGCGGGAGGTAAGAGCAAAGAGTAAAATCGATGGCGCAAACCGCTAATGCCAAAGCCGAGAGCAGAAGGGCAATGCCATTCCGCCCGACCGTGAGGTAGCACGCGAAAACCATGGCCAGACAAATGAGCCCGATCATTTCCGGAAGCGCCGAGGGCCAGGAATAAGTCCACTGCGTGAATGGCGAGAAGAAGAACCAGAGACTGCCGGCGATGGACCAAAGCGTGGACTGCGTCATCAGCAGCAGCCAGGTAAAGACACCGGTGACGAGAAGCAGCGCCTTGCATTGCCAACTGAAACTAAAGGCGTAATCGAGGGGGAGCACAAAGAACGCCCAGAATTGCGGCCGGAAGACGGTCGAGAAATGCGCCACGGGCAAATTGGCGGTTAGTGCGACGGAATGGTTTCCGATCGAAGAATCTCTAAATGCAAAGCGATCGACGCGAAGGGACTGATTTAGGATGGCGGGCGTTTGATAACCCCACTCATCGGATCGGATGGCGCGGGGCGAACCGATCCAAGTGCTTACTTTGGAGCCGTTCCCATATTCGCTGCTGTAGATGCCGATTGAGGAGCCGTTCAGATCGGCGGCAACCGCAGCTACAAAGAAAACAAAACACAAAATGTAAAACCGGAGGGCACCTAAATCAAAGACGATAAAGCCCGGAACCGACAGATATCGGGCGGCCGCAGCAAGCGAGGCATCCAATTTCAGTAGCTGCCGCCATAAATGGCGCGCGGCCTCGGATAGCGGAACGCGCAGCGGCAAAACCAAAATGGCGATCAAGAGCAGGACCGCATTTCCCTTCAGCAGCAAACGCAGTTGTTCGTCTATGGTGTCCCGCCTCAAATGCAAGGGTTCAGCCAGCCGGATCGCGAGACTTAGGCGGCCCGCTTGCGGAAGCGTCGAAAATTGAACGTCGCCGCCATGTTGCGTGCGTCTCTCGCCTGGATTCAGCGGAAGAAGATCCTCCGGTCGTATCCGAACGAGCACCCGCTCGGAGCTGCGGATGATCGCGTTTCGCAAGATCACGCGACCTGCGCCGGTCAGTGGATCGAACCTCAGACGCGAGATGTCCCGGTGAGGCAAATCGAAGGCAAGTTCCTGGAACGAAGACGGCGGTCTCGCCCATACGGCCACCATGCGGGAGTCCTCGTCTCGAAAACCGCGGCCGGCGTCAAACAACAGCCGGGCGGTCGAGGACGCCTGCGACGACATCTCGAGGGTCAGTTGGAAGTGGTGAGGCCGCGTGAAGGTATAGACGGCGAAGGCCAGACTACACGCCAACCAGGCAAGAACGACGCTATTGAAATAGGAAGGTCGAAGCCTGTAGCGGACCGTACTCATCGAAGCCGCAATTTGAAGGCGAAAAATAGCGGCCCAGCCGAGTGAACGACTACTGGGCCGCGGTGTTCACGCGAGCGGCATTATTCCGCTTTATCCGCGCCGGCCTTCAGCTTTTCGCGTTGCTCGCGCAAGATCGCTTTGCGACTCAATTTGATCTTGTTGCCCTCGAGCGCGAGCACTTTGACCAGAATCTGATCGCCTTCGTTCAGTTCGTCGCGTACGTTCTTGATGCGGCTCTCGGAAATCTCGCTGATATGCAGCAAGCCGTCGGTGCCGGGGAAAATCTCGACGAACGCGCCGAAATCGGCGATGCGAACCACTTTGCCTAAATAGGTCTTCCCGACTTCGGCAACCGCCGCAATATCGCTCACCATTTGCAGCGCGCGCTTGGCGGATTCTCCGTCGGACGCGAAGATGTTGACCGCGCCGTCGTCCGTCACATCGATCTTCACGCCCGTTGCTTCGATAATTCCTTTGATCACCTTGCCGCCGGGGCCGATGAGCTCGCGGATTTTATCAGTTGGGATGTGCGTGGTGTAAATGCGGGGAGCGTATTGCGATAGCTCGGCGCGGGGCTTGTCGATGGTCGCAACCATGGTCTCGATGATTTCAAGACGCCCTTTGCGCGCCTGGTCCAGCGCTTCCTTCATGATCTTGGTGGTAACGTTGGGGACCTTGATGTCCATTTGCAGCGCGGTAATGCCATTTTTGGTACCGGCTACTTTGAAGTCCATATCGCCGTAGTGATCTTCCGCGCCCGCGATATCGGTGAGCACGGCATAAGAATCGCCTTCGAGCACCAATCCCATGGCAATACCGGCGACGGGAGCGGCAATGGGCACGCCGGCATCCATCATCGACAAAGTGCCGCCGCAGACGCTCGCCATGGAACTCGAGCCATTCGATTCCAAAATGTCGCTGACCACGCGCAGGGTGTACGGGAAGGCTTTGTCATCCGGGATAACGCGCGTAAGCGCACGTTCTGCCAGCGCGCCATGGCCAATCTCGCGACGGCCCGGACCGCGCATGAACCCTACCTCACCCACGCTGAAAGGCGGGAAGTTGTAGTGGAGCATGAAGCGCTTGGAGGTTTCGGCGAGGTCGAACATTTCAATGCGCTGTTCGTCGTCTTTGTTGCCGAGAGTGGTGGTTACCAGCGCCTGCGTTTCGCCGCGCGTAAAGATCGCGGAGCCGTGCGTACGCGGCAGCACGCCCACTTCGCAGGTGATACGGCGGATTTTGTCGAAAGCGCGGCCATCCGGACGGCGGCGTTCTTTCAGCATTTCATCGCGGAAGATGCGCTCCTTCAAAGCGTCGAAGGTCTTGCGCGCCTCGGGCTGCTCGGCTTCGTCGGTAAACAGCGCCAGCGCTTTTTCCTTGGCCTGATCGATACGGCTATAGCTCTCCGCCTTGCCATACTTCTCCGTATTGAGAGCGTCGCTCAACTCCGCGCGAACGGCGGTGGAAATCTTGGCCAGCATCGCTTCATTGGTGACCGGCGGCGTATAAACACGCTTGGTCTTGCCCGCGAGCTTCATCAGCTCACGAATACCGGCGGCGATTTTCTTGCAGCAATCGTGGCCGAACTCGATCGCGTCGAGCACTTCGGCTTCGGAGGCTTCGTTCGCCCCCGCTTCCACCATGACAATCCCTTCCTCCGTGCCGGCAACTACAATGCCGAGTTTGGCGTCTTTTGTTTCGTCATAGTTCGGATTCGCCTGGTAGACGCCCTTCACGAGCCCGACACGGACGCCGCCTAGCACGTGATGGAACGGAATATCCGAGATAGCGAGCGCGGCGCCCGCTCCGACGATTGCCAGGACGCTGGGGTCGCGCTCGGGATCGGCCGAGAGAACCATGGCGATGATCTGCGTCTCGCAACTGAATCCCTCGGGAAACAGCGGGCGGATGGGGCGATCGATCAGCCGGCTGGTGAGGATTTCTTTCTCGGAGGGACGGCCCTCACGCTTGATGAACCCGCCGGGGAACTTGCCCGCAGCGTAGGTGTACTCACGGTAATCCACCGTGAGCGGAAAAAAGCTCGCGCCCGCTTTCGGCTGGGCGTTGGAGCATGCGGTGACTAACACCACCGAGTCTCCCGAGCGGACGACAACCGACCCGTGCGCCTGTTTGGCGACACTTCCGGTCTCTATAGAGATCTTTGACCCGTGAAGGTCGATTTCAACTTTATGTGACATTTACTATTCCCGATGCGTGATCCGCATCTACTTTCTGTTGCACGCTTAACGGAATCACGTTCCGGACGTGCGGACCAACCTCGGGATTAAGTGGAGGACTTAGAGCTGGAGAGAAACTGCTTATCAAAGCAGCTTTGCGCGGGCGGCTGAAAGAGCTACGTCTACAAGGCCGAGCCCGGACCGCGCTGCCTGAGACCGCATCTAGCGACGGATGCCGAGGCTCTGAATGAGAGCCTTGTAACGTTCTGGACCGCGATCTTTCAGATATTTCAGCAACTTCCTACGACGCGCCACCATCGTCAGCAGGCCGCGCCGCGAGTGATGATCTTTCTGATGCGTTTTGAAGTGATCGGTAAGCTGCAAAATACGCTGACTGAGAAGAGCGACCTGAACCTCTGGCGATCCCGAATCCGATTTATGGATTCGATACTTCGTGATGACTTGAGACTTCTGTTCAACCGCCAGGGCCATGCTAGAAAACGATACTCCTCGTCTTTACCTTAATCTCGATTTTATACCCCTAGATGGTAACACAGCCGAAGAGTTACTTGCCGCGCTCGTTCACTGCTGATCCGAGTACCCGCCAGGCGCCCCGCCCTGCTTCTCGATGTACGGAATGCCGTGCTCCATCCAATCGGGTTTCTCCGCGCCCTTCAAGTAATAGTCGAAAAACTGCTGTAAGCGCACCGCGTAATCCTTCTGGTCGGCCCGACGCCGGAGGCCATGAAACTCTCCGTTGTAGGTGAACATGTAGACTTCCTTGTTCAACCGCCGCAACGCGAGAAAATATTCGATCCCCTGGTACCACGGGACGGCATCGTCGTTGTCGTTCTGCAGCATCAGGAGCGGCGTGGTAACGCGATCGGCCATAAAAATCGGCGAATTCTCTATGTAGCGAAGCGGATACTCCCACAGGCTGCCGCCGATGCGGCTCTGGGTCCGTTCGTACTGGAATTGGCGCGGCAGGCCCGGCCCCCAGCGAATGCCGTCATAGGCGCTGATCATATCCGCGACCGGAGCGCCGGCCGCCGCCGCTCGAAAGCGATTCGTACGCGTAATCATGTAGGCGATTTGATAGCCGCCCCAACTATGGCCTTGGATACCGATCGCATGTTCATCCACGAAGCCCTTGTTCACCACCGACTGAATGGCCGGCAAAACACAGTTCAGAGCGCTTTGGCCCGGATAGCCGATCTTGTATGCGATATCGGGCAACAGCACCAGATAGCCGTTGCTGACGTAGTAGCTGACGTTGAGCGTGTGCTGCGGGCGCGGCTCGATAAAGTTGTGCACACCCTGCGAAAGGCGCTCATAGATGTAAACAATGAGCGGATATTTCTTCGTCGGATCGAAGTTTTCAGGCTTGTAGAGGATGCCTTGCAATGGTTTTCCGTCGGTGCTGTCGAAGTGGACCAATTCAGCCGACCCCCACGAAAGCTCGGCCATCTGCGGATTGGCATCCGTCACTTTCCGAAACTCGTGAAACGTGCCATCGCTGATGAGCAGATCGGGATACTGGCCAAACGAGGAAGGAGCGGACGCATAAACATCGGCGTCGCGAGCCTTAATGGGAGGTGCGAAGAATTTGGCGGCCATGATCAATTTTTCCGGAGCGCCTTTTCCGCCGAAAGTGGTCCGATAGAAACCGCTATCGTGCGTGTCGTCGTTGTCGGCGCGCAGCAGGAGAGGCTTCGAAGGGTTAATCCAGCGATCGTCCGGGCTATCGTATTCGAAACGAACCAGGCGTAACGCAATTCGTTCCCTGCGGCCCACGCCTTGCGTCATGTTTACGGCAGAGCTTCCATCTGGCCGGCATTGCCAGACGTCGAAACGGTCATACAGCAGAACATACTTTCCGTCTTTGGTCCAACCGGCAAGACCATAAGCCGGCGGCCTGCCGGGCGCGTCAAATTCCTCCCGCCCAAAGCTGACGCCCAGCTTCGCCGTGAGATTGATCGTTTGACTGCCGGGCACAGAGATCGTGATCCAGTCTTTGCCGTCATAGAAGAGAGCATGCTTGGAATCGGGCGACCAGCTTAGACGTCCGGTATGCTTGCGAGCTACAACTTTTCTCTCGCCTGTCGCAGTATTCACGATGTAGGAATCTTCGTAGCTGGCGTCGTATTCCTGCATGCGCCGATACGCCCGGTCATCGCTGCCGAGCGCGTATGAGCCATCGTCGCTGGGCAGCGCCTCATACATCGTCGGGTCGGCTAACTGCATGAATTTTTTGGACGTCACATCGTAAGCCGCGCGATAGGAACGCGAGCGCTCCACGGCCGCCCGAATTTTCTGCATAGGTTGGATGTGATCGTCTTTCCAGGACCACAAATCGACCGAGACTCGCTCGTCGGCGGGAAGTTCGGAAAGCGATTTCTCGACCGGCGGCTTCCGCGCGGTGCCGAAAAAGATGCGGCGACCGCCGTTTGAAACATCCAGCGTGGATCGATCCGAAATGACCCAGCCCGCAGGGAAGCCGGCGGTTTCCTCGGAGACAATTTCGCTGGCGGTAGCGGCGCGCCGATCCCAACTGTAGAGAGCGCATTTTGGCCGCTCGGCGAGAAAAGCCAGCCGGGTTTGCTCATCGTCCCACGCCAGCTTGCTGTATTTGCCTTTCCCGGAAACCAGCGCGACGGCTGCGCTCTCGCCTTCCGGCGCGACGGCATAGACGCCGCTCGCGTTGTCCGCGGAGTCCGCTGCGTAGACCAGCGTTTTCCCGTCTCTCGTCAGCGTATACTCGGCGACATTCCGGAATTTGCGCTCCGATCCGTCCTTTAGATTCCGCAGGATCAGCTCGCCGGTCTCGAGCGTTTTCGGCGTTCGAGGAAGCGCCTTCTCGCGCGCCTGCAAATAGGCCACGAAGTTCGTCACATTGATAGGGAGCTCAAAGCTCTTCACGCGAGGCGCGCGAAAAACCGCGCCCGACGCCAGATTCATGATGACGAGTTCGCCCTTGGGCATGTCTTCCGGCTTGCGCTTTTCACGCCTGCCTTGTTCCAGTTCCGCGCGCGGCGCAAAAGTCGAGAACACTAGCAGGCGGCTGTCGGATGAAAACTTCACCGCAATCCCGACGGCCGGCGGCGGCGTGTCTTCCGGTTGAGGAATCGCATAATTGGGAGGCGGAGGCGGAGGCAATTCTCCAATTGGCTCGCGCTGTTCCTTGCCGGTCGCCAGGTCGCGAACAATCAACTCACCATCGCCTTCCTGAGGAAATAGCGCGTAAGCCAGATAGTGGCCGTCATTCGAGAGCCGTTGGTTCTGAATGTGGCGCCAAACGTTGAAGTCGGCGGGCGTCAGCGGCCGTTTGGCGGCAAGCAGGCAGGCGGAAAGCAGCAGACCAAGTGCAAAGCGTGGCAGCATTGCACGCATTTTAGCTTGATAGCCGCTCAGCGAACTCGATCTTCAAAACGCGAATCGACGTTGCCCGGCGCGGAGCCGATCAGTTGCTTGACGTCTTCCAATTCTTTCTTGAGGCGTGCGCCGCGCCGCGCGAGGCTGACAACGTAGACGAGTACGATGAGCCACGCGGCCAGAAAGCCGTAAAACATGAAGGTGAAGTTGCGTTCGTCCATTGATTCCTCTCGGGCTAGGCGGCGTTCGCCAGCCGGCGCAGCGAGTCGATTTCGCGGGCGGTAGCTTCTTGCCGCGTGCGGATTAATATCAGCGCAACCGCGACCAGCAGCAGCGCATAAAAATTCATGTACAGAATGTGCTCCATGGCTGGATCCATGGTTCCACCGCCCGTGCGGATGCTAAGAACGGGGGACGGATGCTGGGTCCGGAACCAATCGATCGATTTCCAGACGATCACGACATCGACGCAGCCAAAAATGGCGAGCGCGGCCGAAAGCCGTGCGCGCTGGGTCGGTTCGTCAATGGCGCGGCGCATCATCAAATATCCGGCGAAAATCAGCACGCATACCAGCGCCGAAGTCAGACGCGCATCCCAGGTCCACCAGATGCCCCAAATGATGCGCGCCCAGATGCTGCCCGTAACAATGTTGACCAGGGAGAACACAACCGAAACTTCGACGATCGAGGCGGCAATCGAGTCATAGCGGAAGTTGCCGGTGACCAGGTAAATCGCGCTCAGCGTCAGAGCGACAAAGTAGCCAATCATGCCGATAATCGCCGAGGGGATGTGGAAGAACATGATCCGGTAAATGGCCCCTTGCAGAGCCTCGTCCGGCAAGATCATGAACATGTGATACAGGTTGTAGGCGAGCAGCAAGGCTGCGCCGCCCGCTAAGCCAAAAACAATTTTTTCACGCATACAATTCCAAGTACTATTGTTACTAATTCACCAGGATAATGTCGGCCAGCGCGAGCGCCAAGGCCGTAAAAACCACGTCGAAGACGATCATAATCCGAATCCAGGGCAGTTGGTCGGCGCCCCAAACCTGATTCAAAAGCAGCGGATCGGTCAGCTCAATGGCGGCAATCAGCAGCGGTACCAGTAATGGATAGATAATCACCGGCAGCATCAGCTCGCGCAACCGAAGATTCACCGTCAGAGCACCGAAGACCGCGCCCACAACTGAAATGCCCCAGGTTGCACCCACGAATACCGCGCTCAACTCGAGAGGATGAAGCGTCCACCGGATGTTATAGAAGATACCGAAGACGACCAGCGAGACCAGCTCCACCGCCAGCAGCATAACAAGATTGGCAAGCGCCTTGCCAATCACCAGACTCGCGGCCGAGAGCGGCGACGAGAGCAGCGTATCGAGACATTCGTTGGGCAGCTCGCGCGCAAAACCGCGATTGAAGACCAGCGCGCCGGCAAAGGCGAAAACCAGCCACAGCAGCCCGCCGGCAACCTCATGAGTGTCTTGCGCGAAGGGATCAAAAACAAAACTGAAGAGCACCAGAATCGCGATGGCAAAGGCGCCCGCCGCATTGAGCGATTCTTTGGTACGGAGTTCGATGGCCAGGTCTTTGCGCGCCACCGCGAGGGCGTGCTCGAGAAGTCTCAATCGGCGCCCAGTTCCGTGTGCAGGCGATACAACAAGCCGGGGTCGTCGAGCATATCCTGGGTTCGTTCGCCGGTGTAGCGCAGCCGGCCGTTCTCCACCAGCGCCACATGCGAGGCAACGGCAAGCGCTTCGCGCAATTGATGCGTGGAAAGAACAATGGTCGCGCCGCTCTGCCGCGCCTCCACCAGAAGCTCGCTCAGCATGGCGATGGCCCGGTCGTCGAGAGAAGTAAAAGGCTCGTCGAGCAGCAGAATCTTTGGCGCGTGAATAAACGTGCGCGCTAGCGCGAGACGCTGCCGCATGCCGCGGGAAAATTGGCGAACCGGCATGCCCGCCACGCGGCTGAGGCCCACGCGTTCCAACCAGGTATTAGTGAGGCCGCGCGTATTTCCTGCGCCGCAAATTCGCGCAAAGAAGGTCAGATTTTCGCGGGCGGACAGATCTTCGTAAACCCCGATGCCATGGCCCAGAAAGCCCGTCTGCCGCCGCGCGCCCTCGCTCCGCGGCTTTTCTCCAAAGACGTTGACGGCGCCTCGCTGGAACGGCGATAATCCGGCCAGGATTCGCAAAAGGGTGGTCTTCCCCGCCCCATTGCGGCCCAAGAGAGCGCAACAGGAACCTTCGCCGATCGCCAGCGTGCAGTCGCGGAGCGCGGCGTAATCGCCATAGAACTTCCACACGTGGTCCAGGTCGATGGCTCGGGTCATTTGCCGTAAGGCGTGCGGACGGGTGAGTTGCGAAACAGAAATACCAGACCGATCGCGAGGATGGAAAACGTAAGCACGAGGAGCCAGGAAAGATGGCGATAGATCTGCGGTTGCCCTTCCGTGACCTGTGGCGAGTCGCTGTCATCGACGCCGTTCGTATCGTCGCCGGTGTGAAGCGAGCCGGTGCCGGTCACGTCGACCGAGAAAAGATCCGGCGCCGTTACATCGTAAATGGTCGCTTGCGTTTTTGGCTCAGTTCCCTCGTTCTGGATATCTTTGCCGGCAAGCGTCACGCCCGCGGGAGCAATCAGCCGCATAGGTCCGGCGGACATGCCCTTCACCGTCACCAAGCGCCCGCGATACGTGAACGGTGTTCCCACGGGAAGAACGTAGCTCACCTCAAACTGCGTTTCGCCCGGCTTGACCGGGAAATCCACTTTGAAAATATCGTTCTCGTTGGTCTTTTCGGCCGCGCGCGGCAGCGGCATTCCTTGCGAAGTTTGTGCATTGACCCGCACCTGGCCATTCGCTGCGGGCGGAAGATAGAATCGCAAGCCGCCCAGAGCGCTGTTGTTGTAGGTCGTATTCGAATCGTTTTGCAGAATGTCCGTTTCGGTGATAGCGAGTGAGCCTGCGGCCGGCTCAATGAACATCATGCGCTGCGCGATATGGGCCACTGCGGGCGATTTGGTCGCTTCGTAGATATCCAGCTCGACGCCCGAGGTCGGAATATTCGGCGTCATCAGCTTGTTGTAATTGACGCCTTCGTAAGCGGCTTGCAAAAGCTGGGGACCGCCGCCGGGTTGATCCTTCTCAAAAGCCCAATGGCCCAACGCATCGCTGATCGTGGTTCCGATCGTCTGCATACCCTGCTGGCCTGGTTTTACCAGAATGACGCTCACTCCCGCCTGTGGTTTCCCGGTGGTGCGATTCACGACGGTGCCCTCCATCGACGCCAACAGAAGGCCGCTTGCGAAACAGAAAAGTGCGCCAAGCCGCAAAAACGTTTTCATGCTATGGCCTTGCCGCACTCGCCGCAAAATTTGAGATTTTCCGCAAACTTCGCGCCGCAGTGCGGACATACGGTCCCGGCCGCTTTCGCGACGGCTGTTTTCTTCTTGCCCGGCGGCGCTTTGCCGACCGACAGCCCCAGACGTTTGACGGTCTCTTCCGTTTCGGCGAGCACTCCGGCTAATTCTTTCTGCAGCGCTTGCTTGCTCTGTTGGTAGTCTTCGTCGGAAAGTTTGCCGAGCCGGTATTCAAATTGGAGATCGCGCAAATTATCGTAAATAGCGCGCTTGCGATCCTCCAAATACTGAATCGGCGAAACCGGCAACGGTTCGGGAACATCCTGGGCGCGGACAAACAGCGTAAAGAAAAGCGCTCCGAGCGAAAGAATGATGGCTACTCCGATCGTCATTTTCGAGCGTCGGCGCCACCCCGCCTGGGCGCGGCAGATTCATCCAGTTCGCGGTCGATCTGAGTGCGGAAGCGGTCGATAATCGATTGATCGCCCGCGGTGAGCGGCTCCGGCGTCTTACGATTGCGCCGCACGTACGACGTATACACAAGGAAGCCCAGCAGCAGCGCAATCCCCGGCATCAGCCACACAAAAATGCCGAGAGGCTGCGGCGAGGAAAGAACCGCCACGCCCCCCTCGCGCACGATCGCGTTGACGATCTCGTTGTCGCTCGCGCCGTGCTGCTTCATTTCGTAGATACGGTGCCGCATCGGATCTGTATAGCTGCAGCGCAGCATCGGGCAATCGCCCACCGTGTTTTTACAGCCGCCGCAGCGGCAGGCGAGCCGGGCGCCCACGCGCGCTACGTCAGGCGTCAAGAAATTCGTAATGTCCTGCGCTAGTAACGTGGCAAACGCTAAGAGAAAAGCCGCGGCTAACTTAAGATTGAACCGTCGCAGGCGTGCTGGCAATGCCTACTACCTCCGTGCGCGCATACTGCAGGCGCACCTTCCCGGGAATCAAGCAGATGATCGTTCCGAACAACAGCACATAGTAGCCCGCCCAAATACACGAAACGAGCGGGAATACATAGAGCTGAAAGATCGCCTTTGACTTATCCGGCGTGATGCCCGAAAAATTGATGTACAGATCCTCGTTCGGCCGGCGGCGAATGCCGACGGTAGACGCCTGTTCCTGGCTCGCCTTATAAAAACGGATCTCGGGGTCGAGCTGGTCAATGACTTTGCCATCGATAGAAACGGCCACCGAAGCGTGGCTGAACTGATAATTGGGTGTTTCACCGTTGTTCACGTTCAGCAATTTCAAGTCGTAACGCCCGAAGTGTATGGTCTCGTTCAAGGCGATGTTGCGCGTCTCATGCCGGTCGAACGCCCGGCCGGTAAACCCGATGAACATGCACACAATGCCCATGTGAACCAAATAGCCGCCATAACGCCGCGTATTCCGCCAGGTCAGCTCAAACGCAGCCTTGGGAAGTGGTAATTTCTCCTTCGCCTGAATGGCGCGTGAGCCTTTCCAGAATTCGCTTACAATCGTCGCCACTACGAACGCGCACAGGCCAAAAGAGATCAGCGGCGCGATCTGGCGAATGCCCGCCGCCGCGAGCGCAACGCTAACCGCTACGCCCACGATCGAGGGAATCAGAAACGCGCGTTTCAAACTGTTCAGCGAGCTCTTGCGCCACGCGATAAGCGGCCCGACGCCCGTCAGGAAAATCAAAAACAAGGCGATGGGCACATTAACGCGGATATAGTACGGCGCGTCGATGGCCTCTTTCTCACCCGTCAGCGCTTCCATCACTACCGGGAACAGCGTTCCCCACAGCACCGCAAAGCAACTGGCCAGCAAAATCAGATTATTGAACAGGAAGCTGGATTCGCGCGAAACAACGCTCTCCAGTTTCACTTCGCTCTTGAGATACGGCAGATTCAGAATGATCGCGAGAGCGGTGAGCGCGGTGGCGCTAATGAGGAACGTTGTGAAGTAAGGCTTCACCGGCGATTGCGCAAAGGCATGCACCGACGACACCAGGCCGGTGCGCGTCAGCGTGGTGCCCAGAATGCTGAGCAGGAAGGTCGCCGAGACCAGCACCATGTTCCACACCTTCATCATCCCTTTTTTCTCTTGCATCATCACGGAATGCAGGAAGGCCGTGGCGGTGATCCAGGGCATCAATGAGGCGTTTTCAACCGGATCCCAGCCCCAATAGCCGCCCCAGCCCAGCACCGTGTACGCCCAACCCATACCGAGCAACACACCCGTGCTTTGGAACAGCCAGGTCAGGATCGCCCAGCGCCGCGTGGTGTGGATCCAGGCCTCGCCCGGCTGTCGGCTGATCAGCGACGCCATGGCAAACGCAAACGGCACCGTGAAGCCTACATAGCCGAGATAGAGGAATGGCGGATGGATCGCCATCGTCCACCATTGCAACAGCGGGCTCAGGCCATTGCCGTCGGGAGCAGCGATGACGCCGCGTCCCGCCATCAGCACTTGAAACGGGCTGGCGACGAAAGTGATGATGCCGAGAAAGAACGCAAGCACGGTCATCATGATGCCGGTAACCAGCGGCATCATGTCACGGAATTTGCGGCGGTTGGTATAAACGACGATGGCCGAGTAAGTGGAAAGCAGCCAGCTCCACAGCAGCAGCGAGCCTTCCTGTCCGCCCCACCACGCTGTGAATTTATAGACCGTCGCCATCGCCTTGTTGCTGTGGCTCACCACATAGGCCAGGCGGAAATCGCCGGTAATCAGCGAATAAATGAGGATCGCCGCGGCGCTGGTGAGTAGCACCCAAATCGCATACACGGCGCGCTCTGCGCTGACCACCAGAAACGGGCGGCGTCCGTACTTGCCGGCAATTGCCGCGGCGACCGCGGAAACAGCCAGGCAAAACGCCAGCAGTATCGCTAATGCACCAACATTTTCCATTTTTTGGCCGAAGTACCTCTCTAATACAGCTAAGCTAGTTCACCGGCGCGGGGCGTCATCAAGCCGCTAATCACCTTCGTATTAGCGGCTTTTTCGTGCGAAAGGCCGCGCTGCCCCGGCTTCGATTCATACTTCGAGGCGCACTTCGCTTGAATATTGGTGGCTTGGAAAATCCCATCCGAATCCAGGCGGCCTTCCGCTACCGCCTGGGCATTGTCCTTGAACGTATCGGGCAGCGGATCGCTGCCGGAATAAACCACCTTGAGCACCGTTGCGCCCTGATGTAAAACAAAAGCCACGCCGTCGGCCCCTTTCACGATGGAGCCAGGCTGCACGTCGCCGGCCACTCGCAGCCGTTCATGGGCGGAATGGCCCATTTTCTGCAATTCCGGAATGGTCTTATAGTATGACTTTGTGTCGCTGACGCCACCTGCCGCAAGCCAGATCAAAGATCCGACAATGACGACCATCAGGCTCCCAAATTTCAAATAGGTGTTCATAATTTTTTGAGCGGAGCTGCTCTTAGTAAGTATATGACTTCTTGAAGGAGATGTAGGCTGTATGAGTTCGCCGGCAGATTCGGGCTACGTTCATCGCTTCGAAGCGGCGACGAATCCCGCGGCCCCTACGCTGCTTCTGCTGCATGGCGGAGGCGGTGATGAGGGCAGCCTTTTGCCGCTGGGCCGGGCCGTGGCGCCGGGCGCTGCGCTGCTAAGCTTACGCGGCAATGTATTCGAACACGGAATGGCGCGCTTCTTTCGAAGACTCCCGGAGGGTATCTTTGACCAGCAGGAGCTCGAGGTGCAAACGGCCGCGCTCTCCGCTTTCCTCGATGCCGCCGCCAAAACATACGCATTTTCGCTGGGAAGGCTGGTCGCCGTGGGCTTCTCAAACGGCGCCAACATGGCCGCTAGCTTGCTGCTCACCTTCCCTGCCAAGCTCGCCGGCGCCGTCGTGATGCGGGGCATGGCGCCGTTTGTGCCCGAGCCGCCGCCCGATCTGCAACACAAACCGGTGCTGCTCTTGGGCGGCATCGATGACCCGATTGTCGGAACCGACGAAGTCGCCGAATTGGCAAAGCTCTTTCGCTCCGCCCATGCCGACATTACGCTGCACTGGGAAAGAGCCGGACACATTCTCTCGCAAGGCGATGTCTTGATGGCCTTTGACTGGCTGCGAAGGTTCTACGAAACGCAGCGCCCCCTCCGCGCACAGTAGAGCGGGCGCACAGTAAACTACAGCTATCGGTACCCTGCTTGGCTACCCAACCCAAAAGCGTCTTCCCCCACTTAGGCCGGGTTTCACCGGAAGCGCGCCGGATCGCCCAACTGGCGGAACAGGCGGCGCTGTTCAGCGCCCAGCGTTGGTTTACCCGCGAGCGCGGATGGATTAACGAGCAGCAGCTTCAGTTGTGCCGCATACCAGCCCCTACGTTTTTCGAACAGCAGCGCGCCGAGTGGTTCCGCGAGCATCTCCAGTCCCTCGGCTGGGAGGCCAGGCTCGATCGGGCCGGCAACGTCTTGGCTTCCTTTGCCCCTGGGCCGGATGCGCCGTCTTTGGTCGTCTCGGCTCATCTCGATACGGTCCTCGCTCCGGCGCGCCCGGAAGAAGTTTATTTCGCGCCCGACGGCCGGCTGATTGGACCAGGCGCTTCCGATAACGGCGCCGGTCTCGCGGCGCTCCTCGCCCTCGCCCGCATCCTGGCCGAAACTCCCGAGTTGCACAGCCTCGCGTCGTCATTGCTGCTGGTGGCGAACGTCGGCGAAGAAGGCGAAGGCAATCTGAGCGGCATGCGTTATTTGTGCCGCCAGTATCCACATCTCTCGCGCATTTCCGCTTTTATCGTGCTTGACGGGCCGTCCACCGATCATGTCACTGCGCAGGCGCTTGCCAGCAGCCGCTTTGAAATCAGCTTCACCGGTCCGGGCGGACACAGTTGGAACGACTATGGCGTTCCCAACCCGGTGCACGCCATCGCCGACGTCATCAGCTCCTTTGTGCAGACCGCCGACGCCCGGCTGCCCGCCGAACGCCGCACCCGCTGTTCTTATAATTTCGGGATCGTGGAAGGCGGCACGAGCGTCAATTCGATTCCATCCAGCGCCCGCGCCAAGCTGGATTTGCGTTCCGAAGAGCCCGCGCTTTTGGAAGAGATTGCCGCGCTGTTGACCTCCGTCGTCGAACGTAGCCTCGAACGCGAAAACCGCGCCGCGCGTAGCGAACGACTGAACGCCAAGATCAAGGAACTCGGTTCGCGGCCGGGTGGTAAGCTGCCGGGCGAGTCGCCGCTTCTGCGCACCATCCAAGCCGTCGATTCGCATCTCAATATCCGCTCGCGCGTCGATTGCGCCTCGACCGATGCCAACGTGCCGCTGTCCATGGGTCTGCCGGCCGTTTCCATCGGCGCGGGCGGCCAGGGCGGCGGCGCGCACACCAATCAGGAGTGGTACCAGCCGGACACACGCGATCTCGGTCTGCGCCGCATCCTGCTGGTTCTGGCCGCCCTCGCCGAACGTACCGCGTGAGTAGCGCGGCTACCCAATCCCCTTCCCGAAGGTCTCCCGCCCGTTGGCAGGCGGACCTCGCCCTGGCGATCGTGGCGCTCATATGGGGCGCCACCTTTGTTGTCGTCAAGCAAGCCCTTAACGAAATTTCGACGGTCTACTTCTTGGCGCTGCGCTTTGCCCTCGCTAGCGCCTGCCTGCTGCTGCTTTTCTCAAACGCTTTCCGCAAAATGCCGGCGCGCGCAATCTGGGGTGGTTTGCGTGGCGGAGCCATGGCGGGCATCTTTCTGTGGCTCGGCTATATGCTGCAGACCTTCGGTTTAAAGTACACCGGCGCGGGCAAGTCGGGTTTCCTCACCGGACTCTACATCGTGCTGGTGCCGTTGATCGGCGCCGCCGTATTCCGCCGCCGGCCGC
>DASYAX010000297.1:0-10707 GCA_036501045.1 Bryobacteraceae bacterium
GGAGGAAAGCTCATTCCGGTCACGTTCACGGTGAACAATGCGACGCCGACGAATCCGGGCGACTATATCTTTTTGACGGGAAGCACCGTGGAACTGGGAAATTGGAGCACGACGTGGGATGGCGCGGTGGGGCCGCTGCTCTGTCCGAATTATCCGAACTGGTTTTCGAACGTCAGCGTGCCGGCGGGACAGACCATTCAATTCAAGTTCATCAAGATCGCCGCCGATGGAACCGTGACTTGGGAAAATGGCGCGAACCACAGCTACACCGTCCCAACGAGCGGCACCGGCTTCGTGAACGTGAGCTGGCAGAATTAGAAACGAATGCGGCCGCGCAGAAAGAGCGCGGCATTGCCGGCCATCTCGACGCGATCGCCCAGGAGCTTGCAGAACAGTTCGCCGCCGCGCTTGGAGACCTGGCGGGCGTGCAAGGTGGTTTTTCCGAGTTTGCCGGCCCAGTAGGGGATGAGGGTGCAGTGCGCCGAGCCGGTAACCGGATCTTCGGGTACACCTTTTATCGGCGCGAAAAAACGCGAAACAAAGTCGCAATCGGTACCGGGCGCTGTGGCGATGAAGCCGAAACGGTCGATGCGCGTCAGGGCTTCCATGTTGGGCGCAAGCGCGAGCACCTCGCTGGCCGATTGGTAGACCGCCAAGTAATCGCGCGCCGCGAGAATTTCGATGGGATTGCCTCCGAGGGCTGGTACTAAACCCGGATCTGCCTGAATGGAAGCAGGGGGCCGGGAGGGAAAATTCATGACCAGCCGGTCACCGTCGCGCCGGACCACCAGCTCACCCGATTTCGTTTGGAATCGCAGCACGTCGCCCTGGACGCCCAACTCATGAAACAGCACGTAGGCGGAAGCGAGAGTTGCATGTCCGCACAGATCAACCTCGCAGCCGGGAGTGAACCAGCGCAACTCGAAGCCGTCGCCGGAGCGAACGAAATACGCTGTCTCGGATAGATTGTTTTCGGTGGCGATGGCCTGCAGCGTGGCGTCAGGCAGCCAGTTTTCGAGCGGACAAATGGCCGCGGGGTTGCCAGAAAAAACAGCGCTGCCAAAGGCGTCAACCTGATAGATGGGAAGTTCCATCTAATTGATTCGAACCCGGATCTTTTCCTTCAGCACCAGTTCGTCGAAGATCGCGAGCACTTTCTTGCGATAGGTATACATTTGGCGCAAAGAGTCGCGAAAACTGTCCTCATAGCGCCGGGGCTGCAACCATTTATGAAGCAGCGGCCGGGGAACGTCGATATCGCGGCGAAGATCGTCGGCCCGGTGGCCGCGCAGGAATAGCCCGTAGAAAATCGCGGCTTCCCGTTGCGGGGCGAGCGGATCGATATCGTCGCGGCCAATCATACATGCCTGAGGCTAAGTCCGTATCGTACTACCAATCGAGGAACTTTAGAAGCGCCTCAAGTCATCAGTCTAGCAACGCTGTCAAGTGTCTCAAAAAAACGGGCGCTTCCTTTCGAGAAGCGCCCCGTATAGCGGTTTTTGCGTAGTTAGAAAGTAACCTTGGCCCCCAGTTGCACGGCGCGTCCGCCGCCCGTGCCGTTCACTCCGGTGCCGCTGCCAACGGTACCGGTGACGTAGCCATAGGTCGAACTCGTCAAGCTGGTACTCGGGTTGCTAAATTGCGGAGTGTTCGTGAAATTGAAGGTTTCGCAGCGAACTTCAAGATGGAGGCGCTCCGTCACTTTGAAGGTCTTGGATAGCGCCAAGTTGATTCCAAAGAGACCCGGACCGCTCAGAATATTGCGGCCACTGGTCCCGAAGGCAACGCCGGTAGGTTGGGTAAAACTACTTTGGCTAAACCATGGGTTGCCCGTGTTGATGCCGCTCAAAATCTGTACGGGCGCCACCTGATTGGCGGTTTGCGTCTCCCCGGGCGTGTTCAGGCTGGTGCCGCTGGCGGTAAACGTCATTGGTGTTCCGGATTCCGCAGTCAAGATTCCCGAGAGTTGCCAGTTGCCCAGAATCCACGCCGCCGGTCCTGAACTTACTAACCGATGTCCATAGCCAAACGGCAATTGGTACACATAGCTCTGGACGAAGGCAAACTCCCGATCAAAATCAGTGCGCGCATAATTGCGGCGTTGGTTGATATAAAAATCCAGGGCACCGTCATCGTCACTTTGATAACCCATGCCCTTACCCCACGTGAAAGCCGTTGTCAACGATAGGCCAGCACCTAACCGATGGTCGAACTTGACTTGCAACGCGTTGTAGCTCGAAGAATACCCCGCAAACCACAGCGTGGCACCGGCCGTTTTTCCGAATAGCTGATTGAGCGGCTGACCGGCCGTTCCCCCGCCAATCGTGGTGAGGTTTGTGTTCAGGTTGTACTGAGCAACGGTGTCGACGCCATGGCTGCCCACATAAGCGACATCGAGTATAAAGTTCTTGGGCAATGCCCTTTGAACCGAGAAATTCCAACTTTCTACATACGGATTCTTAAAGCTTTTGTTTACCGTTACCATGCTCTGGCTGTTCAAGAATGACGTGTTTGCGGGAATGATGCCGTTCGAAGGGACCGATACCGGCACGGGAAGGGGGAACCCGCTTTGGAAACTCGCAACTCCACCGTTCGGCAGCAAAGCCGGAGCAAAGCCGTTGCCTACATTCACGTATTGGTTGTTTGACCGGACAGGATAGTTGTAGGCGTAGGTATTGTCCGGAAAGGGCGTGAAACTCGTGCCAAACCCGGCTCGTATCACGGTTTTTTCGTCTAACCGGTAGGCTATGCCCGTGCGAGGAGCAAAGTAGTTGTAGCGGGTCTTCATTCCCAGGTTGGAGGGATTACTGCCAATCCCCGCTAAGACTAGAGTATTGTTCGTCGGATCGTAATTCGAGAAGCCACCCGGGAATTGGGGCGTTGCGGGAGGATAGAATTCCCAACGCAAACCGAGGTCAACGGTGAGTTTGGGCGTTACCTGCCATTTGTCGCCGCCGAATAGAAAAAACTCCCACTGCCGGTAGGCCGGAAAGTAGGTGTTGACATCGCGTCCAATCTGATAGGGAACGTCCAAGAGAAACGACGCCATATCATTGGCAATGCCGAGCGACGACGAGGTATAGCCGCCTTTGCCATTGGATGTGGCGAGAGCGGTCTGCTGATTGCCAAAATAATAGACGCCACGTGGGCTGAAAGTCTGATCCTGCAGCAAATCATCCCGCACGCGCTTCAAATCGAAGCCCCATTTCGCAGTGTGATTGCCAAGCGTCTTTGTCCAGGTGTTGACGATATCGACGTTTGCTTCCGCACGAATCCACGGCAGGCTGGCGGAATAGCCGACGATCGGGTTCGTAAAGCCGTCGTTGATTTGAATGCCAACCATACCACTGGTGAATGGGTTGATGTTTACGCCGGGAATTCCAATCGCGGAGGCATCGTCCTTTCCATAGTCGGTGGGATAGGCGGCATTATGGTAGTGCGAGACCGCCAAGCGAACCTCAGCCACCAGTGTCGGCGAAAAAATACGGTCGAAGTTCAGGCCGGCACTGTACGTTTTCTGGACGCCGGTTCCTTCGAAGGCGCCTTGCGCCGGGCCGCCCGCGTTGCCGAATGTCGGCGCCTGAAAACTCACCGGCCTAGCGAAACTGAAGCGCCCGCTCAAGCGGTTCTTCTCCGACAGATTGTCGTCAATTTTGACATCCAAAGAATCGGTTGTCTTTTGAAACGGCAGCGACGCGAAATAGTTGTTGCTGGTGCTTGAAGCGCTCCCCTGATTGGTGCCGGGAAGCAGATTCAGAATGGCGGCCGAAACCGGATTGATCCGCGAGAGCGGGATCTGGTTGTTTGCGAAGCGAGTTCTGCCGGTGCCGTCCAGGGGATTGCCCGTGGCCGGATCGTAGAGCGGCGTGCTGCCCGAGCTGAGGTCCCCGGTGCGCCAAGCGTCCGGGGGCATTGTCATTAGATTGGTATTCGCCTCATGGTCCATCACGCGCAGATAGTCGGCAAAGAAGAACAGTTTGTTCTTGCGGATAGGACCGCCGATATTTCCTCCGACGTAGTTGTAGGCCAGATGTCCGACGGACGGATTGAAGAACGACCGCGCATTCAAGTCGCTATTCTGCAAAAACTCGTAAGCGGCGCCATGAAAGTCGTTGCCGCCGGACTTCAGAATGACGTTCATAATGGCGCCCGAGGCCCGGCCCATCTCCGGATCGTGGTTGCTTACCGACACGTCCACCGTTTGAATGGCTTCGATGGGCGGAATCAGGATCTGCAGCAGCCCAGTACGCTCGTTATCGTCGGTGCCTTCGATCATATAGTTGTTCCCCATGCGTAACTGGCCGTTGACTTCGGTCTGCAAGGAACTGGAGGCATTGAAAAACTGCGAATGCTGAAAAGTCGCCGGAGTAGTTCCAGGCACCAGATTCAACAGACTTTGAAAATTGCGATTTGTGCCCAACGGTGCATTTTCGACGACCGTTGATTGAATTTGCTGGCCGATCGCTGCTGTATCGGTTTGCAAAGCTGGCGGCGCGGCTGTAACTTCCACAGATTCCGAAATGGCTCCCGGCTGGAGTTGCACATCAACGCGCGGGTTGGTATTCACGAGCACTTCGATGTTGCTGCGCACTTCGCGCTTGAAGCCGGGTTGTTCGACGGTAACCGAGTACAGGCCGGGAGGCAGATCCGGAAAAACGTAGTTGCCGCTTTCGTTGGTTTGACCCGAGCGGCTTACGTTGGTATTGGTTTCGGTGACGGTGACTTTGGCGTTCACAATCACGCCGCCGCTCGAATCGGTCACGGTGCCAACCAGAGTGGCGTTCACCGCCTGCGCAAACATGCAGAGCGGAGAAATTGCAAACAGCGCAGCCAAGGCGCACATCAGACGTAGATGTTTCATAAGACCTCAATCGAATTATTTGGAAGCAACAGCTTTTAGACTGTGGGTCAATTATATAAAAAGATTAGGGCCCATGGGAAACGGATTCTCCTCGGGGCGAAGAAAAGGCGTTTTTTACGAAACGAATGCATCCTTCCCCAGAGCAGAGGGCTGCGGTTGGATTTCCGAGGGCGATCTCACCTTACGCGCCAAGTAGCTCAGCGGCCAAAACGCGATTTTGTAACTTCTTCAGAAATTACGGGAAATAATCATGATCGCGGCGTGACCGGTCGCGGGTCTTACGTATGGCCTCCGGCATGACGGCGAAGCAGCTCGTCCACTTCCGCGTAACCCGACGGAATCTCGAGGGCGCCAACTAATGCACCTGCTTTCAGCAGAGCTTCGACGGAAGCAGGCGAACGGCGGTTTGTCCAATAGGAATCGACGCAGGCCTTTACGGCGAGGGCCAGGGCGGTACGTCCCATTCCATCGAGCGCATTCACCGGCGCGCCGCGGTCGATCAATTCTCCAACGGCATCCGGCCAGGCGCGCCAAGCGGCTACATGTAATGCGGTGCTGTCCGTCGCGATATCGAAGTAGCGATCGCCTTCCTGATAGAGCGCGGCTACGCCGACTCCCAGATCGAGGAGACAGCGGATGCCTTCCACGCTACCATTGCCGGCAAATTCCGCCAGCAGCGTTCCGCCCACCGCAATAAGCTCGGGTGCGAGATGCGGTTCCTGGGAAAGCAGCAGGCGAACGGCTCCCGAGTCCCCCTTCGCGCAGGCGGCGATCAGGCGATCGACACCATGCAGCCCTAGCGAGATGCCGCGCTGTTCGAGAACGGCTAATACGTCACCTCTTCCCCGACGCGCGGCCATCGATATGGCTGATCTGCCGTCACGGGTGTTCTCAAGCGCCGGGTTTGCGGCATGATCCAGCAGCAGCTCGATGGCCTTCAGGTGATTATCGCGCCGCAAAGCATGATGAAGGGCGTTGTTTCCGAACCGCGTCATGGCATTTGGATCGGCGCCGTGTGCGAGAAGAATCCGGAGACCTTCCTCGTCGTGCCAATCGGCTTTGCGGATGAGCATCCAACTCAGGCTAACGGCGTTCAGCAGGCCGCTCTCAAGCAAGATTTTCATCACTGTATTGTCGCGGGTCTCGGGCACGTGATAGGGCGTCTCCTCATCGTTCGGATCCGCTCCCTGTTCGAGCAGCAGGCGGGTCAACTCCGGATGCTGCGCAATGCCGGCCGCGCCATAAATGGCGCTTTCTAAAACAGGCCGGGGCTTGGGGTGGTCTATCATCTCGTACCAGCCGGTATTGGCGTTGGCTCCGGCCTCGAGCAGAGCCCGGGCGGTGCGTACGAACGCGTCTGAGCGGTCTTTATCAATCCTCAGATAACGAGAAAAACAAAGATACGTGAGCGCATCCCAACCGTACGGGCCGCCCTTGGCGGTGGCGCCTTGCGGGTCGCTCGCAAGAAAGCCGCGGAGTGTGCCTTCGTCTGCGAGAATTGCCGCTGTGTAAACGTTGGCGCGGGCGACTTGGGGGTATCGCGACAGAATCGCCTCGGCGTGCTCGAGCGTGCCGGAACCGTGACCGGAGTGCCGGGGCGCGCTAGCCATTTCGAGGAATACCGCCACGGGATCGGCGATGAAAGCGACGGAACGAATCACAGCCAGCATTTCGATATGCCTGGCGAATTTGGGCCAGCTCTCGAAGCCATGTTCGCGCGCGATGACCAGTTGCGCATCGGTTCGGGTGAAAGGCGCGCTTTGCATCCGCGGCTTCGGGAGATTGTGAAAACGCGGATGATGGCGGCCAATACGAGTAAGCGCCCCGGCGTCACCGAGAGCGCGGTTCTTGACGAGATCTTTGGCTTGGTTTTTGTATTGTTCGAGATTTGGACGGGCGGGTAATTCTTTGTCTGGCATACGAAGCTCCTTTCAGTGCTTGCCTGGAGTCCGCACGCGTCAGGCTGGAAAGAAGATTCGTTACGTTGACGTTCTGAAGGTGGGCACGGCCCTTTCCGCGGACTGGATGCGCCCTTCGCGCTCGATTCCACGATAGGAAATTTTTGCGTGGAAGTCAATCGGCAGCGAGGCTGACCGCGCTTTGGTACGATCATGCCTAAACAACAACGCGTTTAAGAAGAGGCCGATGAACGCGATTACAAAACTGGCAGCGGCGGGCTTTGTCGTTTTTGCGGGAATACAAGCGATTCGACCCGTGATCACGCACCTGCCAGTAACGGCGGAGATTCAGGCTCCGGCCGCAGTGAAGCAGATTCTGCGGAACTCCTGTTATGACTGTCACTCGAACGAGACCAAGCTTTCGTGGTTCGATCAGGTAGCGCCGGCGTATTGGCTGGTGGCCCACGATGTGAAGACGGCGCGGTCTCGTCTTAATTTTTCCGAGCTAGGCAAGCTTTCTCCCGCGGCGCAGCGCGCTGCGTTTTTTGAAGCGGTCAACCAGATCCGCCTTGGAGCCATGCCTCTGCCCAGCTACCTGCGCGCCCATCCGCAGGCGGTGATTCTGCCGGAGCAATTGACGGTGCTCGAGCGTTATCTCGAGCCATTTGCCGCGCCGCTCACACCCGCCCCAAAAGCGATGGCAGAGGCTGACCAGGAGTTGCACGTTTGGACTTTGAGCAGCTCACCCCAATCGGTCCGGCCGGCGCCAAATGGATTGCACTTCCTACCGGATTATAAGAACTGGAGGCCGATCAGCTCTACCGATCGCGGTGACAATCATACGCTGCGCGAGATCCTCGGAAACGATATCGCGGTGAAGGCGATTGCGGAGAAGACGATTCAGCCGTGGCCCGATGGCACAGCCTTCGCGAAGATCGCGTGGGAGGCAGTGCCCGACGAACAGGGTGTGCTGCACGCGGGTAAGTTCATACAGGTCGAGTTCATGGTCAAGGACCAGATGAAATACGCCTCGACGGCCGGATGGGGCTGGGGACGCTGGAAGGGCATGGATCTGACACCTTACGGCAAGGACTCCGGGTTCGCCACGGAGTGTGTAGGCTGCCACGCGCCGTTAGCCGACAACGACTTTGTCTACACGTTGCCTGTCGAAAGGAATGGAGGATGAGACGGGCCAAGTACCTCGCACTGGTTTTTGTGCTGAACGCCTGTTCGGGCCATCATCCGGGCGAGTCCGACCTGTTCAACTCACAGGCCGCTCTTCTCTCCGATGTACCGGTTCCGGTAATGGAATGGAGGGTAATTTCATCGAGCGTGGACCGCCAGCATGGCACGATGTCCACATTGACTGGCAATGAACTCGCGGTAACGGCCGCGCGGTCGGCCGGCAGCTCGTTTTATCCCGCAGGTTCGGTTCTGGCGCTGGCGACGTGGGCCCAACGCGAGGACCCGCACTGGTTCGGCGCCAGGATCCCGGCGTATCCGCAATCGATCGAAACGGTAACCATGACAGAAAACGGCGCTGGGCGGCCGGTCACAACATATAAAAGGTATGCCGGACGGCCGATGAAGGAGCTCCCGGATGTGGACGCGGCGACGGCAGCCGCACGCACGGCATACATTGTCGCGCAGCGGGCGTCCGTCATGCCTTAGAAAAATCCGCGCTGCACCGGTCATGTCCATCACGCTCGCCCGGGAACTCGTCATGTCGTACGGCTGGAATGCTACTTCCTGCCAAATTCTGAATCCGGGCATCGATCATTGGTTTTCTTCAACGGCGCAGGCGGTGGTCGGCTACACGCGGCGAGGCAATTTGCTGGCCGCCGCCGGGAGTCCCGTATGTGTGCGGGAAATGCTGCCGGACGTTTGCGCGGAATTTGAAGCGTATGCCCGGAGCGTGGGATGCCGGGTCTGCTACGTGTGCGCGGAGGAGCGTTTGTGCACGCTGTTCGCCGGGTCTTCGAATCACGCCACGGTGATCATCGGGGCGCAGCCGGTGTGGGACCCGCGCACGTGGCCCGGACTCGTCAAAAGCCGTGCTTCGCTGCGGGCACAACTCAACCGTTCGCGAAACAAGGCGGTAATGGTGGAATCGCTCGCCCCCGAGCGGGCGGCAGCGGATCCGGAGCTTCGGGAAGTGTTGCGCGAATGGCTCAAGGCGCGGAGACTTCCTCCTCTTCATTTTCTGGTTGAGCCGGATGTGCTCGATGGAGTGCTCAGCGATCGCGTGGTGCTGGTGGCAAGACGCCAGGACAAAGCAGTCGCGTTCCTAGTCGCTTCTCCGGTTGTCGCGCGGGATGGCTATCTGGTGGAGCTTCTGGCGCGATCGCCTTCGGCGCCGAATGGCACCGGCGAATTACTGATCGACGCCGTGATGCAGCGCTTCCTCGGCGAGGGCCGCGAGTATGTCACGCTCGGACTTGTGGCGCTGGCGCACGCAGTCGACCAGGAGCTACAGGGGAATCCCTGGTGGCTGCGCAGCTTGATGCAATTTGCCCGCGCGCACGCGAACCGGTTTTATAATTTTCGCGGGTTGGAGCAGTTTCGCGTCAAGATGATTCCGAACCGGTGGGAACCAGTGTACGCGATCTCGAACGAAAAGAGCTTCTCGGTACGAACGTTGTACGACATCGGCGCGGCGTTCTCGGGTATTTCGCCGTGGCTTGCCATTGGCATCGGCGTGGCGAAAGCGATACGACGGGAGGTTCGCGCGCGGGGAGCGTCCGGCAATTAGTGAATGAAGAGGGCGACTTGTGCCCGTTGGCCTTTGCACAATTTTTCGTCGCTGGTGTAAGGGATGGAATTCGTTGCTTCGGCCATGCCATGTAGGCGGCATCGTAAGCCGTGACCTCAACGCCAAGCCGGATTACTTTAAGCTGCGCCGTCACGCACGATTAATCTGTCACGCACGATTAATAAGGACGTGGAACGGTCTCTGTCGGCGAGTGGCTGACGTGCCCCGGTGACGGAAAAGCCGGGCGCTTTACCCCGGTCGCCCCAAAGTGATCGGCAAGAGAGTTCTCGGCGGCCTGCATCATGAGCATGGGTGGGAGAGGGGCATGAGTTGTTTCGCATTATTGCTGACCAATTGGTGGCTCTCCAGCATTCGTTTGCGAATTCGCATGAGGGGATTCAAACTGTTTTGTCGCTTATTCCAGCAGACGGACAAACAAAATGATACTTAAAAAACAGCAGAGTAGGCTTCCAGACTCTTATGATCGGGCTATTCGGCGCGTTCTTCTTCGCCGCATTCAGCCGAGCCACAACCATCGACACCTATAGCTTCACACAAGGCGGTTATGGGAACAGTCAATCGGTTGAGGCACCGTTTGCCGGGTCCTTTTCCGGCGCGGTTGAACCGAATGGCTTAATCGAACTCTCCGATCTGATCAGTTTTTCTTTGTTTTCAAACAGCACAACGCCCTCTTTCTTTTCATTTAATACCAACGGCGGCGCCAGCTCTTTGGACACAGCGGTCCCGCCTGGCTCACTCGATGAGACCGTGTGTATCGGGGCAACCGCGGCCTTCGGAGGAACGATTGCCGGCACCAACTGCGGCGCCGGTGGATCGCTCGGCTACAACGCAGTTGACGGCCTGACCTTCACCACAAACCAGCTTCCCGACGTAACGCTCATTAGTTCGGTCACGAACCCGGCCCCGGCACCCGAACCCGGAACGCTGACGCTCTCAGCCCTAGCGTCGCTGATATTTCTCGGTATGTTCCGCAGCAGGTTTAGTCCAGGGACGCGCCAGGCTCCTCCAATCCTGCTTTCTCCGAGTATCTGACCATACAGAAACTATCCGTAAACGCTGGGCCCGTCACAGGCGAGCTATCGATACGGCAGCCGAAGACGTCATATTTGTGGACCAAACCGCTACGAACAAGGTGATCTCCTGCTCTAGAATGTCTTAATGACTCCGTGGTTTCC
>DASYAX010000298.1:0-21173 GCA_036501045.1 Bryobacteraceae bacterium
ATACAGCCCGGCCTCAGACCGTCGCCCAACGAGAAACTCACATCGTGCTTTTGAAAGATCTTGCAAATCGCTTCGAAGTGTTCATAGAGCAGATTTTGTTTGTGATTCTTTACCATCCACTCCGCTAGGATCGCGCCGCCGCGGCTGACAATGCCCGTAATGCGCTGTCTGGTCAATGGCACGTATTGGACCAGCACCCCGGCATGAATCGTCATGTAGTCGACGCCCTGTTCGGCTTGCTCTTCGATGACCTCGAGCATTACGCCGATATTGAGATCTTCCACGCGCCGGACGCGGTTTAATGCTTCATAGATTGGCACCGTGCCGATCGGCACCGGTGAAGCGTCGATAATGGCCTGCCGGATGCGCGGAATGTCGCCGCCGGTCGAGAGATCCATTACCGTGTCCGCGCCATATTTCACCGCATACTGCAGTTTCGCAAGCTCTTCATCGATGTTCGAAGTAGTAGCGGAATTGCCAATGTTGGCGTTGATCTTGCACGTTGACGCAACGCCGATACACATCGGCTCCAAAGAGTGGTGATGGATGTTGGCGGGAATAATCATCCGCCCGCGGGCCACTTCGTCGCGGATCAGCTCGGGCGCCAGATTCTCCCGCTGGGCGACGTATCGCATCTCACCGGTGAGGCTAGCCGTTCGGGCGTAATGGATCTGGGTGCGAACCGGGTCCTTTTCACGGGAGGCAATCCACTCGTTGCGATTCATGATCCGATTATAGGTCGCTGGCCCGCCACCTTTCGCGATCTGGTGGTCCGATCTCACCGTTGCGAACTGATTTGGCGACGTAGTCCGTCAGAGCGTCTTGACATACTCGATCAGGGCCCGCTTCTCCTGATCGGTCAACTGCGAACCGAATTCGTGGCCGTGATCTTCTACGAAGTCGGGCGCCAGATTTCTCTCGAGCAGGAGCTGGTTCAGATTATTGCGTCCAATCAGGGAGCGTAGGAATTTGATGAACCAGTTTTGCTGTACAAGGGCCGGTAAATCGGCCGTGTTGATCGAAGCCAGCAGCTTGATCGGCGTGCCGGCTGGAATATCGTCCATGCGGGTCTCGCCATTTACCACAACGCTGCTTTTCGCCGTGGTTCGGAGAATCGATTGCACACCAAGGCGGCGCGCCGGCCAGAGCAGTTTTTCCATGGCGTCCTGGTAGGCCCGTAGTCTTCCGGCCATCGACGGATCGCCGGTAAAGATGCCGAGGGAATTATTGTTGAAATACGGCGCGGTGGTCCAGATTCCGTCGAGCGAGGGTGTGCGGTAATAGCCAGGCCCTCCGGCGGGCAACTGAAACTTGATGGGCTTTTTGGGGTTGACCGGATTATAAAGACTGACGATTTCTGCCGCCCGCGGCTGGTGCTTGTAGTCCACCGAAGAAAAGTCTTCCCAAATATGACCCTGCATGGCGTTCGAGCCGGCGGAACGCGAAAAATTCGTGCCGATGAGCGAAAGCGGGTAGCGCCGGTCGTCGGACAGAAAATTATTGTCGAGAAAATCCGGCTGCATCACCGCCTGGCGGAACCACTCCGTGCGCCGCGCCGGGTCGGAAGCGATCTCTGCCGGCGGCTGCTTACTGGAATGACAGGTGGCGCAGTTTTCCGCGAATACGCGTTTGCCGGTGTCCAGAAGCGCCTGATCTTGCGTCAGGAAAGCCGCGCCGCCGTCTGCGTCCTTTAGATGCATCGGCTCAACCGTGTCGAGAAACGCCTCCACGTCGCCCATTTTCGCTTCGGTCTCGCGCCACTTCTCGCACGTAGCCCGCGCATGCTCAATGCGAAATGGACTCTGTGCGCGCGTCTCTCCGAGTACGGGGTCTTGCAGCGAGAGCCAGTAATCGGAGCACATGCCGATGTTCACGTACACCCGCAAAGCGGCGAACGCCGTGCCGATGGAATCGTCACCCGATTTCAAAATATGATGGATCGGCCGTGCCACTACTTGCCCGCTCGATGTGTCAATCACGTTCTCCATCACGTTGGGTCGGTATTTCAAATCGACGATGGTGTTAATGGCGTTCGGATTGTAAATGTGGTCCGTCGCAATGCGCGACGTGTCGGACGTGCCGGGCGGCTGCTGGTTGCCCGCCTGCCAGAAGAAATCGTTGGGTTTGAGGCGAAAGCTGAAAAGCTTGCCTTCCTTCCAATACTGGTTGCCGATGGTAGACGTCAAATTGCCCCAGCTAGGGTTGGCTGGGTCGGCGGGCGGATGGAGCGGGCTGAGGCCGACGTGGCAGAAGGCGCATGCCATCCCGACCAGGTAGGGAGGCTCCATTTTGTCCGGATGCAGGCGGTACTTCGCGACGTCCCATTGCTCGGGCTTGAAGTTGGGGTTGGGAAATTTGCGCAGCCCCATGATGCCGGTGGATTCTCCGGGAATGCCCGGAATCACCAGCGGCTTGCAAACATCCAGGTTCAACCCATACTGGTCGGGATGATCCGGTGCATGGCAATCCGGGTCGTTAATCGTCCCCAGTTCCTGAAAACGCTTTTCGCGAGGTTGGCTCTCGGCGTAAAGCAGCAGGTCCACTGTGCCCCCGGTCTTTATCGTCATCTGACGCCACATGCTTTCGCCGCCGCCCGTCCAGAAATACCAGGTGTCGCGGCCGCGCGATTCCTCCGGCGTGAAATTACGGCCGTAGTAGGCATAGGAATCGGTATCGCTCGATTGCTGCGGAGCAGCCAACAGCAGCGACGCGAGCAAAAACACAGGCAGGATCGGTTTCCACATTGCTAAGTACTGCGGCGGTTCTCGAAATCGTTTCACGTTCGTCCTTCGTTTATATAACAAAGCGGACAATCTGTGTTTGGGCGATGCCCGGAAGTCCATAACGTGCGTAGCGACTGTGACAGGTTAGTCGGAGCGCGTTATCATCGAACATCCATGGCGCTTTTGCAGATGACCGAGCCATCGACGGGGGAAGCCAGGCGCCGTATCCGAATTCAGGTGCTGCTGGCGTTTTTTGCCATTTATTTCATCTGGGGCTCGACCTACCTGGCGATTCGCGTGGCGGTGGAAACGGTTCCGCCCTTTCTGGCGGCAGGCTTGCGGTTCTTTTTGGGCGGGGCGGCGCTCTATCTCTGGTCGCGCTGGCGAGGCGTTCCGGCGCCATCGAAATTGGAGTGGCGGAATTTGATGATCGTCGGCGCGCTCATGTTTCTGCTTGCCTATAGCGGCCTCTTTTGGGCGGAAAAGACGGTTCCTTCGGGTGTTGCTTCGGTATTGGTAGCCATGATCCCGCTTTGGACTGCTTTTCTGGAAATTTTTGTTCTGCGAAAAGAGCACTTTCGTTGGCCGCTGGTGGCGGCTTTCCTGATAGGCATTGTCGGCGTCGCGATACTTACGCGCAATCCGAGCGCCGGCCGCCTGAACATCCTGGCGTGTCTCGTGCTCGTCGGCTGCAGTATTTCCTGGTCCATTGGGACGGTCATTTCAAAAACGCTGGCTCTTCCGTTGTCGAAATTGATTAGCGCCAGCGGACAAATGCTGATCGGAGGCGGTATGCTGCTGTTGCTTTCGGCTCTGGCGGGCGAACTGAAACCCCTGCCGCATATCTCGCTCAAAGCCGCTTATGCCATCGGATATTTGATTGTCGCCGGCTCAATTGTTGCCTTCACGGCGTATGTTTGGCTACTCGGCCGGCTGCCGGCCACGACGGTGACGAGCTACGCCTATGTGAATCCCGTAGTAGCGCTGTTGATCGGCCATTGGCTGGGGCAAGAGAGGCTGGGCATTCGTACCTTGCTCGGGGCAACGCTGGTTCTGGCTAGCGTGCTGCTCATTTTACTGAGCCGCGTTCGCGATAACATACACGCTTAGCGAGGATCCATCTTAAATGAGTGAAAGAATTTCCCAAACCCGCGGCAGCCACGCGCGTTTCGATCCGGCCTACCATTTCTTCCTCGCGCCGGCTTTGTTGCTGCTGCTGATTTGGACCATTGTCCATCTTGCCTATCACAAGAACAGCGAGTCGATGATTCTGGTGGTTTTGGTGCTGCTCGTATTCGTGATGCTGGGTAAGATGCGCATGTACTCGTTGAAAGTGCAAGACCGGGTGATCCGCTTGGAGGAGCGGCTTCGTTTATCGGCGCTTCTGGCCGAGCCGCTCCGCAGCAGAATTTCCGAAGCCAGCGAATCGCAGTTGATCGCATTGCGCTTTGCCTCGGATGCCGAGCTGCCGCCCCTATTCGCGCGTGCACTCGATGAAAAACTGAACCCGAAACAGATCAAGGATGCGATTCAGCAGTGGCGCGGCGATTATTGGCGCGTCTGACAGAGGCTACGAGAGATATTTAAAGCGGATCCTGACGATATCCAGCAAGGCGGTGAAGAAGTCTTTGGCCGCGACCTTGGAGCCGGCGACATCGGTCCAAACCTCCAGCGGATATTCGTATACCATCCGTTCGAGCCGTTTGGGATCGCCGCCACTCATTACCAGGTAACGGGCCAATATCTCGACATCGAAAACCCATTTCGAGAGGAACCGTTCCGCAAAGATCTTACGGGTCTGTGGTGTAACACGGAATAGTTTGGCGCCGCATTGGCTGTCGTAGATCGGCAGATTCAACGTGCCCGAGACAAGCGTAGCGAACAGACGGCCCAGGTAATGTCGGACGGCGCGGCGCTCGACGTGGCGGCCCAATAACTTGACGCGCGCGCCAAACACCATTTCGATTTCCGGCTGCCGTTCGAGAATCTGAGCAAGCGCTTCGACAGAGGCGAGCGGAGTCGCCAAATCGGCATCCCAAAAGCCTACCATCGTCGGTTCCAAGCCGTCCAACGCGTGCACAATTCCGGCGCGAACGGCATCGGCCTTGCCGCCATTCTTAGCGAGGCGTAAAATTTCCACGGCCGAATCGTGTCCGTCCCGAACCCTTTCGAGAACCGAAACCGTTTCGTCGCGGCTGCCATCGTCGACAAAAATGAGCACTGTGCCGGGGTGCTCGTCGAGAAACCTGCGGAAGCTCGCAACGTCGAGACGATGAGCTTCGTTATAGCAGGGAATCACCAGGCAAACTCGAGGCCGGCCGCCGGCCTGAGAGGCGGGATCGTTCGTGTGCCCCAATTTGTGTAGTGTCTCACGACCGCCGATTCGAGAGTCTCTAGACTGGAGGGAGTTTGCTTCCCACAATCTTAGCCTTCGTCGCAATTACTGCCCCCATGCCCGCGGACCTGCAAAGTTCGGGGGGCTTGCTTGACCAGGGCTACATAGCCATGTACAACCTGGATTTTGCCGGCGCGCACCGCTGCTTTCAAGAGTGGCAGCACTTACACCCGGAAGACCCCTTCGGACCGGTGTCGGATGCCGCCGCGTATCTCTTTTTTGAGTTCGACCGGTTGAAGATCATGCGCTCGGAGTTTTTTACCGCGGACCGGGCTTTCTTGAATTCGAGCAAGCTGAAGCCGGACCCGCGGGTGAGAAGCGCGTTCGAGGCGGATTTGCAGAAGAGTAAACAACTGAGCGACGCGATTTTGCAGCGCCAGCCCTCGGACGAAGGTGCCCTGTTTGCGGCCGTGGTACGAATCGCTCTGCAGGCGAACTATGACGCGCTCATCGATAAAAGCTATTTGAAAGCGCTGAGCGAGATCAAGGAGGCAAGGAACAATGCCAACGCGCTGGTCGCCAGATATCCGGACAACAAGGATGCTTACTTGGCTGACGGTGTGGAGAACTATCTGCTAAGTCAAAAAGTCGCCGCCGTCCGCTGGGTTCTGCGCCTGACGGGAGCGGAAACGGACAAAGCGGAGGGCCTCGCCAAGCTGCGCATCGTGGCGGCGCAGGGTCACTACCTAAAGCCCTACGCCAAGGTATTGCTGGCGATCGCGGCTCTTCGTGACGGCAGAAAGGCCGAGGCCCGCGACCTGATGACCGAGCTCGCTACGCAATTCCCGCATAATGATTTGTTTCAAGCCGAGCTCAAGAAGCTGTCATCCGGACCATGAGTCAAATGCTCCGCACCGGCATGCCCACGATGTCATCTACTTCGATCGATTCCTTTACGACAAACGGCTCGCCATACTTTACGCCGATGAGGTTGCCATAAAACCGCGCGATGGAGGCGAGACGGTCCGCCACCTCCTGGTGAGCGGGAAACAACTCGGAAGCCGTGTCCGCATCGCCGTACTGTGATCGATAGCTGAATAGCGCGCTCATGCGGCGGTCGAACTGGCGCGAAATATCGACCACAAACGATGGCGCGACGTTGGCATAGAGCGACGAATACAGAATTTTGAATGGACGGTGAGGGGGGATCTCTTCTTCGAGGCGGCGCAAGCCGGAAAGGAAGCAAGCTTCGTAGCCGATTTCGGAAGCCCGATAGTGATCGGGATGGCGTCCGGTCCAATATGGAAGGATGACCACCCGCGGACGCACGCGCCGGATGACGCCCGCAAGCGTCATGCGCGCCGAAATGGTGTTTTCCAAACGCGCATCCGGCCAACGAAGATTCTGCCTCCATTGGAGAAGTAGGTGTTGAGCGGCTTGCTGCGATTCCGCAATGCGCAGCTCGGGCGTGCCGCGGCTGCCCATATCGCCGGCCGTCAGATCGAGCACGCCGTTCCGGTATCCGAGCTCAGCCATGTGAATCAGCGTTCCGCCGCAGGTCTGCTCCACATCGTCCGGATGCGCGGCAATCGCCAGCACATCCAGCGGACGTACGTTCTCAAATGCCTCGCCGGAATCGTATGGGAGAGACTCGTGCATGGCCAGCTAATAGGTATAACGGCGCCGAGCGTGAAAGAAAAACCGCACCATCAGCACGCCCGCCAGAAAGCCTCCGACATGGGCAAACCAGGCCACGCCGCCCGAGTCGGTGAAGCTGCCCGCCGAGGACAGGCCGCTAACGAGCTGGATGGCGAACCAATAGAGCAGCATGAAGGCCGCCGGGATGTCGAAGGTGGTGATGAAAAAAATAATGAAGATAAGAGTGACCACGCGCACCCGCGGATAGAGAACCAGGAATGCGCCCATGATGCCGGCGATGGCGCCGCTCGCCCCGAGCGTTGGAATCGGGCTGCCAAGATTCAGCCCGAGTTGCACAGCCGCCGAGACAATTCCGCAGATCAGGTAGAATGCCACGAATTTTGCCGAGCCCAGGGCATCTTCAATGTGCGAGCCGAACACCCAAAAAAACCACATGTTGCCGATCAGATGAAACCAGCCACCGTGCAGGAACATGGACGTAACCAGCGCCGTTAGATGGAAGCGGTCGGGAACCAGCGCGTAATGTTGGATGAAGCTGCTTTGCAAATAAGCCGGCTGCGCGATTTCCACTAGAAAGCAGAATGTATTCAAAGCAATGATCGCGAGCGTCATTGCCGGTGTCGAGGTTCGCCGAAGAAGTGCGCGCAGAGGGATCATGGGTAATTGCTTTAAGGCCGGCTTGCTAGGCCAGGGCGGCGCTTGCCGCGGTGCGTCCGGCGACGTCGGGTGCCTCCCGGCGGCGAACTTTCCCAACGGATGCGGCCGTCATCAGCGCATCGACCTCGGAACGAAGCGGAACGTGACCGCGCGCCCCAATGGCAGTACAGTTCAACGCCGCCGCGGCATTTGAAAACTCGAGCGCTCTCCCCATCGGCATCCCTTCGAGAATCGCATAGCAGAGCGCGCCATGAAACACGTCGCCGGCGCCGGTAGTGTCGGCGCAGGTAACTTCAAAGGCGGCGGAGTAGAACCAGCGGCCTTCTCGCAGCGCAAGCGCGCCGTGATCGCCCAGCGTCATCGCGGCTACCCGCATGCCGTACTGGCGCTGAAGAAGCGACAAAGCGGCGAACGGATCCGTTTCACCCGTCCATTTGGCGGGCCAGCCGGATCCGGCCACTAAATAATCGACATATTGGAGAACGGCATCGAACCCCGGGTAGACGCTATCCACGTCCAGCGAAACCGGCACCCCATGCTGGCGCGCCAGATGAGCCGCATGCGCGGCGGCGTCCCGGTCGTATCCATCGATATGCAGCATTCGCGCCGAAATAATGTCTTCCGGGCGAATCTCATCCGGCGTAAGGCGTAGACACGGCGCCCGCTGCCACAGAATCGTCCGCTCACCGGTGCGCTCATCGATCACGATGTAAGCCGTCTGGTTTGGACAATCCTTGCGGACGATCAGCCCGCTGGTATCGACGCCGGTTCCTTCCAGGCTCTGCCGCTGAATTTCTCCTCGCAGATCGTCGCCGATCGTGCCGATATACTTCGTGCGTAGCCCGAGTCGGGAGCAGGCCACAATCGCAGTGGCGACTTGCCCACCGGGGCTTAACAACTCGCGGTCAAAGGGTACTTTCCCGGCGTAAGGCGGAAACTCTTGAACAAGTAGCAGCGTGTCGGTCGCGTTCAGACCGATGCCTAAGACATCGAGGGCCAGGCTCAACTACCCCTACTTTTTGATGGAATTAGGAACTTCGTAGAGATATATGGTGTGAACCGCGTTATGATGCCCTTGGGTCTCTGCGGTCTCAATAGGTTTCCATCCAGGAATCGGATAATCGTAGGATACGACACGCGTAGACGGTCTTAGATAACGCTCCAAATTGGGCCGCAGCGTGTCGTTCGCCATGGTCGCCAGATAGAGGGTCACAACGTTCGCGGCGCTCAGGTCGGTCTTCATGAAATCGGCGTGAATGATTTTAACCTGCGTTTGTAGCCCAGCCTTTTTGACCTTTTCCGCGGCCGTATCGGCGAGCGCTTGTGAGATCTCGATTCCGACGCCCTTTACTTTGTATCGCGAGGCGGCCGCAATCAGGATGCGGCCATCGCCGCAGCCAAGATCGTAAAGCGTCTCTCCCGGCTTCAGTGCGGCCATCTCCAGCATGCGGTCGATGGCGCGCTCGGGCGAGCCTACTTTGGGGGCCAGGTTATTGCGAAAATCGGTCAAATCGCTATGCTGGCCGAACGCGATCAGTTGCTGGGCGCTCGCTCCCGGCATGCCGCCGAAAAGCAACACGACGGCCCCAATCGTTCCGGCTGCAAAGCGACAGAATCCCATGTGACCTTTCCCCCTGAACCTTCTAGTCTAGCGTAAAAGTCTTACTGGGATCCTCCTCCGGAAGCCGTCGCCAGAGCCTTGTCCCGTTTGTGCCGGACGATACGGCTTACCATTTCAGAAGTGGAAAACCACAGGTCGCGCGGGCGCGAAATGGTGTATTCCGTTCCCTTGAAAACGTGTATGGCGTGGCTGATCGAGTCCTTCCAGGGGACCGCCTGCGGATCTAAGTTGTAATTCATGTAGAACACCGGGCAGTTAATATCTCCGATGCGGCGCAGGTCTTCATCGGGTACATCGGCGCTGAGTAATGCTTTGGGCCCGGCGAAAATAACCGCATCCGGGTGGGTGCTGGTTCCCACTTCCGTGGTGATCAGATTCTCAAGAAAATCCGTTTCGCTGTGCTTTTGACCCAAGCGCTGGACGTTTACCGTTCCCAGCTTCATACTCTCCAGCGCTTTGCCCAAAGCCGGAAAATCGATCTGCGCGGCTGCTTCCTGGCGATAGACGATGCGGCCTTGTTCCATATTGAAGGCAACGAGGGAGACATGGCCAACACGCGGGTCGCGCTCAATGGTCTTGAGAATGCTCACCAGCGCATCGGTATCGCTGTTCTGAAGTGCTGCCGAGGAAGCATCTTGGGGTGCAAAATTCACCAATAACTTTACATTCAGATTGTCCACCCCGGCGCCAGTTGGTGGACGCGTCACATCGTTTACAAATGGCTCCGGAACGGTTTGCGCCACATGGTTCGGCGGGATCAACAAGGGCATCGGTTTGTCTTTTGGCGCCAGGCTGGCCGCTATGTCCCAGCTAGAAGAACAGATGCGCTCCGCCCGATCACGCATCAGCCAGTCGACATGATAGTCTCCCTCGCCGATGTCTATTACTCCCTGGAGGAGGGCATCTCCCTTCGCGTCATCATCTATGGCCGGTACCCGGAAGTGTTGCACGAAGTAGGAAGGATGGATTCGATTCCCCTTGGAATAGACGCGGAAGACTACAGACAGCAGGTCGCCGGACCCGGCCAATTCCTGAAGCGGCACAGTGACGTCAAATCCACTATGAAATCGCAAATCGAAACCGAGATCGGCTTTGCGGGGAGTGACCGTGCAGGGCAGATCTTTGCGCGTGTCGCCGGCCTCGAGGATCGCCATGTCGGAAGGTAGCAGCGTCACCAGTTCTCCCGGTTCGGCGGGCTTAAGAAGCAATTGTGCCCAAGCCGGATTTGCGAATAAGGAGAGTAGAATACCAGGCAAAATCGTCACGCTGGCCAACCGGCGCAGTACGGACAAGCCATTGACAGGCGAACACGATCCAGAAAACCGCGATGCCATCTTCCCCCCGAGTGATTGCCTGCCGGATCGCCCGTGCGACAAATCTACTGGATTCACCATTATGCCCCAATCCGATTTTTTTGGATACGAACTTTGGTAACGGAGACAAACTTGGGCGTTCCTAGTACCAGGCTGCTGATTTGTGCATGGCGCGAACACAAGTTCTCAGCTCGTTCGTAAGACGCCGAAAGCGTGTGATACAGTTCGAGTGATTATGGCCTCCCGCAGCGTTAATAAGGTGATTCTGGTTGGAAATTTGGGGCGTGATGCCGAGACAAAGTTCACGCCGTCCGGCGCCGCTGTCACAAAGTTTGCCATCGCTACTACCAGAAGCTGGAAGGATCAGCAGAGTAACGAGTGGAAAGAAGAAACGAACTGGACCAACGTCATCGTGTGGCGTCAGGAAAACCTGGCGAACTATTTGACCAAGGGCAAGCAGGTGTATGTGGAGGGTCGGCTCCAGACGCGCAGCTATGACGACAAAGAAGGGAAGAAAGTCTATACCACCGAAGTGGTTGCCGAAGACGTAATTTTACTGGGCGGAAGAGGCGAAGCCGGAGGCGGAGGATTCGATGCCGGTCAACCTCAGGCGAGAGCGAGTAACGCTGGTCGCGGCCGCGGCGCGGCTGCACCAGCGTCCGCCACGAACGACGACGCGCTCAATATTTCGGATGACGACGTGCCATTCTGAACGTTGCCCCTGAGAAAAACACCAGCACCACGGCAATGAGAAGGTTTCCCAGCACTCTGGGATCCATCATGTTGCCGATGCTCTTACCGAAAGCTAATGCCAGCAAGGCCCAAGCGGCGGTTCCCGCAGCGGTAATCGCGGCCAGAGCCTTGTCGTCCGGTCTTCCGGCCCGCACAATATTTAAGGTTCCGAGCAACGCCACGGCGAGCGAACCGGCCAGGCACCATACGAACAGTCCGCTCAGGAATGGCACCAGTTTCAGGGTCCGGAGCGTGTGCCCGCAGCTTGCCAGAACCAGCAGCCAGCCAAATGTGCTGTCGATTTTCTTCCACATCAGGACCTCCCCGCTTTCCCGGCCTCGACTGCGAAAAGCTGAAGTAGCCCGCTCCACCCCTTCGGGTCATCAACGGCGGTGCGCATGCCATCGGCTCCGGCACCATGGCGTTCGAAGTATCTGTGTTCGAGATCGACGCGCGTAATGCCATCCCCTTCGGACGTGAAGCGCACTTCGACTTCGCTTGATTTCGCGAGGTCTGGCTCAAACTGCCACGCCGGGGTGATTTGCCATGCCATCACAAACCGGCGCGGCGGCTCCCACACAAGAACCGTACCTCAATCGCATTCGCTGCCATCGGTCTGTTTGCTGTAACAGCGGCCGCCGGCGTGGCTTTCGACAATCGCCTTCGTCATGGGCGAGTTCCCGATGTGGTGGCTGCGTGGCCACCAGGAATCCAGTTCCTCCGTAAACACGCGAAAGGCGCGTTCCGCCGTCGCCTTGACCGTAACGCTTTTCCGAACCGGCGTCTGTGCAACGTTCAGTGTCGATGACATCATCTTTCCTTTGTGGAGGATTGCTCCACTCTTTTCTTAAAAGCGGCCAGCGCCTGCGTCCATAGCTCGTCAAAATATTCCCGCAAAGAGGCGAGCGCTTCCGCATTGAGCTGGTAGAGGTGCCGCGTCCCGGAAGTGCGGTGCGTCACGAGCTTCGCACGCTCAAGCACGCGGAGATGCTGTGAAATCGCGGGACGGCTGACGGGCAAACCCTGGGCAACTTGGCCGACCGGTAAAGGCCCTTCGACCAGCCGCTCGAGGATCGCCCTTCGCGTCGCATCGCCAAGCGCGAATAGCTGTTGCTCTACGTAAGCTGTCACTTACCGTAAGTTTAAGCTTACCTAGTATGCCTCGTCAAGCGCGTTCAACGCCCTCGGCGCGCGTGGTTTTGTTTCTTGCCGCGCCAGCCCGCCGGATCGATTACCGCGAACTGTAGTTTCCGATCCATCGTGTCGGCCCGGTCCAGTCTTACGCGCAGCGTGTCGCCGATCGAATAGGTCTTGCGATGGCGCTCGCCGATAATCTTGCGACCGTTTTCGTGATAGCGGAAGTGGTCGCCGGGCAGTGTCTCAATCGGCACCAAGCCTTCCACGAACAATTCCGTCAATTCCACGAAGAAGCCGAACTTGGTGGTGCTGATGATCAACGCATCGAATTCATCGCCCACCCGCTCTTCCATGAACTTGACTTTTTTCCACTCCACCAGTTCCCGCTCGGCCTCCGCGGCGCGCCTCTCGGTGAAGGAAGTGTCTTCGCCGATCTCGCGCAGCGTGGGTTCTTCCAGTAAGGGGCGCTGGGTATCCAGATAGTGCGCCAGAAGACGATGCACCACCAGGTCCGGATAGCGACGGATGGGTGAAGTAAAGTGCGTATAGGCTGCCGCCGCAAGCGCAAAATGGCCTTCGTTACGCTCGCTATAGCGCGCTTGTTTCAAAGAGCGGAGCATCAGATAGCTGAGAATTCGCTCTTCGGGCTTTCCCGCGATCTTCTCGATGAGGCGCTGATAGTTGCGCGAGGACATGGCGAAATTATCGCTGGCCAGCACAATATCTTTTCGAACCTTGCGGCCGTCGCGTCTTTTTTCCGCGACCGGAAACTTTCTGACCGGGATGGCGCCAATGCCGAGCGAATAGCCGAAATGCGCCGCGATTTCTTCAAATTCCATGACCCGCTTGCCTTCCGGCAGTTCGTGAATACGATACAGACTCGGAATCCCGGCCGCTTGCAAATGTCCCGCCACCGCTTCGTTCGCGGCGAGCATGAATTCTTCAATCAAGCGGTGCGCGATATTGCGTTCCACGCGCGTCACGCCGGTCATCTGGCCTTCCAGATCGAGCTCGATATTGCTTTCGGGCATGTCGAAATCGATGGAGCCGCGTTTCTTGCGTTTGCGGTTCAGAATGAGCGCCAGTTCGCGCATCAGCTCAAAGCGCCCAATCAGCTTGCCGTAGCGCTCGCGCAGCGCGGCATCGCCTTCGAGCACGCCAAAAACGTTGGTGTACGTCATGCGCTCGGCGCTGCGAATCACGCCGCGCGTAAATTCCTGGCCGACGATCTCGCCCTGGCGGTCGATCTCGAGCAGTGCCGACAAAACCAGCCGGTCTTCTTGCGGCCGCAGTGAACAAATGTCGGTGGAAAGTTCCACTGGCAGCATCGGCACCGCGCGGTCCGGGAAATAAACGCTCGTGCCGCGCAACTGCGCTTCGATATCAATCGGGCTCCCCGGCCTCACATAATGCCCGACGTCGGCGATGTGCACCTGCAGGGCAAAATGACCATTTGGAAGGCGTCCTACCCAAACCGCGTCATCAAAATCGCGCGCCGTTTCGCCATCGATCGTGACGATATCCAGCGCTCGGAAATCGCGCCGGCCACGCAGTTCGGCCTCATCGATCGCATGTGAAATGGCGCCCGCCTGTTCGATTACCTGCGGCGGAAATTCATGCGGCAGATGATGCTTGCGGATGATGATCTCGACGTCCACGCCGAAATCGTCCGGATAGCCCAGAACTTCAATTACCCGTCCAACGCCCGCTTCGCCATTCTCCGGAAACTCCAGAACTTCGACGTTCACGATCATGCCGTCGAGGTCTTCGAGCGAAGCGATGTTACGCGTTGGTGCTCCTACCCGGTCGGCGGTGGGCGCGTGAGTGGGCAGTTCCATGCCTTCGGGAATTTCGATCCACTGCTGCACGCGTTCGTCGGAAGGAATAACAAAATGGCCGCGCTTCTTGATACGGAATTCGCCCACGACCGTAACATGCGCTCGCCGTAGAATGCGAATGATCTCGCCTTCGGCCCTGCCATCGCCGCCCGTCCGCACGACGTGTACCAGCGCTCGGTCGCCGTGCATGCCCTTAGCCGCCTCGCCCGGCGGTAGGAAGATATCGCCCTTAATGGCCGGGTTGTTCTGATCCGGAATCAGGAAGCCGAAACCGTCGCGATGGATCGTCAGCCGTCCGGCCAGATATTCGGGATTATCGCCGACCGCGACGAAATGCCCGGAGCGCAATTCCACCAGCAATCCTTTGTCGCTCAGCCGGTCGAGCGCTTCTTCGAGTTCATCGCGGTTCTCGCCCTGCAACCGCAGCTCGCGAACCAGTTGTTTGTAAGTGCCGTGCGCATGCGGCAGCCGGCGAATGTGTTCGAGCAGGCTGGAGTCGGTGAATTGCCGCGGAGCGAGCGAGGAGTGCTTGGCCACTATGCAGATTATAGGAATCACTAGCGTCAACGACTATAGTGAGCGATATGGAACTGAAAGCCGTCCGCTTGATCATTCCCGAGAACGGCAACCTGATCGTCGGGCAAAGTCATTTCATCAAGACTGTGGAAGATATTTACGAAGCCCTGGTGAACACCTCGCCGCACTTGCAATTCGGCATCGCCTTCAACGAAGCTTCGGGCGATTGCCTGACGCGCGTCGACGGCAACGACGAAGAGCTGAAGGCGAATGCCACCGCTAACGCCACCGCGCTCGCCGCCGGACATGCCTTTGTGGTAGCCCTACGCAATGGCTTTCCAATCAACGTGCTCGGCCGTCTCCAGGCGGTTCCCGAAGTGGTGAACATTTACTGCGCAACCGCCAACCCGCTCGAAGTGATCGTCGCCGAAACCGCGCAGGGCCGAGGCATTCTCGGCGTCGTCGACGGCAGTTCGCCGAAAGGCGTGGAAACCGAAGAGCACGTCAAGGCGCGCGTGGAGCTATTACAGAAATTCGGCTACAAGCGCTAGCGGCGCGAACCGCTTCACGCGAAAATCGCAGCCACCGCGAGTTCGCTGCCAAAGAGCGCTAGAGGAATGCGCTCGCTGGTCGTGTAGACGGTGGTCTCACCGCCCCGCCGGGTTGCGTTCACCGACTTGCGGCGTGGATCGACAATCCAGAACTCTTGGCAACCGGTCGACAAACAGAGTGCTGCCTTCTCCTGAATCTCCGCTTTTGTATTCCACGGTGACAGAATTTCAATCACCAATTCGGGCGACCCGTGGAGATTATCATCATCGGCGGTCTTGTTCCAACGATCTTGCGTGATGAACGCCACGTCAGCGCCGCGCAGATCGTACTCGGGAACTGCGCGAAACGGCAGTTCGACCATGACGATCCCTTTTCCCTCCACGATCGGCCGTAGAAGCTCTACCAAACGATACTGAAGCTTGGTGTGCTTCATCTTGGGCCGCGTCAATGTGATCACCTGTCCCCAGTGAAGTTCTTGCACCATGCTGTCTGGCGCAGGTATCTCACGGAATTGTTCCACCGTCATCAAGAGTGATTCTGCACGCGCCGCCATCGGTGCCTCATGCTCTAGTATGCTCGATCTCAGAGTACCGGCAGTATACTCCGCTCCCGCAGCCCGTTCGCCGTGATCCCACCGATCTCCAGTTCCACCATCTGATTCGGCGGACGCGTCTCACTCATCTCCACTTTCAAGAAATTGGAACTCAAAGCCATACCGCGCTGCTCAAGCGTCACCGCCGAAACTGATTTACCGATCATGCTGCGCCGGAACTCGCGATTTTTTCGCTCGGAGAGCTCACGCAGGATGCGCGTCCGTTCCTGCCGCACCGGCATCGGCACGGCTGCGCCCCGCTCCTGGGCCACTGTGCCGGGACGTTCCGAATACGTAAAAACGTGTAAATAGGTAAATGGCTGTTCCTCGATGAAGCCGAACGTTTCCGCAAACTCGCCCTCGGTCTCGCCCGGAAAGCCCGTCATCACGTCGGCGCCGATCGCCGCCTGCGGCATCAGCCGGCGGCCAGCCTCTAAGCGGCTGGCGTAGTGGCGCGTGCGGTATTTGCGAAACATGCGTTTCAACACCGCGTCCGAACCGGATTGCAGTGGTAAATGAACATGCTTCGCCAGGCGCGGCTCGCTCGCCACCAGTGCCAACAAGTCCTCTCCCCAATCCATGGGTTCGACCGAACTGATGCGCAAGCGGCGCACCTCAGTCTCGCGCAGAATGGACGTGAGCAGATCGACAAAGCGCAGGCCCCCCGCCAGGTCGCGTCCCCAACGGCCCAGATTGATGCCGCTCAAAACCACTTCGCAGTAGCGGCTCGCCAGATCGCCCACTTGCTCGAGCACACTCGCGAGCGGAGCGCTGCGGCTCCGTCCGCGCACGCTCGGAATGATGCAGAACGAACAACGATTACTGCACCCGTCCTGCACTTTCAAATTCGGCCGGGTGCGATCTTCGCGCACGTCGCGCACCGGCGTCGCGAGGAACTCTGACTGGACCGCAACATCACACACCAGCACCCGGCCATGGTAGTCTTCGCTGACGCTTGAAACCAACTCGGCTGAAACCAGCTCGGCGATCTGCGTTTTATGCGAATTGCCGACCACCCAACGGACGCCTTCGAGCGCTGCCAGTTCGTCCGGGGCGCGCTGCGCATAGCAGCCGGTCACGAGCAACTGGGCGGCAGGATGATCGTGGTGAACGCCCCGAATGAAGCGCCGCGCATCGACATCGGCTCCCCGGGTCACCGTGCAGGTATTCAAAACCACCAAATCGGCGGCGGCCGCGTCCCGCACGGGCAGATAACCTCGATCCTCTAGCGATGCCTCAATCGCAGCGCCATCGGCCTGCGAAGCGCGGCATCCGAAACTCTGCACAAAAACTCGCTTCACGGACTTCAATGTATCCCACCGCGTCTACTTTTAGCGAACCTTCGCTTCAGCCCTTTCATGATACGGTCGCCGAGCATCCCAAACGGTTGGTCGGTAGTCAAATAGGTCCAGGTGGCCCCGCGCTCAAAACGCTCCCGTTTCTGGAAATGGACCTCGCCATTCCGAATCTCGGCGGTGGCAAACGCGTCGCTGATCTCCTCTTTCACGTACCGATGGAAATCGGTGTAAATCCGCTGCACGCCGGTGAGGAATTCATAGAGCGGATCGCGTCCGCCCCACGAAACCCAGTGAATGCCGCCCCGCAATTCCGCTACGTTTGCCAGGTAATCCGCCCAAAGCTCATCGATGATTGCCAGCGCCGCCTGGCGCCCGGTTTCTTCTAGCGTATCCTCGCCAACCACTTGCAGCAGCTCGTCGTACTGTTCTTCGGGCAGTAGCGAACGAATGCTCCAGCCGGACGCGAGCAGAATCTCGCGGCGCAGGTCGTGCACTTCGCGGCGATGATCCTCGATGGTCGACTCGTATTTCCAGAGCGTCTCGCGGATCTCCAGATTTTGGCTCTCCGCTGTGCGCTGCACGCTCTCGATATCCGGGTTGCCTGCAATACCGAAGCGCACAAGTAGCTCATCTTCGAGACTGATAAAGAAGCGCGAAGCGCCTGGATCCCCCTGGCGGCCGGCGCGGCCGCGAAGTTGGTTATCAATCCGTCTCGATTCGTGACGCGTGGTGCCGATGACGTAGAGCCCGCCCAGTTCGAGCACCTTCTCGCGATCGCGCGGTGGATTACCGCCCAGCAGGATGTCGGTTCCTCGGCCCGCCATGTTGGTCGAAATGGTCACCACCCCAAGCGCGCCTGCCTGAGCAATAATGCCGGCTTCCGCCTCGTCATTTCTCGCGTTCAGCACGGAATGCCCAATACCCGCCTGCGACAGGCGCCGGCTCAATATTTCCGACTGCTCAACGCTGGCCGTCCCCACGAGAATCGGACGGCCTGCCTCGCGGACCTTTCGAATCTCTTCCACCAGCGCGCGATCCCGCGCATCTTTATCGGCATAAACGATGTCCGGAAGATCCCGGCGAATCACCGGTCGATTCGGTGGAACCACCGTTACCGGCAGCTTATACACTCTCCAAAACTCTTCGGCTTGCGTGGCGGCCGTGCCGGTCATGCCGCAAATTCGCTCATACAGGCGGGCCAGCCCTTGCACGGTAATGGAACCGAGGATGCGTCCCTGTGTCTTCAACGCCAGGCCTTCCTTGGCTTCAATAGCGGACTGCAGTCCTGCCGGCCAGCGGCGGTTTTGGGCGATGCGGCCTTTGAACTCATCCACCAGTTCCACTGCGCCATTCTTGACCACGTAATCCACGTCGCGCCGGAGCAGCGCGTGCGCATGCAGCGCATCCTGCACTGCAACCAGTAGGCGAAGGTTCCGTTCATCGAACAGGCTTCCGCAGCCAAGCGTCCGTTCCACGCGGTGGATGCCGGCATCGCTCAACTGCACATTGCGCGCGTACTCATCGAGCGTGAAGTGCGTGCCAGCGCGAAGTCCACGGACAACCGCGTCGGCACGGTAGGCAATGGCGGAGTCTTCGGGCACACCGCCCGCGATCACCAACGGGATACGCGCTTCGTCAATCAGAATGGAGTCGGCTTCATCGATGATGGCGGAGGCAAACGGCCGCTGTACCAGTTCTTCCGCGCTGCGCGCCAGGCCGTCGCGCAGGTAATCGAAGCCCACTTCATTCGCCGTCGCATAAGTCACGTCGAACCGGTAGGCGGCGCGACGCTCGTCCGCGGGCATATGCTGCGAAATCGTCGCCACGGAAAGCCCGAACCAATCGTAAATTCCGCGCATCCATTCGGCATCGCGGCGCGCCAGGTAATCGTTAGCCGTTAACACGTGCGTGCCGCGCCCCTCGCGGGCGTAGCAGATCACTGCCGGCACCGCCGCAAGCGTTTTGCCTTCGCCGGTCTGCATCTCTGCGATATCGCCGCGTTCAAGCGCCAGGCCGCCCAATATCTGCACGTCAAACATCCGCAGTCCGAGCACGCGCTCGGCCACCGCGGCCGTCACCGCGAACGTTTCAAGCACGCTGCCATCACGCGCGATTCGCATGGCAAGCGCTTTGAGGGAATCGTTGCCAAGCGTGGACAATTCTTCCCGCCGCCTGTTGATCGTACGCAATTGGTCCTCAGACTCGCGGTCCCGCAGTCCGAGAAAGCGTCTCACGTTTCCTAGGAACACTGGTCCTTGACGGCGCGCCGGAATAACTCGGGTGATTTCATTCTCTGGCACTGTTCCTCAAAATCCGGGCGGGCACTCCGCCACCGGAGTTCCTCGACCGTATCAAATACCGGAACATCCAATCGCAGCGTTGCTAGCGTGCGGAACAAGAGCGCCTCGTTCCATGAACTGAACAGGGATGCCGACAGCGATTGGGCTTTGCGGATGAATGGATGCCATTCCTGCCAATTCTTCGGAATGCCTTCCAGGTGCGCGTACTGAGATAGAACGGAAGCCGCCGCTTTTGAGCCCCAGCCACGCAAGCCCGGGAACCCATCTGCGGTGTCACCCACCACCGCGAGGTAATCGGGAATCGACGATGGTCCGACGCCGAATTTGGCCGTAACGCCGGCTTCGTCGCGCACTTCGTCGCGTCTTCGATCCAATTGCACGATTCTTGTGCCCCTCACACACTGACCAAGATCCTTATCCGGCGTACAAATAAATATCCGCTCCACATCGGCACCGCGCACTGCCTTGGCGGCGGCGGACGCAAGCGCATCGTCGGCTTCGAAGTAGACCATGGGCCACACCACCACTCCCATTGCTTCGAGTGCGTCCTCTAGAATCGGGAACTGCGATAGCAGCTCCATGGCCACGCCTTCGCTGGTTTTGTAACCTGGATATAGATCGTTCCGAAACGATTCCACCACATGATCCGTGGCAACCCCGATGTGGGTGGCGCCGCGCTCGATCATCTGCAAAACAGAATTCAGCACGCCACGCACGGCACCGATTTCCTGGCCGTTGACATCCGCTGCGGCCGGCACGGCGAAAAAGTGGCGGAATAGCTCATAGGTCCCATCAATCAGGTGCACATTCATAGCTGAATCCTTAGCCCATAGAGAGACATCGCAGGAGTCAAGAGCTTTTGAAACAACAATCCATCATTCCATCCAGCGCACAAATCCCATCGCATTCGCGACCTGCGGATTGGTTTCTCATCCTGCTGCTCGGAGCCCTCAGCGTAATTACTCCATTCGCTGTCGACATGTACCTGCCCGCATTTTCCCGTATCGCTGCCGAATTCAAGACAAGCACCTCAGCGGTCTCACTGTCCCTGTCTACCTATTTCATCGGGTTCGCCGCGGGTCAGATGCTCTACGGTCCGCTGCTCGATCGATTCGGCCGGAAGAGGCCGCTCTACGCGGGTCTCTCGATCTACATCGCCGCCGCCTTGGGATGTGCTTACTCGCAAAATCTGGGAACTCTCATCGCGTTTCGCCTTCTACAGGCGCTGGGTGGCTGTGCGGCGCAGGTTGGCTCGGTCGCCATGGTCCGCGATTTCTTTCCGCCCAAAGAAAGCGCCCGTATATTCTCCCTCCTCTTTCTCATCATCGGCATCTCGCCGCTGTTGGCTCCCACCGTCGGCAGCATGGTAATGAACTGGCTTGGCTGGCAATGGATCTTTATCGTTCTCGCATGCCTTGCCGCCGTGATACTTGCCTTGACCGTTTTCGTATTACCCGAAGGTCACTTCCCGGATCCAACCGTCTCGCTGAAGCCCAAACCGATGCTCGAGCACTTCCGGCATATCCTGAGGCAGCCGCAATTTTACACATACGCCCTAGCCGGAGCGTTTTCCTTCGCCGGCTTATTTTCTTACGTCGCCGGGTCGCCGATTATTTTCATGGACGGCTTCCATGTCAGTGCCAAAACGTTTGGCGGCATCTTCGCTGTTCTCACCATGGGATTCATTGCCGGTAATCAGGTGAATGTCTTTCTTTTGCGCAAATTCGATAGTAGACAGATTTTTTCCGGCGCGCTCGCCATCCAGGCACTCGCCGGTATCTTCTTCATTACGGGCATCTCGCTGGGCTGGCTCGGAATGACCGCGACGCTCGTTCTGTTTTTTGTTTTCCTGTCCTGCATCGGGCTCACGTATCCCAACGCCGCCGCCCTGGCGCTCGCG
>DASYAX010000299.1:0-22136 GCA_036501045.1 Bryobacteraceae bacterium
TTGACACCTGAAATACCGGAAATACCGAACTTGGCATTCCAGTTCACATGCTGGTCCAGGCCTTGCAAAGCTCCATCGGAGTAGTTCTGACTGTTGGTACGGTTGTAGCCAAGCGCCAGATGATTCAATACCGCAGGCGAAAGGATGTAATCCCAGCCGGCGCGGCCGTAATGCGTAATGAAGTTTTGCTCCCAGCCATTTGAATCGAGAGGGGGGGGCAAGTTGTAGTTTCCGGCAGTGTAGCGAGCGTTATCACGCGTGTCATACATACCGAAGATCTTGCTCTTATCAGAGATTGCGTGGTCAACGCGAACCGTGTAAGTAGTATTCTCTAGAGGCGTGGAACTCGAGAGGACATAGTTCTGGCCGTTTGGCAAGCTGGCGTTGGGTGCCGGAAGCAAGCCGAGAAGGTTTTGGGATACCTTCGAGATGCGGCTCACGGGAATTGTGTTATTGGGGAAGGGCGTCCGGCATGGTAGACCATCGGGCCCAATGGTGGTCGTATTGGGATCGAAGATTTCGCCTTGATAGACGGGCGCACCGGTGCAGGGATTCGTGCCCAAATTGGTACCGGTATTCAGGATGCCGGAGAAGTCGCCAGTGCGTTCGGCAGCGGTAGGAACAATGCTGGTGGCTACGCCGCCGATGTGCTGATTGTATTGCTCCCAATTGAAGAAAAAGAAACTCCGATTTTTGCCGTTGTAGAGTTTTGGAATCAGGACCGGTCCGCCGAGATTGACGCCGTAATCATTTTTCTTGTCAGGAGACCGGACGTATTGAGAGCGGCATCCCGCGTTGCCGGCCCCAGACGGGCACTGGGCAGCGAACGCATTGTTGAACCAAGAGTTCGCGTTGAAGTCCTCATTTTGGAGAATGTCGTAAGCGGTGCCATGGAAGATGTTTGTGCCGGATTTGGTGGTGAACGTCTCGACCGCGGCGGTGGTCCGCCCGTACATGGCGGGCATGCTTGACGTCAATACCTTGAACTCGGAAATCGCTTCTACCGAGGGCGCCGCCTCATCGAAAGACGAGCCGTTTTCCGACCGCAGAATGCTGGTGCCGTCAAGCAGAACATCAGCGCCAAAGTTCTGGCCGCCACCAATTTTCGAGATGAAGATACCGTTGTTGCTGTTGGCTGTTCCCGGACCCGCGGTTCCGGGAGCAAGGAACACGAACGCTTCGGGTGAACGCATGGCGCCGACACCGCCGAGAGCCAGCGGGAGCTCAATCACCTGCGTGGTTGTGATGACTGTTCCCAGGTCGGAGCTTTCTGCCTCGATTTTCGTTGCATCTGCCTGGACAGTTACGGTTTGTTCTGCTTTACCAAGACTAAGCGTGATGGTTACCGAGGTGGTGGTACTGATTTGCACGCCAACGCCCGTCTGGGTGGTCGAACTGAAGCCGGGATTCGAAACCGTAATATCGTAGAGGCCGATGGACACGGAGGGGAAGCGGAATGTGCCTCCAGAGCCGGTCTTTGTGCTCAAGGTATAGTTGGTGCCCTCATTCTTGGCGCTGACAGTAGCGCCTTCGACCGCGGCACCCGAAGGATCGAGCACGACGCCGGCCAATATTCCCTGATTCGTCTGCGCTCGCAAGGCTGGAAAGAGAACTGATAAGACAAGGAAAGAACTCGCAAGTCTTTTTAGGAGTGAAGCTAGCACGTGATCTCCTAATGCAGTGATTGCCCGAAGCTTACTGCGCGGCCTTTTTACAAAGCCTGTGGCAGGATTATAACTCTGAGAAAGCAAAAGAGATCCTTTGTTTTTGCTACGAAAAATTACGGGCGGAGTGCGATAGATACGATAATGCCGCGGATCGCGTCTATGTGCCTTACGACGGGCCCTCTATTCCTGCTTGCGACGCTGCTGATCGCGCAAAAGAGCGCGCAGAATGCTGAGGAACTGGCAACCCGGCAAATTCAGAACGGCGATTTTCAATCGGCAGCTAAGGTTCTAGAGCAAGAGCTGCGACGATATCCGAAAGATATTGAGCTGTGGAACCTGTTGGGCATTGCCGAAACCGAATTGAACCAACGGGATTCCGCAAAGAGCGCTTTCGAGCACGGGCTGGCGCTCGCGCAGGATTCCGTTTCGTTGAATGAAAACATCGGCCTTCTTTTTTTTCGGGAGGCGGAGTATGAGAACGCGAAGAAATACCTGCGCCGTGCTGTCAAAGTAGGTAGTCGAAAGCCGGGGGTCCTCTTCAGCCTGGCGGCAGCCCGCCTCCGGACCGGCGAACAGAGCGAAGCATTGGCCGATTTGCATTCGCTCGAAGCGGCATTGGGCAACGTCAGCGATTATTGGGAGGAGCGTGGAAGGGCAGAGCTGGTGAAGGACCCTGCGCGTGCCGAAGCGAGTTTTAATCGCGCTCTCGAGCTGAAGCCCGACAGCATAACTGCCCTGAACGGCGCGGCTGCGGCAGCGGAGAAGCAGAACTTAGACGAGAAGGCTCTGGCTTACCTGATCCGTGCTCGCGCGGTGGATCCGGACGATGTAACAACACTCGCGCACTTTGGTGAAGTCTGCATACGACGGGATCTGGGACCCGATGCACAGGCGGCCTTAGCGAAGGCGCATCAGCTCGATCCGATGAATGATTCTGTCTTGTACCTGCTCGCCCGAGCAAATATTGCACTGCAGAACTGGCAGACGGCCTATGATCTCTTCAAAGAGCTTTCCGCGAGGGTTCCCACATTCGCGCCGGCGTATTATGCGATGGGCTGGCTGGATGTGAGATTGAATCGTGTGGACGACGCGCGGCGGCAGCTCGAGAAGACGCTTTCGCTCGCGCCCGGTTTGACAGGAGCACGTTACGAGCTGGCGCAGTTAGCTCTCGACAACGGGGAACTTGATTCCGCGGAGAAACTCCTCGAGGATATATTGAGGCGGAATCCGGACGATGCGAAGGCCAATATGACGATGGGCGATATCACGATGCGCAAGGGACATCCGGATGAGGCGCAGATGTTTTTCGAGAAAGCGATTCGTCACGATCCGAAGTTAGCCGCAGCGCATTACAAATTGTCGCTTCTTTACTTCCGTAAGCACGAGGCGGAACAGGCGGAACGAGAAAAGACAATCGCCGCCAATCTGAATGCCGAAGCCAATCGGGCCAGTAAGACTCAACTCAGATTGGTGCTGCCGGAGACAGCAGGTTTCCATTGAATTTCATGAGTTTCGCACCTCGATCTGGGCGCGCGCCTAGTGCCATTCGCACTCGCCCGCGCCGTACCAGGACCCGGAGGTTAATGCGTGTCCAGTTGGTTATCACATCTTGACAATCAATGGCAACAGGGTTATTCTTGGTCATCGATGGACGAGCCAACTACAGACGTAATTCAGGGCACGTTGGACATGCTCATTCTCAAGACGCTGAGCCTTGAGCCCATGCATGGCTTCGGCATTGCCCGCCGCATTGAGCAGGTGTCGCGCGGGGTCTTCAAAGTGAATCCCGGATCGCTCCTCACGGCGTTCCAGCGTCTGGAGCGCGTAGGGTGGCTCGATTCCGAGTGGCGCCAAACCGATAACTCGCGCCGGGCGAAGTTCTATGCGCTTACACGCGCCGGGCGAAAACAGCTTGAAGTAGAAACCGCGAGCTGGAACCGCCGTGTCTCGGCAATCGCGCGTCTTCTAAAAGTCGAGGGCTAGACGATGTCGCTATGGCGCCAGTTCACGCGCGGCGTACGCATACTCGGAAACCGCAGAGCGGCAGACCGGGAAATCGCCGATGAGGTCAACCATTACCTGGAGGAAGCCACCGCCACGTTCGTCGCGAGCGGCCTCTCTCCCGACGAGGCGCGCAGGGCCGCACGGATGGAAATCGGCAACGTCACCTCTGTTCGGGAACAAGTGCGCACGTATGGTTGGGAGAACTGGCTGGACACTCTCTTCTCTGATTTGCGCTACGCCGTTCGCCAGATGCGCCGTTCTCCCGGCTTTGCCGTTACCACTGTTCTCATCCTGTCGCTCGGAATCGCCGCCAACGTTATCGTTTTCGGCGTGCTGCAGGCATTGATCCTGCGCCCTTTGGATGTACCTCATCAGGAACGGATGATGACACTCGCGCGCAGCAGCCAGACCTATCCGGTTTTTTCGTATCCGGAGATACGCGATCTCCGCGATGACAACGCTGTGTTGTCTGCGGTTGCCGCCTTTAGCATCGGGGACTTTGGCGTGGAATCCGGCGGCGTCACGCGGCCCGTTTGGGGACTTGAAGTGAGCGGACAATACTTCGAGGCTGTCGCCGTTAAGCCGTTCCTCGGGCGATTGCTGCGACGCGCCGATGACGATCATCCCGGCGCCTCACAGGCTGCCGTGCTTTCCTGGCCGGCATGGAACGCCGATTTTGGCGCGGATCCCCATATCGTGGGTAAGACGATCCGGATTAACAAGCATCCGTACACCATCGTTGGCGTGACCCCGCAAGGCTTCTACGGAACGGAAAGATTCTTACAGCCTGACATTTTCGTTCCTTTGGCGAACGAAGCATCACTCGACGGATACAACTGGCTGGACGCGCGGAGGGATTGGCATGTTTATTCGATTGTGCGCGTCAAGGACGGTGTCACGCTGGGCCAGGTGCAAGCCAATCTGAGCGCTGTCGCCGCCCGCATCACGCGCCAGTACCCGAAGGAAGAAGAGAAGCTGGGATTCAGGCTGACACGTCCGGGCCTGATGGGCGATTTTTTAGGAGCGCCGGCGCGCGGTTTTTTGGCAGGGGTGATGGGACTGGCCGTCATTGTGCTGCTCGCCGCCTGCGCCAATCTCGGCAGCCTTTTCGCAGCGCGGACGGCGGATCGCGCCCGCGAAATTGCCATCCGGCTGGCCATCGGGTCGAGCCGCTGGCGCATCCTGCGGCAGATCCTGATCGAGGCCCTGGTCATTTCCGTCCCAGGCGGCGCATGCGCCTGCGGTTTGGCGTGGATCGCCCTCAGCAACCTGGCTATCTGGCATCCACCCACCGAATTCCCTCTCCGATTTCACGTATTGCCGCAGCCCTCATTAATCCTGATGGCGCTGTTGATCTCGGTTCTCGCCGGCGTTCTGTTCGGGATCATGCCGCTGCGGCAGATATTTAAGACCGATCCGAACGACACCATCAAGAGCGGCGGCGCTCAATTTTCGGCAGGACGCCGCTGGGCGCTTCGCGATGTGCTGCTGGCGGCACAGATCGCGCTCTGCTGCGTAACCGTCACGGCCGCCTTTGTCTCGCTGCGCGGGCTCGGCAAAGCAATGACTATGGACCTGGGTTTCAATCCGAAGAATGCTGTGCGAACGCAATTCGATCTGAGCCAGGCTGACTATTCAAGTGCCGCCGCCGATCGTTTCCAACGGCGGCTTCTCGAAAGGACCTTGCAACTCCCGGGAGTCGAAGCGGCAGGTTACGCGAATATCACGCAGCTCTCGGGCTATCAATACACTTCTTCTGTCTTTTCTGAACGCGCGACCGATTTCAGACCTTCAAAAGCGACTTTCGATACTTATCACTACGCCATTTCACCTGGATATTTGACCGCCTCCGGAACACCATTGCTGGCCGGACGCGATGTAAGCTTTAGCGACACGCCGAAGACCGCGGCCGTTGCCATTGTGAATCGGGAATTCGCCCGGCGGCTCCTCCATTCCGAGCAGGCCGTCGGACGCTATTTCAAAAACAGCTCCGGTGTGCCGATTCAGATCGTGGGCCTCGTGGCAGACGGAAAGCACCTGTCACTCAGTGAAAATCCGGAAGCGGCGGCATTCTTCCCGATCTCGCAGGAAGCAAGCTTTAGAACATCGCTAATTGTCCGCACCCGGCCGGATCCCTCTGGCCGGGCTGTGGCCGAAATGGGGGCCACCATTCGCAGAGCGGTCCGCGATTTTGACCGCGCCATTCCTATCCAGCAATCGGGCGCCTGGAACGGCCAACTTGAAATAGCTCTCTTTCCGGCGAAGGTGGCTACGGTCGCCCTCGGCCTGTTTGGCGCTTTTGGACTGTTACTCTCGGTCACCGGGACCTTCGGGCTCGCCTCCTATACGGTCAGCAAGCGACTGCGCGAACTGACCATTCGTGTGGCGCTCGGCGCGCAGGCGAAGCAGATTCTTTCGAGCGCGCTCGGACGCATGCTGATTCTGCTCGCCGGGGGGTCAGCCGTCGGGATACTGCTCGGCGCCGCCACCAGCCGGGTGCTTTCGGCGATCGTCTACCAGGCTTCCGCGCAAGATCCATTTGTACTCATCGCGGTTGTATTGACGACGCTGCTTGCTGGGTTGCTGTCTGTCGTGAATCCGGTGCGGCGAGCACTCCACATCGATCCAGCCAAGCTGCTTCGCGAGCAATAGCGCCGTAAGAAGGCCAAACTGGCAAGCAAAACTTGCCAGTTTGCCTGTCTTTTTTGTATGATGGGATTGCCGTGCCGCGCAAGCCCTTCGAAATCGCCGTAGTCGACTTTATCCATGCCGTCGGTCTTTTGGTGCGACGGGTGCGCGCCGCGGCCGCCTCGCAGGGGCTTTCCTTGACCGAGGCTGCCGTCATGGCGCGTCTGGCAAAGGACGGGCCCGCCACCACCGCCGATCTGGCGCGCGCGGAAAGCATGAAGCCGCAGTCGATGGGAACCACTGTTGCCGCGCTCGAAGAAATCGGCCTGGTCGAGCGGAAGCCGCATCCGACGGATGGCCGCCAGGTGAACATCGAGCTGACGGCCAAAGGCGCGGCTATGCGCAAGAGCGCCAAGGAGGCCAAACAGACCTGGCTGGCGCGGGCCATCGGGCAACTGAACGAACAAGAAAGGGAGACTCTGTTCAAAGCCGGCGAAATCATCGAACGCCTGGCGGAGTTGTGAAGACAGCCGCAGCGAATCCGGACCGCCAGCAGACTCTGTCGCACGCCTGGCGAGCGCTGCGGCACCGCAATTTCAAGCTCTTCTTCTTTGGTCAGACCATCTCCATAACCGGCAACTGGATGACGCGGGTGGCCACGACATGGCTGGTCTATCGCCTGACACATTCGGCGCTGCTGCTTGGTGTCGTAGGCTTTGCGGGGCAGATTCTTTCGTTCGTACTCGGACCGTTCGCGGGCGTTTGGGTCGAGCGACTTGATCGCCGCAAGCTCTTGGTGTGGACACAAGCCGCCGGGGCCGTTCAGTCTCTCGGCTTAGCCGCGCTTACACTGGCGCATGTCGTCACCCTCTGGGAGATCATCGCGCTCAGCGCCTTGCAAGGCTTGATCAATGCGTTCGACATGCCGGGGCGTCAATCCTTCCTGGTGCACATGGTCGAAGATCGTAAGGACCTCAGTAACGCCATCGCCATTAACTCTTCGATGGCGAACGGCGCGCGGCTGATCGGCCCGGCCATCGCTGGCTTGGTGATCGGAGCCTTTGGCGAAGGCTGGTGCTTCCTGATCGACGGCCTCAGCTACTTAGCCGTCATCGCCTCGCTGCTGCTGATGCGCGTCACGCCCACGAATATCCGTCGTCAGGCGAGCAGCATGCTCGCACAAATGCGCGAAGGCTGGGATTACGTCCGCACCTTTCGCCCCATCCGCACCATCCTGCTGCTTTTTGCGCTGATCAGCCTGATGGGCTACTCGTACGCCGTGCTGCTGCCGCTCTTTGCGGGCGATGTGCTTCATGGCGGCGCGCGCACTCTCGGTTGGCTGACGGGAGCCTCCGGGGCCGGTGCGCTGGTGTCGGGGCTCTCGCTTACCATCCGCAAGTCGGTTGTCGGGCTGACGCGTATGGTTCAGATTGCTGCCGCCATGCTCGGGAGCGGGTTAATTCTGCTGGGACTGTCGCATACCATGTGGCTATCGCTGGTATTGATGGTCTTCGTGGGGTTCGGTTTGATGCAGTGCGCGGCGGCCAGTAACACGATCATCCAATCGCTGGTGACGGAAGACAAGCGCGCGCGCGTAATGAGCTATTACACGATGGCCTTCTTCGGAGCTGCGCCCTTTGGCAGCCTGCTGAGCGGCGCGCTGGCTCACCGGATCGGTGCGCCGCATACCGTCATGGTCACCGGCGCCTTCTGTATTGCCGGCTCGCTATGGTTCACGCTCAATCTGCCGAAAGTCCACGCCGTTATGCGGCCGATCTACCAGGAGATGGGTCTGTTGGCTGCGAGTGATATAGACCTGATGACCGCGCCCGAAAGGAAAAATTATGCCTCTCACAAAACTGGATGACCACGCCGCCTTAATCGTGATCGACCTGCAAAAAGGAATTGCCGGTTCTCCGGCGGTGCATCCCATGGGCGAGATTATTGGACGAGTTGCTCAGCTCGCGCGCGCTTTTCGCGACCGAGGGCTTCCGGTCGTTCTCGTCAACGTGACCGGCGCGGCTCCGGGCCGCACCAACACCGAACGTCCGAAATTGGCTTCGCTGCCGGCCGATTGGACCGAGCTGGTTCCTGAATTAGAGCAGCAGCCCGGCGATCACCCGGTCAGCAAACAACGATGGGGCGCGTTCATCGGTACGCCTTTGGACGCGTACCTGCGTGAGCGCGGTGTAACTCAAGTCTTCGTGACAGGTGTCGCGACCAGCATCGGTGTCGAATCGACAGCGCGCAGTGCTTACGATTATGGCTACCACGTCGTATTAGTGGTAGACGCCATGACGGACCGTGATGCCGATTCGCATCGCCATAGCGTCGAAAACATTTTTCCGCGCTTGGGGGAAACGGACACCACCGCCAGCGTTCTCAAACTGTTGGAGCAAACGTAGTGTCCTATCCGCCGCTGCTGACCGGAGAACCGCTTCTCGAGAGTGCATCCACAATCTGCTCGCGGCGCCGAAGCCCGCGTTCTACCGCCGAGTCCGTCGCGATCCGGTAAACAATCAGCCCGATAACGAATTCGAGCAGCAGAATCGCGAAAAACGCCCAATCTTTCTGAAACGCCCAGCGCGCCAGAAACGGAAAAGCCACCAGAATCAGCATTCCCACGCTGCACAGCAGAATCCAAAACTGCATTCGGCCACCAGCTTGCTTTTTAAAGGTCGAGGAGGGATCAGTGGGGCGCGCCATGCTCACGGAAAGCAGGTTGCCACCCGACAACAGAAAAACAGCTACTACCAGGGAGGCCGCCATGCCCGACGCCACACCGAAAAAATTCAGGTGTATGCGCATCAGCAGCACGATCAGCAAGACGGCCATGGTTTGCAGCGCAATAAAGCACAGCGCCGCCGCATTTTTCGCTTTCAGCACGGTTCGCAGAGGAACGGGCGCCACGAAGAAAATTTGCGCGGCCGCGCGATCGAACCCGAATACGTTCAGCAGCAGCGCGTCGCTCATGAGCAGCAGGCCATACAGGTTCACCATGGGCAGAAAATTATCGGTCAGGAATGCATTCTGGCGCCTGCCGAGAGCGACCGGTATGAACACAATCACACCAAAGACGCAAGCCATGGCGAAAATCACGCGGAAGCGCGGCATGCGCACGAGCGACTGCAACTCTTTCTCGAGCAAGGCGGCCATGGGATCGCGAAACAACCTCCCAAGCAGCTTCGACAACGAAAAAGAGCGGGCCGCCGGCTGATTCGCGCGAGGAGTGGAAACGAAAGAGCCCGCACCTTGAAACGTATCGTCCTTCACCAGGCCGCGTTGGAATTGCCGCCTGGCCCAAACGAAACAGAACGCCGTCCAGAACAAGATGCCGAACCAATAATCGATCGAGAACGATCCGAGGCTTAAAGAAGCCACTTGCTGCCAAGGCGTGGCCGCACCGTGCGCCGCCGCGAAGAAATACGGTTTCAGCTTGTGGCCGAGCCCGGTGCGCAGCAGCACTTGCGGAAGCACGCCGATGCTTACCAATAGGATCGTGAAAATCTCGCGAAAGCGGCTGCGGTCAAAAGCGTAGGCGGCAAAGTCCCGGATGGCCAACTGCATCAGCAGATTGGCCGGCAGAAAGAGGAGTAGGCACAAGGGCGCCAAGGGCGAGATTGCCGCATGCCGGGAAAGGCCCACGAGCGTCCCCAGCAGAAGAATAATGACCTCCGGCGAACTCGTGATCCGCAAGATGACTTCGATGGTGAAGAGCGCGCCGGCGCCAACCGGGTAGATCTGCAGTTTGTTGAGCTGGAGCGACCATCCGCCGCTGAGCGTGAGCAGCGGGACAGTCTGCCAATAAAGAAAAAGCGCCAACAATCCGACCGGCAGCCACTGCCGCACCTCGGCGAGTGGAATGCGCGGCAGAATGACGGCAAGAAACACCGCCAAGCCCGCAAACAGGCCGTTCCAGAGCAGCGAAAGACAAAGATGAAGCACGCCGCCGAAATTGGTGCGCGGAAAACGGTTTCGGGTGATGCGGAATTGAGCCCAGGAAATGGCAAGAATCTGCTGCCACATCGCTCAGAGCCAATCCAGCCGGTCGCTGTAGCGTTCGGCGCCGATGATGTTGACGAAGATTTCTTCGAGCGTGCTCGCGCCGCCCGCGGTTTGCTGCCGCAGCTCGGCCATGGTCCCTTCGACTACGATCTTGCCGCGATTGATAATCGCGACCCGGTCGCACAGCCGCTCCACCACTTCGAGCACATGCGACGTGAGAAAGACCGTAGCGCCATGCTGAACCTGCTCGAGCAAAATATCCTTCATGAGACGCGCGCCAACCGCGTCCACTCCTTCAAACGGTTCGTCCATCAGGAAGAGCCGGGGCCGATGAATGAGCGCCGCGGCCATGGCGATTCGTTTGCGCATGCCCTTGGAATACTCGCCGATCAGCTTGCGCTCGTTCTCATGAAGCTGGAACAGTTGCAACAATTCGCGGCCACGTTCTCTGGCAAGCGGGCGCGCCAGACCATATAAGCGGCCCACGAACTCCAGGTATTCGGCGCCCGTCAAATAATCGAATAGGAGCGAATCGTCAGGCACCAGCCCGATTTCGCGGCGAATTTCCAGCGATTTTTCGGGCAGCGGCAGGCCCAGTACGCTGACGGCGCCGGCGTCGGGCTGGGCCAGGCCCATCAATATTTTGATAGTGGTGGTCTTGCCGGCCCCATTTGGTCCCAGAAAGCCAAAGAAGCAGCCCTGCGGAACCGTGATCGAAAGTCCGTCCACCGCAGCCAGGCCGCGGTAGAGCTTTTGGAGATCATGGATCTCGATCGCCGCCACCCGGGCTGCGGATTCGATCGCGGGAAGAGATTCAGGGACGGAAGACATGCGTGTTTACGGCGCCGGCTGCCCCGCCCGAATCACCGCAAGCAACGTTCCCGTCTGCCGTAAGATCGCCAGCTTGGCGCGAGTGACCTGCGTTTCCGCATCGTAGAGGGCAATCCAGCGATCTCCCTCCTCCAGGCGCGCTTTTTCCACGCTGCTCATGGGAACCCGCCCCTCGCCGTTCTGCGCCAGCAGCACCGTCAACTCTTCGCGCGCCAAATCGAGCTGCTTGCGGGAAAGCTCGCGCATATTCTCGGCTTTCTTCCATTGTTCGTAGCTGCGCCGCGTGTCCGCAATGATGCGGTTTCGCACCTGACCCATTTGAATGCGGATCTTCTGCATATCGGTGGCGGTTTGCAGCGCCAGGCCGTTCGATGCCGAGCCGATCAACAGCGGAATCGTAATAGAGGCGCCAATCTGAAAGTTGTTGCGCTGAAACTTCTGAAAGTAGTTCACGTAATTGTATTTCGCGAAGAGCGAGTATTGCGCCACCAAATCCACCTGCGGCAAGCGCGCGCTTTTGAACGAACGCATGTCCAGTTCTTTGGCCAGCACGTTCGATTGCATCTGGCGCAGCTCGCGATTGTTGCGCAGCGCAGTATCGGCCGCCTCGTCTTCCGACGGCGGCGTGGGCGTTTGCGAGAGATCCGAATCGACTGGTTTCACGCGGTCGGTGGCTGGATACCCAAGCACAATGGCGAGCATCATTTCGTAGTAATCCTGGTCCATTTGCGCTTCGCTCAGGCGCTCTTGGGACATCGCCAGATTGACGCTCGCACGCTTCTGCTCGAGCGGCAGCTCGCTCCCCTCGTTCACCGCCGCGGTCATCGCCTGCTCCACCTTCTGCAAGCTCGGAAGCTGGCTGGTGATCGTTTGGCCGGTATGTTCCGCTTGGCTCGCGGCCAGGAACAAGTCGGCCGCCTGATAGGCGACTTCATCAGCCTTGGCTTGAGCGCCGAATTGCGAGCCGCGCGCAGTCTCACGCGCCGCCGCTACCTGATAGCTCTTCGGGCGGTTGTAAATGGCCATTTGCGTCTGGGCTTCGAACAAACTGGGCGCATTGCCGCCGATCGTGTTCGGGTAGCCGGAGGTATAGGCGATGCCGCTGCCGCCATACACCTTGGGCCGAAAGGGATCGATGGCTACTTTGACGCCTTGCTCAGCGCGCTGTTCATCGAGCCGGGCGAGGGCGACTTCCGGGTTCTGCCGCGCGGCGATTTCGAGTGTCTGCTGCAGCGTGAGCGAGTGCACTTCCGCGCTGGCCGCGCCGGCAATAAAGAAAAATGCGATTGCGATTCTGGGCGTGGACACAAACCCATGCTAGCTTTTCCGTAACCGGCCGGGAAGATAAGGCGCTCAAACCTGCTCGGGCACCACAAACGGATGCCGATACCCGCGGTCTCCATCGCGCAGCAGCACGCTCGCTTCCGCATCTCCGATCACTTCCTGGGTTTCCGGATTGAAATGCAGCGCACGGCCCAGCCGATACGACGCGTTTGCCAGATGCACCAGCGCGCAGGAAATATGCCCTTCTTCGACGGGCGCGTTCAGCTCCGCTTTCTTGCGGCTGACGACGCAATCGATGAAATTTTGAAAATGGGCTCGCTCCGCGCCGCCAGTGACCGGCGCTTGTGGTTCCTGATCGCGGCCCAGCCAAACGGCATACGTCGTCGCGTCTTCATCACCTGTCGATAGATATCCTTTCGAGCCGTAAAAAATATCGCCGACCGTATTGTGCGAACCGGATGACGGCCCGAGCTTCGCCTTGCCGGGGGTCGCTTTCCGTTCCGGCGTCCCTAGCGCCGGCGTGCCGATCTCGGCTTCATGATTGGTAATCCAATGCCGGACTTCGAAGACAATCATCCGGCGCTTGCTATCCGGCTGGTCGAATTCAAAGGCGCAACTCACCGTGTTGGGCGTTTGCTGATCGTCATCGAACATGAAATGTCCGCCAATGGCGTTCACTTTATTGGGGAAGGTCACGCCCATGCCCCAGCGGGCGACATCCATTTGGTGGACGCCTTGATTCCCCATGTCGCCGTTTCCATAGGTCCAGTTCCAATGCCAGTTGTAGTGGAACCGGTTTTTGGTGAAGGGCCGCTTCGGCGCGGGTCCAGTCCAGAGATCATAGTCCACACCGGCCGGCACGTCTTCGACCGGCGCATGGCCGATGGTGTCGCGCCACTTGTAGCAGAGCCCGCGCGCCATGTACAGATCGCCGAGCAAACCGTCGCGCATCTTCTGGACCATTTCTTTAGCAGCCGTTGCCGAGCGGATCTGCGTGCCATGCTGCACCACGCGGTTGTAGCGTTGAGACGCCTTCACCAGTTGCTGCCCTTCCCACAGATTGTGCGAGCAAGGCTTCTCCACGTACACGTCCTTGCCCGCCTGGCAGGCCCAGATCCCGATCAGAGAATGCCAATGATTCGGCGTGGCAATGGAAATCGCATCGATCGATTTATCTTCCAGCAGCTTTCGCACGTCTACATAGGTGGCTGGCTTGGGCAAGCCCATCTTGTCCATTTGCGCCAGGCGGCGGCGTAGCACGCTATCGTCAACGTCGCAGAACGCGGCAATCTGGCAGTTTGGGATCTCGGAAAAATTCTTGAGGTGATCTCCTCCCCGGCCATGCAGGCCGCAAATCGCCACTCGGACGCGGTCGTTCGCGCCAAGCACACTTTGCGGATTCGCCAGGAAACTGACTCCGCTTAGGGCCGCAAGCCCCGCCGTCCCAGTGCCCAGAAAGTCCCGGCGATTCAATTCAGTCTCTTGTGCCATGCGCGCGCTCCTTTTCGAACTTCCCAATGTTATCAAGAAATATCTCACAGTTGTGCGAAGCTTTTCCTGAAATTGTGAAATAAATCATGATCTGCTGAAATCAGACGCTCTTGCGAGAGCCAAGCGGGATCACGGCCAGCGTGCTCGACATTTTAGCCGCCAGGACGCGCGCGCCATCGCGCTCAATCCATACATCCGCTTCCGCAAAGACCAGGTTTCGGCCGCTACGGAGCACATCCGAGCGGCAGAGCAAAATCGGGCCCGCAGCCGGGCGCAAGAACGAAATCTTGTTCTCGACGGTTATCACGTCCTTGCTTTCCGGCATGGTGGACGCCGCCGCCGCACCGCAGGTATGGTCCGCGATTGTCATCAACGCTCCAGCATGGATGAATCCGTGCTGCTGCTGAAGAAGGCGCGTCGTCCGAACCTTCGTCTCACACCAGCCGAATCCAAATGCATCCAATTCGATTCCCAGCGATTGGAGGAATGGCGCATCCTGAAAGATTTGTTCGACCAGTTCCCGGTTGGCGGGCATGCCGTCAAGTGTCATAGGGTCAGAACCTTCACCATGCGGAGCAATTCCGTGCCGTGTGGATTTGCCTTGTCTCCGGTGAAGGCAAATCCGGATGCGCGATACAGACAGATCGCGCGATCCAGGAAATTGGTAGTGTACAGCGCAAGCGTTGAAACGCCTTCCTGCCTGGCGAAGTGCTCTACCTGATCGAGCAGAAGTTTGCCGGCTCCCAGGCCCCGCGCCGAAGGAGCCACCGCCATACCCCGAACGAGTACCGAATCGGGCGAGCGAAGAGCTCCCACCGCGCCGATCGGCAAAGATTTGCAGCGCGCGATCCAAAGCGGACCTTCCGCGAGCCGCGTGAAAATGGCCGCTGGGGACAGCACGGTCGCGGCGAATGCTTCGGGAGTGTACAGCGCCTCAAATTCGGTAAACGCGCTCTTCAGAAGTGCCGCGATAGCAGCCGCGTCTTGCGCGGTCGCCGGGCTGATTGCGAAATCCAAACTAGTTGCCTCTGGCAACTAGTTTGACATTAGAAATGAAACCGGATGCCGCCCCAGGCGCCAATAGGCGCGCCCGGCGCGAAGAACGTCGCGGTGCGAATCGGGTAATCGCCGTCCACCGGGGGAAACGGTCGCGCAATAAAATTACCGGCGTTGTCATAGGGAGACGGGCCGAGCTGCGCAGCCGTGTAATAGCGGTGATTCAGCAGATTATCGATCTGAACGAAGAGTTGCACTCGCTTCTGAAGCTGATAATGCGCTCCCAAATTGAGGACGCCATAACCGGGCGAGTAGCCCTGCCCCAGATAGTACATGCCGTCGGGTTGATCCAGGTTGTTCTCGTTGCCTCTCGCGAATGAGCGTCCCACGGCGACGAAATCCAGATTCATGACGAGCTTGGTAATTGGCTGATATTCGGCGTAAGCTTTCAGCATGTTGCGCGGGATCTCGGGAATCTGGTCTCCCGGCTGCACCGTGATATTGCCGTCGAGACCCGCTCCTCCATCGTTGGTGCTGTTGCTGCCGCCGTCCACCGTCTGGGGGCTTTGGTACGTGGCGCTCAGAAACGTGTAGTTGCTGCCGAGCGTGACGTGGTGGAAGCGGCCGTTGATGTCGACTTCCGCTCCCTGACGGAGGGTTTGTCCGAAATTTGTGAAGTAGCCGAACCCGGTCTGTTCCGATGCCACAAAAAGAAGATCGTTGTAGTTCTCTCCACGGAACCAGCCGGCGCTCCAGCGCAGTTTGTTCTCGAGCGTACCGCGGACACCCGCTTCAAACGTCCGGGTCACCACCTGTTTGAGCGGCGGATCGCTGACCAGCGCATTGGGCAAGTTACAGGGTTCGTTCGGATCGGCACAGCCAAGCTCAATCGCGGTCGGGGCGCGGCTCGCTTCGCTGTAGCTGAAGTAGACGCTCGCGAAGCGCCAGGGGCTGTAGGTCAGACCCACGGCCGGATTAAATCGATCGAAAACGTATTGCCCATTGAGTGAGCCGCGCGCGCCGGTCGGATCGATAGGCAGACGATCGGTGTTGCCGATAGACGTTCGATTGTAGCGGCCGGAAAGAGTGAGCGCCAGCGATTTACTCAGCGTAAGCGTGTCCGTCCCATAAAAGCCAAAAGTGTTGATGAGTCCGCGCAGATTTACGCGTGTGTCGATCGGGACGCCATCCTGGGTGGTGCTGCCATCCGCGAACGCATCAATCGGTGTGACCGTGATGCGGTCGGGATTCAGATAGCCGAACTGCGATCCTTGCTGGAAGGTCAAACTGCTGCGATCCCAGGCCCCGCCCGCCGTGATGTGGTTGTGCGATACCAGCCAGGTCGCCTGTCCCGACAATCCATAATTGTTCTGCTTGCTGAACGTGTTGGTGATAATGCCGCTGCATTTTTCGATCGGCTCGTCCTTTTCGAATCCCTGCGCGATGCAGCGCCAATAGGGAAACGGTTCGGTCGAGGCATTGCCGGTGGTGGGAAATCCGCTGTATCCGGCGCCCGTCAGCGCCGCGATATCGCCCGCGCTGAGATTATAAAGCGACTCGTCGAATGACTCCTCATTGATGTCGCCATTCGTGGTATCCGCCCGGATGTAGCGAAAATAGGCATTGCCGGAGAGCGTCAGGTTGCTTGTGACATTGTGCCGGGCGCTCAAATTGAGCGACGGCGAGCGGTTCCAGGTGACATCGGGAATGCTGTAAACGCTCGAATAATTTTCAGCGAGAAAACGGCTGTCCTGCAAGCCGTTGCCCGTGAGCCAATTGTCGGCGTAGCTGAAGCTGAGCGCCAGATAGGTGTTTCCGTGCTGCCAACCGAGCTTCGCGAATCCCTGGCGCACTTCGGAAGACGAATCCTGACGCCAGCCGTCCTCGCGGAACAAGTTGCCGGCGGCGTACCAGTTCAGGCCTTTGGAGTTAGACCCGCCATATTCGAATTCGCCAGTCCGGCGTCCGAAACTGCCTCCGCTGACTTCAAGCGACAAGCCGGGCTGGCTGAAGCCGTCTTTGGTTTGGATCGAAAGCGCTCCACCCAGTGTATTGAGCCCGAACAGCGGATTGGAGCCCGGCATCAGCGCGACTTCCGCAATGGCAACCTTTGGAATCAGATCCCACGCCACGATGTCACCAAACGGCTGATTCTGCCGGACTCCGTCCATATAGACCGAAAGACCTTCCGGCGTCCCGAGCAGGGGCGAGGCTGTGTAGCCGCGGTAATTGACGTCGGATTGGAAGGGATTCTCCTGATTTTGGTTGATGTGCACGCCATGCAGGCGCTGGTTCATCAGATCGGAGAGGTCGAGCGACCCGCTCCGCTCCAGGTCGCGCGCATCCAGTGTCTGGACCGGGGCGGGTATTTCGTCGATGGAAAGATCGGTTCCCGGAAGCGGCGTGGGCGCTACAACATCCACGCGCGAAGCCTGCGTGGCCAGCGGCATGCTGATTGTGCGTGACACCGGCGTCTGCGATTGCACATCCAGAAAGAGCAACTGCGTGGCGAATCCGCTTTTAGAAATTTTCAGCCGGTAACGCCCGTACGACAAATTCCCAATCGTATAACTGCCCTGGGCGTCCGTTTGAAAGCCTTGACTCAAACCGCCGCTCAACGCCTCCAGCCGTCCCGACGCTTGCATCGGCGCTCCGGAAGGATCCCGGACCTCGAGCCGGATTTCGCCGGCCGGGCGCTGTGCCCACAGCGCCACGTGAACGATCAATAGCGCCAGCGCCCCTTTTTTGAGGTCAACTCCCAATGAGCCCACACTCGGAGATTCCGCCAAGACGCGCTTTGTTCAGCGTTTTGCCGAAAAAGACTAAAAAAGCTCGTGGAAGAGAGAATATTGAAGGTAGATGCCCTGAGAGTATTACGTGCCGATCGATCCTACAGCATCGACTGCCTTGCCGGCGTTTTCCGCCGCGCCTGCAACAGATCGCGGAAGCCATCCGACCCAGCTCGAACAGGACGTGGTCGCTCTCTTCGATGATTTCCGGGAGCGACTGCTGCGCTATCTCTCGAGCCTGGGCCTTCCGATTCCGGATGGCGAAGAGATCGTCCAGGAAGTATTTCTTTCGCTGTTTCAGCATCTACAGCGCGGCAAATCCAGCCACAATCTGCGCGGCTGGCTCTTCCGGGTCGCGCACAACCTGGGACTGCGGCGGCGCTATCGGAATCGAAGGGATGGCGAGGTGTGCGCCGAAATGCGCACCGAAAACGTGGCCGTAGATCCGGCGCCTAGTCCGGAAGATTTGCTGCTGCGCGACCAAGCGCAACAGCGGCTGCTCGCCGTGGTGCGGGCGCTGGCGGAACAGGATCGCCGGTGTCTTTCTCTGCGAGCCGAAGGTTTGCGCTACCGGGAGATCGCCCAGATTCTCGATATGTCCCTGAGCGCGGTATCCCTCTCGTTGGCGCGCACGCTGGCGCGCATCGCACGCTCCGCCGAACGGTGACAATTTATGTGGTTCCAGAATTCACATCTTTCCGACCAGCAATTGTTGATGGAGCTTGACGGCGAGCTCTCCGGCAGCGAGGCGAAACAGATTCTGGCGCACCTGGGCGCGTGTTGGAAATGCCGGGCGCGGCGGCAGGAATTGGATCGGGCCATTGTCGATTTTGTGCGGGCCCGCCAACACGAGTTCGACGAAAAGCTCCCGCCGCCCGCCGGTCCGCGGGCGTTGTTGAAAGCGCGTTTGGCGGAGCTTTCCGCCAATGAACCACCCTCGCGTGGCTGGGCGTGGGTCTTTGCCGCAGCGGCCTGCGGTCTTCTTTGTTTTGGCGTTCTGTTGGTCCGTTCCACTGCTGGGCGCCAGAACCGGCCGCATGCCGTCATTGTTTCGGTTCCGAATTCCCGGATCACTCCCGGAGCCACGATCCTCATCAGCCGTCAGGCGGTTTGCACCGAAGCAAATACCAATAACAAGGACGTCCCGGTGGCCGTCCAGCAGCAAGTGTTCGCGGCCTACGGGATTCCGGCGGCCGAACCCCGCGAATACGAGGTCGATTATCTGGTCACACCAGCCTTGGGAGGCGCGGATGACATTCGCAACCTCTGGCCGCAATCCCATTCGGAAACGGTTTGGAATTCCGAAGTGAAAGACGCTTTGGAAACCCGTCTGCGGCAAATGGTCTGCGCGGGCCAATTGGATTTGCCGGAAGCGCAGCAGGAAATCGCCGCCAACTGGATCGCCGCTTATAAGAAATACTTCCATACGGAAGCACCACTGGCGATACACGACAAGCAGCGCAATTAACGCTAAGCGAGGCGGCCCTTCAACATGCTGAACGAATGCGCGGGCAGCGTGCATTTCAGCATCTGGCCGCTGCCGGTTATCGACTTTTGCTGCGTTGTTTTGACGGTGGCGCTATCGAAATTGTTCTCGGCCTTGATGTCCGGTCCATTCACTTCGAAGACCTCGAACTCGCCGTCAAATCGCTTGTCCTCCGCTTCGAAAATCACATCCACCGCTTGCTCGCGATGCCGGTTGGTTATATTCAGCACGATGCTTCCATCGGGTTTATACGCGGCGGAAGCATCCAGGTACGGAACGGCGTCGTAGCCTTTGACGGCATAGGTTGGCCCTTCCATCTCGAGGGCCAGCGCAGTGCCGTGGCAGTTGGCCGCAAACAGTTGCAGCGGGTAGTAGATCGTCTGCAGAAACAGGCCCTTCTCATTCGTGAAGATCGGCGCAATCACGTTTACCAGTTGCGCCATGTTGGCGATCTTCACAATGTGAGCGTGGTTGACGAACGTATTCAGGAAGCTCGATACGACCAGCGCGTCTTCGAGATTATAGTGTTCTTCCAGAATGCGTCTGCCGCGCTGGGCATCGCCGCGGGCGCGATACCAGACATTCCATTCATCCCAGGCGATGTGGATCGGCTTCCTGAAAGGCATGCCGGCGAGCGCGCCCGCAATGACACCTTCCGTAATTTGAATGCGCTTCGCCAGCTCAAGCGTGCACGCCTGGAACGCGTAATAATCGTTGTCGCGATTGCCCACGTACATGTGCAAGGAAAGATAATCGACGTGCGGCTTGAGATATTCGAGCACCGTCCGGTTCCAGCCAATCCAATCGGCATTGAAGTTGGAAGACCCGGCGGCAATCATCTTGATGTTTGGATCGGTCCAGTGCATCAGCTTGGCCGCTTCCAGTGCGAACTTGCCGTAATCTTCGGCGGTGCGATGGCCCATCTGCCAGGGACCATCCATCTCGTTACCCAGGCCCCAATAGGTGACTTTCCAGGGCTGATCGCGGCCGTTCTTCTTGCGCAATCGCGTGGTCGCGGTATCGCCGGCGAAATTGACATATTCGACCCACTGCTGCACCTCATCCCACGTTCCGGTGCCCAAGTTCGCGCAGATGTAGGGTTCTGAACCGGTCTTCGCGACGTAATCGAGAAATTCGTGCGTGCCGAACCGGTTGTCCTCGATCGTGCCCCACGCCATTTCGAGACGCCGCGGCCGCGAATCGCGCGGACCGATGCCATCCCTCCAGTGGTAATTCGAAGAAAAATTGCCGCCGGGCCAGCGCAGGATTGGCACATGCAGCCCTTCCACTGCCTTCAGCACATCTTTGCGAAACCCTTCGGAATCCGAAAGCGGTGAGCCTTCCTCGAATACGCCGCCTTCGATACAGCGGCCGAGATGCTCCAGAAAATTACCATAGAGCTTGGGATCGATCTCGCCAATCACGCGGCCCGTATCGATCTTGATGCGCGCTGCCTGCGAACTGGTCTGGGCGCCTTTGAGCAAGGCAGGCGCAGTCGTGAGCAAGGCGGAGAATTCACGGCGGGAGAGATGCTGGTTCTTCATACGTGGAGGATGGAAGCGCTTGCAATACTGTATTAAGCTTGCGCGATGTTGTCAATGCTCCCGCAGCCGCCTATTCATCACCACGCCACAGACGTTCTCACGCCATCCTGGCGCCAGCCGCCCACGCCCGAATCTTTGATCTCCTTATAAGACTTCGGCAGCGGCCCGGGCGAAATTCAAGCTCGCCGCGCTCGATTGGTCGCTCACAAACATTGCCGTGAACTGGCGAGTTTGAAAATAAGCGATGTGTTCGCCTCGGGCATCCGCCTCGTAGATCGGCTTGCCGGCGGCTGTTTCGCGTCTCGTTCCTACCAGTGTTTGGAAATCCCGGCGCCGTAAAAACGTGGAGAACTCGTGGCCCTCCCGCGCATAGACCAGATGCAAAAAGGTGCTTCCGTCCAACCGGCACAACTTGCCCAATTCGAGATGATAACCGGCAGGCGCGAGCGCCAGAACCGCCGACGGCGGAACGCCGTTACGCTCCGCCAGGTTTACGATCGCCAGTGGATCGCGAAGCCACGTCCGATGATGCCGCTCGACCACTTCCGTACGATGATCGTCGGCGGCATCGGCGCAGACTCGATGCGTGCTCCAGGCGATTGCGGCGCGATAACCCAAAAAGCCCACCAACAGCGTCGCCGCGATACCGGCTGCCATCGCCGCACGGCTAGAAGAAAACGAACGCCGTTCGCCGTCAATGCGTTCGCGTACCCGCCGTTCGACCACGGCGCTATCGGCATCGTCCGATAAAACGGCCTCGCGCAATTGGGCGTCGAGCCTGCTCTGCCGATCGAGTTTCTCAGCGCACGCCGCGCACGCCCCCACATGCGTACGAAAGGCGGCAGCTTGTGCCGCGTCCAGTTCACCGCAAAAATACAACGGGCACAATGCAGCGATATCCTTGCAATTCATGAAGCTCCCTTCCCCGCGCAATGGGCGCTGGGTGTAAGCCGGGCCCGCAACGCTTCGCGGGCGCGGCTAAGCCGGGACATCACCGTACCGATGGGCACGGAAAGAATGTCCGCCATTTCCCGGCAAGTGAATCCTTCCACCACGCCGAGCAGTAGCACCGTCCGGTGCTCCTCCTGCAATGCGGCAAGTGCCTGAGCGATTTCCGCGGCCTCGACCACGGAAGAAGCGGCGGGGATTGGAACCGCCGCCGGGTCCGCACGCTGCTTTCGGCCGCGCGCGTAGAACGAGTTGAGCAAAATGCGAAACAACCACGCCCGCGCATTCGTGCCGGAGCGGAACTGACGAAAGTTCCGCCAGGCCAGCAGCAATGTTTCCTGTACCAGGTCTTCCGCTTCGGCGGGATCGGAAATCAGGCGGCGCGCCACGCGAAGCAGGCTCCGCGAATGGGGCATCGCGGTCTGCTCAAATTCGTCCTGTCGCGTCGCCACGATGACCGGCG
>DASYAX010000300.1:0-16194 GCA_036501045.1 Bryobacteraceae bacterium
GTCGAGCTGGCCTTCGGCGGTGGCTGCGCCGTGGCTGCCCATGGCTGGAAAAATGAAGGGCTGCGCTCCTTGCTCCTTCCAGAAATTGACGACCGCTTTGGTGATGGTGGCGATATTCGAAATGCCGCGGCTGCCGACGCCTATGGCGATGCGCGCGCCCTTGGGCACGCGCGAGGCGAAATCGGACTGCGCCAGTTCCTGGCGGATGTGCTCGCCGATGTTTCCAATGGCGCGATTGGGGAAGGATTGCTCGGCGCGCACGAACCTAGGGAAATTCATTCCTTCAGCATAAGCCCATTCGGCCTGGATCCGAATGTGGTTGGAGATTGCAGTGGTTTTGGCCGATTCTGTTATGGCCACTATCATTGAGGTATGAAGAAGGCGCCGGGCGGGTTCCCACCTGTGATGGCGGTAGATCGCAAGGCCGCGAAGCCGCTGCACCGGCAAGTTTACGACGGCTTCCGGACGCTGATTGCCGCGCACACGCTACGCCCCGGCGAACCGATTCCGTCCACGCGGGCGCTGGCCGTGGAACTGGGGATTTCGCGGATTCCGGTGCTGAACGCCTATGCGCAGCTCTTGGCTGAGGGTTATTTTGAAAGCCGGGTGGGCGCGGGCACGTTCGTGGCCCGCTCTTTGCCGGACCACATGACACGCATAGAGGATCGCGGCGTTGGGGCGAAAGTTCGTTCTGGGCCGCGCCCGGTTTCGCGCCGTTCGGCGCTGCTGCCGCGCTTCAAAGGAACGCCCTGGATATACGGTTTGGGAGCGTTCAGCGTCGGGCAGTCATCCTTCGAGCATTTTCCGTTCCCCATATGGTCGAGCCTGGTGACGCGGCATGGCCGAAACGCACGGGCGAGCGCATTGAATTTCAGCAACCCGATGGGCTCAGAAGATTTTCGCGAAGCCGTTGCCGCTTATCTGAGGAGCGCGCGGGCGGTGGATTGCGAGGCGCAGCAAATCATGATTGTCAGCGGGTCGCAGCAGGCGCTCGAAATTTCGGCGCGCGTTTTGCTTGATCCGGGCAGCAGAGTATGGATCGAGGAGCCGGGCTATCGATTGACTCGCTACGCCCTAACCATGGCCGGGTGCCGCTTGATTCCCGTGCCCGTCGATCAGGAAGGGCTGGATGTGGCGGCCGGCATGCGGCGCGGTCCACGCGCACGCGCCGCCTATGTGACGCCTTCTCATCAATATCCGCTGGGCGCGACGATGAGCGCGTCACGCCGTCTGCAATTACTCGATTGGGCCCAGAACTCGGGCGCGTGGATCATCGAGGACGACTACGACAGCGAATATCGCTACGAAAGTATGCCGATCGCGTCGCTGCAGGGACTTGACCGCAACGCACGGGTGATTTACATCGGAACGTTCAGTAAAACATTATTCCCGTCGCTGCGCGTCGGCTATATGGTGATTCCCGCCGATCTGGTCGATCGTTTTTTGGCGGTGAGGCATGCAATGGATATTTACCCGCCTCATTTGTACCAGGCGGTACTCACCGATTTCCTGACGGAAGGGCATTTCTCGCGGCACATCCGGCGGACGCGGCTGCTCTACCGTGAACGGCGGAAGGTACTGATCGAAACCATCCGGAGCGAGTTCGGCACGCGACTTGACGTTTTGGGCGGAGAGGCCGGGCTGCATCTGGTTGTGACGCTGCCGAAAGGCGTGGCCGATAAGGAGATCTCGGCGCGCGCGGCACGCGAGAATCTTTGGCTGTGGCCGCTTTCCCCCTGCTATCTGGGCAAGACCGCACGGCAGGGGTTGATTCTGGGTTTTGGCAACACCAACACGGCCCAAATACCCGAAGCCGTCCGGCGATTACGAGGCGTCCTCAATCCGGAGTGGTCATAAGAGAATTGCGCCAAGTGGATATTTCTCTTTGACCTGTTTCGCTTGAGACTAAAGGATGGTAATCGCCACGGCTTGGATTGCGGCTGGAAGCGCCGGACGCGGTAATGGCCAGGAGGTTCAGGTATGAAGGTTTTCGCGATTTTGTTGGCTACGGTCTTCGCGGTTGCGGGAGCGGGCGACAAACCCGCCGCTTCTCCCGTACTGGTGGAGTTGTTTACCTCAGAGGGCTGCTCAAGCTGTCCGCCGGCGGATGCGTGGCTCGAAAAGATGGATACGCAGCCGCTTCCGGGTGACGAATTAGTGGTGCTCAGCGAGCATGTCGACTACTGGAATCACGACGGATGGAAAGATCCGTATTCTTCCGCGATGTTCACCGACCGCCAGGGCGCGTATGTGCGCGCGCTCGGACTTAGCGAGCCGTACACTCCGCAGATCATCGTGGATGGAACCGCGGAATTGCGAGGGAACGATCCGCATGTCAACCAAATCTTTCAGAAGGCAGCCGACGATGCGAAGGTTCCCCTGCACATTGGCCCCATTAGCGTGGAAGGCACGACCGCGCCGATCCTTCGCGCGCACATCGAGGCCGATGGGAGTTCCGAGGAACACAACGGAGACGTCTATGTGGCGGTGGCGCTCAGCCACGTGGAATCGAAGGTCTTGCACGGCGAAAATAGCGGACGGCAGTTGAGCCACGTGGCGGTTGTAGAATCCCTGAAGAAGATCGGCAAGCTGGAAAAAGGGAGGAGATTCAGTCAGGATTTCCAGACAAAACTGAAGCCGGGCACCGATCCGAAAAATATCCGGCTGATTGCCTTCGTGCAAGAACCGGGTCCCGGGAAAGTGCTGGGGGCGGCGCTCGAACGAGTGCCGGCTCACTAAAGTGCGAGTTCGACGAATAAATTTCTGAAGCCTCGGAAGGCCGTGCTGATTTTTGCTGGCGCGCAGCAGCCGAATGAACTAAGATTCCAATCATGAAAATGCTTCTTGCCGTCTCCGCCGCCGCGCTCGCTGTTAGCTTTGTCAGCGCTCAAACCTCGCATCCGCCGCCGAGTACGGCGCAATCGATCAAGCGGCAATTTACCGATGTGAACCGGAAAGTGCTGACGATGGCGAAAGACTTTCCCGCCGACAAGTACGATTTCCGGCTGAAACCGGAAATGCGCTCCTTTGGCGAGGTGATCATTCACATTGCGTCGGGAAACGTTTTCGCCACCAAGATTGGCCGAGGTGAAAACGTCAACTGGGACGAACTCGATCCAAAGAAATTCTCCGGCAAGGAGGCGATTGTTGCCGAGTTTGAGAAGTCGGTCAAGGAATCCGAAGCAGTGCTGGACGGCGTACCGGACGCATCACTGGAAAAGACGGCGAGGCCCTGGATCGGGGTGCTGGAACATTCCGCGGAACACTACGGTCTGTTAGTTGCCTACTATCGCGCTAATGGCCTGGTGCCACCGGAATCCCGTCCGCAGCACTAGCGGCAGGATGGATCTCGAGGTAATCGAGGGCGGCGCGATCGCCTCCGTCGGGCGTGCCGACGATTCGGATTTCATCATTCGGGCGCAGAGCTACACCCGTGATGCGCTGGCGCGTCGAGGTATCGCCGTTGGCGGCTTTCGAGGGCAGGTTGGCATCCGCCGTCCAGGCGCCGATCGGTTGGTGCGCCACTTCGAGCCGAAAATGCGCTGCCCCGGTATTTTCGTCGAAGTATTGGACGTCGAGGTCATACCAGCCGGGCGCTCCCTTGAAAACAAGCGAGGCAGTGCAAGCTTTCTCTGAAACTTCACAAGCTACCGCCTTGCCGGCTGAAGCGTCTTCCCACGGAGTAACGTCTTCGACCCGATAGCCATCGAGGCGCATCGATTCGGCTTCGAAACGGTTCGGGAAGTGACCGGCGCGGCCCTTCTTGTCGGGGATGCCGGATTCGTGCAGAAACCAACTGCAGATAGCGTCCCGCCAGACAATCGCATGACCCGCTTGATAGTCCAATTTTGCGAGGACAGCCGCATAGCGCTCGTCGTCAATACGCCCGCGTAGAGTCTCCCACCACTGTGGGAATTCCTGCGCTTCGGCGGCGGCTTCGTAGTGTGAATCGTAAACATGCTGGATCACCGTTTTGCCGGAGTGAAGAACGTAGATGTACGGGACATGGTGCATGAATAGCAGCAGGTTATCCGGACAGGTTGCGAGGGACTCATACATCGCCGCGATCGGCGGCGGATATTGGCCGATATAGCCGGTACCGGTCGCGGTAGTGCGATCCATGCCGATCCCTTTGCCATCGGCGCGAATCCACTGACCCCAGCCATTTCTCTCGGCAGATTCGACGCCCGGACCATAATGACCGCGCAAGATGTTGGTGAGCGTTCCGACGCCGAGCGGCCCCGTATATCCTTCGTAAACGGACCACGATTCCATTTCGAGAGTGGTGATGGTATCGACAACGCGGGCGTCGTCACCAAACGTCATGCGTGTCCAGCCTTCGGCGATTCGGCGCGCCGGCAGTTGAGGATTCCAGGCGAGGCGGCCGAAGCCGTAGAGATTCGCCATCGCCAAGTCGCTTCCGAGCCAATTCCGATCCAGGCCGACATTCGCCACGCCGACAAAGCCTCCCAATGGGCGATGGAAGGTCTTGCCAGAGACAAGGTCTTCAACCGGAGTTTTCGCTCCGTTCACATGCAGATCAAAATCGAGGATCTGTTTCCACATCGGCACCAGATAGCAGAGATGCCGCTGCTGGCCGGTGTATTCCTGGGTGATTTGAAGTTCGATGGTTTCGTTGGTGTGCTCGAGGCCGCCGAACAGCGGCGAAACGGGCTCGCGAGCCTGGAAATCGATGGGACCGTACTTGATCTGGACGGCGGCATTGTCATCGAATTTGCCATCCAGGCCGTGGAAATTGTCATAAGCGGCGCGAGCCCGGTCGTTTTTGAGATCGCGCCAATCCATGTGGTGGTTATAGACAAAACCGCGATAGATCAGGATTCCATGGTGGGGGGCGAGCGCGCGTGCAAGCAGATTGGCGGCATCGGCGTGGGTGCGTCCGTAGGTGGATGGACCCACTCGCCCTTCCGAATCGGCCTTCAGCACGAAGCCGGCGAAATCGGGGATCAGACGGTAGATTTCATCCGCCTTCGCGTTCCACCAGGCGGCTACCCGCGGATCCAGAGGATCGAAGGTATCCAATCCGCCAATGGTTTTAGGGCTGCTGAAATCAACCGCCAATGAAAGGCGGACGCCCCAAGGCCGAAAGACAGCCGCAATACGAGCCACTTGCGGGAGAAACGCGGAGGTCAACGAGCGCGGATTGGCATTGACGTTGTTTACCGTGCAGCCGTTGATTCCGACGGAGGCGAGGAGGCGCGCATAATCGCCGGCGTGGCTGAGATCGGGAACGACGTTATTGTCATTCCAGAAGATCGATCGCCCACCATAACCGCGCTCGATCGAGCCATCGAGGTTATCCCACTGGTTTACCCAGCGGATGGGGGCGTAGGGATTGCTTTGCTCGTCGATCTGGCTCACACGCCGGTGCAGCGCCAGGAGGCGGATCAGCGCGAACGCGCCATACAACACCCCGCGATCGTTCGGCGAAGCGATCAACAGGACGTTATGGCCATGGGCGGCGATCGACTTCAGCCAATAACCGTCGTCAACGAGACCGGCCGGGAAGGAAACACCGGGAAGCACCTGCTTTGCAGCGGCGATGGTTCCCAGCAGAATCTGATCTTCCAGCACGGGACGGGAGCTGATGCGGAGTGTCCTTCCGAGAAATCCCCGAACGGCTCGAATGATCTCGCGTTGCGCAGCGGTCAGCTCAGGCGAATCGTCGAGCGTCGCGATCGTGGCGGGCAAACGGTCATAGAGGTCTCTCGAGACTTGATCCGGAACGGGGGTGTAACGCAGCCAGGCATCGTATCCCGTTTCCGCGCGCAACGAGATCGCCGCCGCGAGCGTGACGAGAATAAGACGGCCACTCATCAGGAATTCACGCCGGAAGCGAGGTATCCGCCGTCGACCACCAGGCATTCACCCGTCATGAAGCTCGCGCCGTCTGAAGAAAGCAGGACGGCCGCTCCCACCAATTCGCGTGCATTGCCGAAGCGGTGCATGGGCGTGCGCAGCAGGATTTCGCGGCCGCGTTCGGTACCGGTCAGCAGATGCTTGTTTAACTCCGTCGGGAAGACGCCCGGAGCGATGGCATTTACGCAGATGCCATCCGTTGCCCACTCACAGGCCAAACTGCGAGTTAGTGAGAGAATGGCGGCTTTTGAGGCGCAGTAAGCCGCGACCTCATGAAACGCGACAAAGGAACCCAACGAAGCGATGGTGATGATGCGGCCATTTCCGCTGGATTTGAGCGGCGCGTGAAATTCCTGGCAGGTATGAAGCACGCCGGTTAGGTTGGTTTGAAAGAGAGCCAACCATTCGGCGTCGTCTACCGCGACGGAGGGTTTGCGGAAAGTGGTACCGGCGGCATTCACGAGGATATCGACGCGTCCCAGATCGTCAAGGACTCGATCGCGAAGCTGTCGGACGGATATCCGGTCTCGAACGTCGGCGGCGGCGAGTAGAGTGCGCCGGCCGAGGCTACGGATCCGGGTGCAGATCTCATCCAAGACTTCAATTCGCCGGCCGGTTGGCACTACGTCCGCACCGTGCTCGGCCAAACCGATTGCGATCTCCCGGCCGAGGCCGGAGCCGGCCCCGAAAACAACGGCAACGCGGTCGGTCAGATCGAGACAGCTTCTTTGCATGAATTTCGGTTAAGGAACTTACAATAGTCGTACTAAGGAAGCACCATATTAGCGTTAGGGCTTCGGAGCGATACGAATGAGACAGGTTGACCTGAATCAGCCGACGGCAGCGTCGAGCGAAACGGCGCGGCATATCAATCGCCGCATCGTGCTTAACCTGATTCGAAACCGCCAGCCCGTCTCAAGAGCGGATGTGGCGCGCTTTTCCGGTCTGCAGCGGAGCACCGTTTCGCTGATCACCGAGGAGCTGATCGCAGACCAGTGGGTAGTGGAAGGAGCAACCGGGCGTTTGCCGCGAGGACGAAGACCCACCTTTCTACAGCTCAATAGCCAGCGGGCGGTAATTTGCGTCGATATTCGTCCTTCCCTGATAACGGTCGGCGTTGGCGACGTGAACGGCAAGTTCATACCGCACGATGCCATTCAGACGCCCGCGGATCCGGATACGGCGATTGAAGACCTAGTGAAACGAATCAAATCGCTGATCAAACGGCGGCCCGGCCCTCCCTTCGATGGCCTTGGAGTCAGCGTGCCGGGCCGGATTGACCCAGCCTCCCATCAGCTCGTCTTCGCGCCTAATTTAAGATGGCCGATTACGGATCTGAAGAACCCGCTGGAGCGCGAGACGGGGCTGGGCGTGGAACTCGAAAACGCCGCGAATGCCTGCGCGTTATCCGAGCTGTGGTTTGGGCGTTCCGGTGAGGTACGGGATTTGGTCGCGATTACCGTCTCGGAAGGAATCGGAGCAGGAATCATCGCGCACGGCCAGCTCATTAGCGGAAGGAGCGGCATGGCGGGCGAGTTCGGGCACGTTCCGCTCGAGCCGGATGGTCCGCTGTGCAGTTGCGGCAATCGTGGATGCTGGGAGGTGCTTGCTTCTAATCGGGCGGCGCTTCGATATTATTTCGAATCCCGGGATCGCGATAAGGGGCCAAATACGGCGTTCGCGGCCTTTACTTTTCAGGACCTGCTCGGTCTGGCCGAACAAGGCGACGTTCCGGCAAACCGGGCCTTAACTCGCATGGCGGTGCAGATCGGCCGCGGCACGCGGATGATTGTCGCGGGACTGGCGCCAGAGGCGATCACATTCATAGGAGAATTCACAGCGGCCTGGAGCCGATTTCGGCCAGTGATTGAAGCGGAAGTACAAGCCCAGAGCATTTCCGCCACGCCCACCGTTTTGCTGGCTGGACAAGATGGCGCCACGGCGCGACTGCGAGGCACGATTGCCCTGGTCTTTCAGAAGCACTTCGGAGCGGCCTCGGCCGGAACGCGGCAGGTCGCGAGTTTTTAGCGGCGCTGGTTTGCGGTGCGCGTATCCTTATTAGCAGAAGTGCCTCCCATTCCACAAGACCAACAACCGGCCCTCGTCGATCGCCTGACACAAGCGTGCGGAGGAAGTTATCCGCCCGAAGTACGGCGCCGCTATTTCATCACCGGCCCGCAATGGGCCGCCGCTTACGAAGGCCACGCGCTTTTTCACGCGCCGACACGAACGCCGGTCACCTTCGAGACGGTGATCGAGGAGTACAGCAAGATTGGAATCGGCTATTGGTGCACGCACGACACCGATGTGATCCCGACTGACGCGCTGTTTACTTCCCGGCAGGATGAAATTGTCGCGACCATCAAGCAAAGCTTGAAGAAATACGGGTTGAAGTGCTCCATGGTGACTACGGAGACGTTTCATCATGCGGTATGGGCGGCGAGCGCGGCGGCGGAGGCTCCCGATGTTCGCGAATATGCCGCGCGCCGGTTGGCGAACACGGTGGCGATAGGTCATGAACTGGGCGCTGAATTTGCGGTCTACTGGCCCGGATCACTGGGCTACTACGTGCAGGGCGCAATTGATGAGACGCAGACGCTGCAGTGGTACGCCGAAGGAATCAATGCGGCTTGTAAGGCGGACATCGAAATCGCCAAGAAATACGGGCGCCCCACGCTAAAGCATTGCCTGGAAGCTAAGCCGTTCGAGCCGCAAGCGGAGATTCTTTTGCCAACATCAGACGCCATGCTGGCGCTGATTTTTTCGGGCTTGATCGCGCATCCCGAGATGGTGGGTCTGAATCCGGAGTATCTGCATGAGCTGATGTGGGGCGGCGCACCGCGCGCATCGCTAGCGAGAGCGCTATTGTGCGGAAAGCTTTTCCACTTTGATATCAACGACGGATACCGGCTGAAGCACGACGTCGATATCGCCGTGGGTCTGGTGAATCCCCTGGACTGGTTGAACGTGCTCGTATTGCTACGCACGCATGGCTACAGTGGACCCTTCAATCTGGACTACAAGCCGCCGCGAACGACGAGTAATCGCGGGGTCTTCTCGATTAGCCTGCCGACCGCGATAGATCGCTTCATTACTTTGTGGGAAATGGCGGGAGAGGTCATGACCGATCCGATTATCAAAGAAGCCACGGAAGCATTGAAGGCGGGCGGCGCTGGCGCGGATTTGAAGGACGTCAACTCTATTGTGAAGGCGAATAAGGAACTGTTATCTTTGCATGAGTTGATAGGACACCGGCTGTTCCAGATACTGGTTGGCGCGCATCGCGGCCGAACGTACTCGATCTAGCGAAGAATCTAAACTTGGAATCCCTCCTTCGCATTGAGCATGTAAACAAACGTTACGAAGCAACGCGCGCTCTCGACGACGCATCCTTTTCGGTTCTGCCGGGCGAAGTGCACGCGCTTATGGGCGAGAATGGCGCGGGCAAAAGCACCCTCAGCAAAATCATTGCGGGCGCGGTTTTGCCTGATTCGGCCGAGATCTACTGGCAGGACACGCCCGTCCAAATCACCTCTCCGCTGGCGGCGCAGCAGCTTGGCATTGGCATTGTGTTCCAGGAACTGGACATTTTCCCGAATCTGTCGGTTGCCGAGAACATTGTGATCGGCAATCTTCAGGTTGAGCGGCGACCCTATGTAAATTGGCGCCAATTAGCGGCTTTCTGCCAACCCTTTCTCGACGAAGTGGGATTCACGGCGAGCGCGCGCACACGGGCAGGCGACCTACGCATGGGCGAGATGCAATTGGTCGCGATCGCCCGCGCGCTGAGCTTCCGGGCACGGCTCATCGTGATGGACGAACCAACAAGTTCGCTGGCGGACGATGCCGTGGAACGACTGTTTACCGTGATTCGACGGCTCAAGGCAAATGGAGTTGCGATCGTTTACGTCTCGCACAAGATGAAGGAAATTGGGCAGATTTCCGATCGGATTACCGTTCTCCGGGATGGGGCAACCATTGGGACTCGCACGACGCACGACGTAACCACGGATGAAATCATCGCCATGATGGTAGGCCGCGAACTCGAGATGCGGCCCGACCGGCTGGAGAGCAAGCCGGGCGAGATGCTGCTGAGTGTGGAGCATTTGAGCACCAAGAAGATCAAAGACATTTCGTTCGAGGTGCGCCGCGGTGAAGTGCTTGGCGTAGCTGGCCTGGTCGGCGCGGGCCGAAGTGAATTGGGTGAGGCGCTATTCGGCTTGGACCGGATTCTGTCGGGCAAAATCCGGCTGAACGGGCGAGATATTGTGCCAAGCTCGCCACGGGAAGCACTTCGCGCGGGCATCGGTTTGTTGCCGGAAGACCGGAAGCTGGAGGGCCTCATGATGCAGATGCGCGTACGTGAGAACACCACGATGGCTTCACTTGACCGTTTTCAGCGGCTTGGCTTCATCGACTTCCGAAAGGAATTGGCGCTATCGAAACCGCTGCACCATCGAATGCATTTACGCGCCACTTCGGATGAGCTGGAGGTTGGCAGCCTCAGCGGAGGTAATCAGCAGAAAGTACTTTTTTGCAAATGGCTGCTGGCTGATCCCGAAATATTTTTTCTGGACGATCCGGCTCGCGGCATCGACGTCGGCGCGAAACAGGATATCTACGGCATCATCGAGGAGCTTTCGAGAGAAGGAAAGGGCGTTGTTTTTGTCAGCTCGGAACTTTCCGAGCTTTTGCAGAACTGCCACCGCATTCTGGTGATGTGCGAAGGCAGGTGCACCGGGATCGTAGAAGCCCGTGTAACGAGCCAGGAACAGATCATGGCGCTAGCCACAAAGCACCACACGGCCGCGTAAATTATGGCTTCCTTTGCCGCAATCCGAAAACTAAAAAGCTTTCTCGGCCTGCTGGGAATCGTTTTGTTTGCTATTTTGTTCAGCCCCATCGCCCATGATGGGTCGAATATTTTTCTGGAGCCTGGCAATCTGACGGATGTTCTGCGCCAGGTGTCGGTGATCGGAATTATCGCGTTGGCCATGACGTTCGTGATTCTTACGGCCGGCATCGATCTTAGTGTTGGAAGTATTCTGGCGCTTTCCACCGCCCTAGTGGCAATGTTCGTCACGCGCCCGGGTCCGAACAATCTTTTCCTGCATGCCGGCTTGGCAATTTGTATCAGTGTGGGCCTTTGCGCCCTGGTGGGGGCGGCGAATGGAATCACAATTTCCACGCTGAGTATTCCTCCGTTTATCGTCACGCTTGCCGCTATGATTGGCGTTCGTGGCCTGGCGAAATGGCTGACGAACAATGAAAATATCGACATCGGATTCGGTTCCGACGCCGCGTCCCGATTCGCGGCCTTCGTGAATCACAAGGCGGTCATTGTCGGGACTTTCGCCTTACTGGCGATTCTTTTTTGGTTCATGCTCGAACGAACGGTTTTCGGGCGCTACGTACGGGCTATCGGCGATAACGAAAAAGCGGGACGCTATACGGGATTGCCCATCCGTCGCATCAAAATCTGGGTTTACACTCTGGCCGGACTGCTGACCGGTATCGCCGGAGTCATCTACGCCGCGGAAAATCATCAAGGAAATCCGAATGCCGGCGTGGCTTACGAACTCGATGCGATCGCGGCGGTAGTGATCGGCGGGACGAGCCTGGCGGGCGGCAGCGGCTCCATAACCGGGACCGTCACTGGAACCCTTATTATCGGCGTGCTGACAAATATCCTGCGCCTCGAGAACGTAGACAGTAACGTCGAGATGATGTGCAAGGCAGTGATCATCGTATTGGCGGTGGCCATTCAAAAGAACGGTAAGAGGACGTAGTGCGGCGGCACCTCGTTTTTGCGGTAACGGCTGCCTGCTTGTTGTGTATCAGTCCCGGCTGCCACCAAAGGATCGGCAAAAAGAAATACCTGGTGGCCTTCAGCCAATGCAACAATGCCGAGCCGTATCGCGCCGCTCAAAATGCACTGATGACGAAGTTGTTTTCCGAACAGCCGGATGTAGAGTTGTTCATCGCCGACGGACAACAGGACAACAGCAAGCAGATTTCTCAAATTGAGGCCTTTATACGGGAAAGACCGAACCTGCTGATTGTGGCGCCCAACGAGGGCACGCCGCTGACGGACGTCATGGGCCGCGCCTACCGAAGCAATATTCCGGTTATTTGCCTGGAGCGGAACATCGTTCAACCGAACTACACGACTTACATCAAGAGCGACAACCGGAAGATCGGTGAAATGGCTGGCAACTTTATCGTCGATCAGCTCAAGAAAAAGTACGGACGGCCCAGCGGGAACATCGTCGAAATACGCGGGCTGTTGGGCGTCGAAGGGGAAACGGAACGGTATAACGGCGCACACGAGGTCTTTTCCAAATATCCAGACATCAAGATTGTGCACGAAGCGGTGGCCGATTGGATTCAGGCAAAAGCAAAGGACCGCATGACCGAGGCGCTTCGCGCACAGGCCAAAATCGACGTGGTGTATGGGCACAACGATCCGATGGCGGTGGGCGCCTATCTGGCTGCGCGCGAGCTCGGCCGCGAAAAGGAAATGATTTTTGTCGGCATCGATGGCTTGGGCGGCCCGGGTGGCGGGATACAGAAAGTACGCGATGGCATCCTCGCGGCGACGTTCGTTTATCCTTTGTGCGTCGACAAGGCGGTTGAAATCGGAAGCCGTCTGATGCGCGATCCTGCGTTCCGGCCCGACAAAATTTACACCATGAAAAGCATCATGGTGACGCCGGAGAATGCCGCCGTGATGTACCAGAAATATACAGTCGAATAGCCGGTTCAGGCTGGTTGAACGAAAGGCGAGGATAAGCCGCTTAAGTACCCCACCATCTTTCATTCAGCCGATGTGGCAGTCATTACAAAAATGCATTTGGCCGAGATTGTCGAGTTCGATTGGGAGGCCGTTAAGAGAAATATAGAAGCTGTAAGGCCGGGCATGCAAATAATTCCGGCTTCGGCAAAGACCGGATACGGCATGCAGGATTGGCTGGATCTTCTGCACGAGTGGGTTGCCCCGGCCACACCGGCATAGAGAACGCAGGAGATCATGAGCGATGTCCAGCCTTGGCGTTGCTCGCGCTCTTGCCGTGCTTCTGCTCATGCTCGAGCAGCCATCGCTTGCGTTCCAGACCTCCCCCATACCCGGTGAGTGATCCGTTAGATCCGATGACACGATGGCAGGGTACGACGATCCCAATTGGATTAGAGCCATTCGCCAAGCCAACCGCTCTCACAGCCTTGGGACGAGCGATTTGTTCGGCCAACTTTCCGTAAGAAATGGCGGAGCCGCTAGGGATTTTCCGCAGTTCCTTCCAGACGCTGCGCTGAAAGGGCGTGCCGGCCGTTTGTACAGATATATCGTCGATCGCCTCCACGTCGCCGGCAAAGTAACGGTTGATCGCATCCCTCAGGCCATGAGGATTGTAAGACGGCTCGAGGCTGAACCCGTCCTTTCTATAGTGCAGGCGTAGCAAGCGCAGCATGCGCGATTCGTATTCGGTCCAATCGATGGCCCGTAACTTTCCCGCATCGTCCGCCACGAGCAGTAATTCTCCGATTGGCGTATCGATCCGGTCGATAAACAAGCGCAAAACATCAGGCATAAGTGCTCCGGAATTCTGAGATAACGGCGGCTCCGGCGGCCCAGAGGTGTTGTGCCGCGTAAGCGCGCCAGGGCCGCCATGACTCGGACCGTATCAGGAGATCGGGCGCCGTGGATCTTGCTCCATCCACCACCTCTGCGCCCCGAAGCAGTCCAATGTCGGCGGCCGGAAACGCATCCGTCTCGCGTAAAGCGCGGAGCGCTATATATTGCGCCGTCCACTCGCCGACTCCGCGGATGGTACGTAATCGGGCGATCGCCTCTTCGATCGTTCCGAACGGCCGAAAGAGATTCGGATCGGCCGTCGCCACTTTTGCGAGTTCTTGCAATGCGGCACGCCGCGCGGAGGGCATCCCCAGCTCGATGGATATCGCCCCGGCAAGACGTTGAGCTTCGGGAAAGACATGCGTCAATCGTGGCTCGTTTACGAAGTCATTCGAGATAGGTTCGCCATGATTGACAACAAGTTGTTCCGCAAGCCGGCGGCCGGCGGCCAAGCTCACCTGCTGGCCAAGAATTGCCCGCACCGCCAATTCAAAGCCATCCCATCCGCCAGGAGCGCGCAGGCCGGGGCGTTGCGCTACCAGTGGCGCCAGGAGCGGGTCGAGGGACAGGTGAGCGTCAATCGTTTCGATGTCCGCGCCGAGATCGAACAAGCGCCGTACACGGCTGATAATTGCCGGCAGCGATTGCACACGCGGAAAACGAACGGTGACACATAGGCTTTGCCGCTCCGGCAGATGCGTGACCTGCACAGTTCCAGTAAATCCGTCAATCCCGACGGTGCGTAGATAACTTCCGTTCTCGACGACTTCTACGCCGGGTATTGCGCGCGCTCGCAGGTAGCCTAGCATCGAATCCCAATCGTACGGGGGACGATAGCGCAGCCGCAGCGTCACGCCGGCTTCGGGGCTCAATGAATTCGCCGCTGTTTTTCGCCGCAACGCGCCCGGAGGACGCTGGAACAGCTTACGAAATATCTCGTTAAATCGCCGAACGCTGCCGAATCCAGCCGCCAATGCGACTTCGGTCATGGGCATTCTTGTTTCGTGGATCAGTTGTTTGGCAAACAGAACACGCCGGGTTTGAGCCACCGCAATCGGCGAGGCGCCCAGATGCTGAACGAATAATCGCCGAAGGTGGCGTTCGCCAATGCCAAGGCGTTCGGCGAGCGCGTCGACGCTCGCGTTTCCGTCAAGCGCCCCATCCGTAATCAGCGCAAGCGCACGGGAAACGGTGTTCGACGTTCCGCGCCAGGAGGCCAGATCGGGTGCCGTTTCCGGGCGGCAACGCAAACACGGACGAAAGCCCGTTTCTTGTGCCGCTGCTGCCGAACCGAAGAACCGGCAGTTCTCGCGCTTCGGGGTACGAGCGGGACATACCGGGCGGCAGTAGATACCGGTCGAGGTAACACCGACGAACAACAAACCGTCGAAGCGCGGATCGCGGCTCTCCAGAGCGCGATAACAGGTTTCTCGTTCAGGTAGCTCCATACGCACATTCTCTCAGCGGTCGAGCAATTACACTGGCGGTTTTCGGACATCAACAATCTGGCGTTTCCCAAAGAGTCCGGGTCATGCTGGTTAGATTGCGATGAGCATGAGAACCGAACGCGAAAGACTGTGCCGATCTTTTTTACCCTCACGCGTTCAATTGCTCTTCATAGGTGAATCGCCTCCGGCGTCGGGGCGCTTCTTCTACTCCGCGAATTCAGGATTGTATCGAGCCATGCGTGCAGCCTTTCAGGTTATCGATTCCAAAATCGACGATCAGAACTTCCTGGCCGTCTTTCAATCGCTCGGCTGTTACCTAGTGGATCTCACTCGCGAACCCGTCGATCGCCTTGATCCGCCGCTCCGCTTGGCGATGTGCCGGAACGGCGAGAAGCGTCTCGCTCATGAAATTGCCCGCCTTCAGCCGGAGAGGATCGCTCCCGTGCTCCGTTCGATCACCGGCAACGTGGAAAATGCGGCAGCTCAGGCGAATTGGCAGGGCAAAATGCTTCAACTACCGTATCCCGGAAGGTGGGTTCGTCACCGCGAAGCGTTTATCGAGGCTCTTGTGCCCGTCCTTCGGCAGCTCCCACGATGACGTTAGAGTCCTTGTGGATACTGCGTGCCTTTGTCTCGACGGTGGCGCTGCCGCGTCAAATTACATCAGAGCAACTACTTGCTTGAGCATTGAGTGAAATTATTCCGAACTGGCCGCTCAGGCTTGCCGATCTAACGGGTCCCGGGCTAGCGCGGATCAGGGCCGATTTCACGGCTCTTCGCTGGAAACTACGATGAATCGCAAGTGTGGTCGCGCGCACTTCATCCTTCTCGGATCGACGGACTGCTCTACCCAACTCGGCACGATCCAAAACGGAAAGCAACGGCCATTTTCGTTGAGACGATCCAGTGGTCAAACTTGTCATGAAAGGTGTGGCTTGCTGGGCTTGACACTTCGAAACGTTTTGAACGAGGACAATTTTGCTCTAATCGAGAGCCAATTTATTCAACTACCCATTCGCAAGGGGCCAGCACAGGAAGGGCTCTTCTAGATAGGTTGGGACCTGCTGAGGTCGAGCGGTAGCCCTAGAACTCGATGCGGATGGCCGCTTGCGCGCGCCGCGCGGTGGTGCCTTCGAGCGGAGATGACGTCGTGTTGTACGCGCCATACGTCGAGAAAGGAACCAGCGCGAACACCGTGCTCCCGTTCAGCGTGTAAGATCCCGCCGTATACTGCTG
>DASYAX010000301.1:0-3790 GCA_036501045.1 Bryobacteraceae bacterium
AGCCGGAGTTACCCGGCGCCTCATCAACCAGTTTTTTGAATTCTGCGATTGCGAGAGATATCTTGCTCGGATCAGTGCTGGCCATCTCCAGGTCGGCCCGGGCAGCCTCCGCATCACGGTCGTCCGGTTGCTGTTTGAGGATCTGCTCAACCAACTGCTCAGCAGACGGACGATCGTTCATCGCGAGAGCCACACGCATCAAACGCTTCAAATAGATCGTGCCGGACTTCTGATCGTTTTGCGCTCCCAAAGCGTACTCACGGCGCGCTTCCTGCCAGTTACGGCTTTCCAGGTAGTAATCGCCGGCATCGACATAGCCCTGAGGAAAATTCTTTGAGTCGCCCGTCATTGCGTCCAGAACCGCCTGCGCTTGAGCGGTTTGACCTCCGCGACTGTAGAAGCGGGCCAACTCAACCCGGTAAAGGCCATTTTTTGGATTCCTCTCTGCTTTTCTCTTGAGAATCTCCTCCGCATCCGCCTTTCGTCCCGACTGCAGATAGTACTGGCTCAGCATCGTATAGAGCGGCCCGTAATTCGGGCGTTGACGCAGAAAATCCAGAGCAATTGTTTCGGCTTGTTCTTTCTGCCCCGAGCGAATCAGGCTTTCAAACAACACCGTGACCACGCCGGCATCCCCGGGCTTCAGCCGATTGGCTTTGCTCAGCAGCGAAACCGCAATCGCCGGATCATTTTCGGTTGTTGTGAGGAAGCCCCGGAATTTTGTGCCTTCAAAAGAATCGGCGTTTTTCCCCAGCAGTTGATCCGCAATGGCTGAAATCTGTTTGTAAAGATCGGCCGGATGCCGGGGGTTTGCCACATAGCCAACAAGGAGGAAATTCCCGAGTTCAACCAGGGGAAGATCCTGTCCAGGCATCAGGGTGACGGCTTCTTTCAAAGCATCGAGCGCGGATTTGGTATTGCCCAACCGTTCCTGGGCGCGGCCCAGCCAAAGCCACCCTTCACCGAAGCCGGCATCGGTTTGGATCGCTTTCTCAAACTGAATCTCAGCGGAGCGAAAATCGCCGTTTCGGTAATACTGCTGGCCGCGAGCCAAGGCGCCCGCACGCGTGCGGTCCTTACTTTGTGAGCAGGAAATGGCAAGCAGGAGCGTCAGGAAAACAACCAGGATTTTCCATCGGCAGATAGGATGCAATCGAACCATGCCTCTTCCCTGATATTAGCCGAATGGCTGTGAAATCAGTATGATCCAGTACCGGTACCGGAATGGCTGGGGTTTTGAGAAAACGAAAAATTACAATAGTAGTTCAATCAGTTTTGCCGGCCAGGCGCTCATTCCACGATTCCGCGATTTCCCGGAAAATCGTGGCCAGCGACTTGGTGATGCCCCACGCCGGATAGTGATTTTTCATCTTTCTCAGATCGCTGTAATAGCAGATGTGGTCACCGATTCGGTTCTCATCCACGTAGCGTGATTTCATCGGCTTACCGGTCACTTCCTCTGCCATCCGAAATGCATCGAGAATCGAGCAGGCGTTGTCCTTACCTCCGCCGAGATTGTAGACCTCCGCCACGCGCGGCGCCTTCGAGAATTCCAACATGAACCGCGCCACATCTTCTGAATGGATGTTGTCTCGGACCTGTTTGCCCTTATATCCGAAGATCCTGTACTCGCGTCCCTCGGTGTTGCATTTGATCAGAAAACTCAGAAATCCGTGCAGTTCCACGCCGGAGTGATTGGGCCCGGTCAGACAACCGCCGCGCAGGCAGCACGAAGGCATGTTGAAATAACGCCCATACTCCTGCACCATTACGTCGCCGGCCACCTTGGAGGCCCCGAAAAGGGAGTGTTTCGACTGATCGATGGAAAACTCCTCGGGGATCCCGTCGCGATATGCTGAGTCGGCGTAGTCGTAGCGGGTTTCCAGTTCGTTCATCGCAATTGTATTCGGCCGATCGCCGTACACTTTGTTGGTCGACATGTGTATGAACGGCGATTCCGGAGCAAACTGCCGCGCCGCCTCCAGCATGTTGAGAGTACCCACCGCGTTCACTTCAAAATCGAGAAACGGAATGGCCGCGGCGCGGTCATGAGATGGCTGCGCGGCCGCATGAATAATCAAATCGGGACGTAACTCATTCACGAGGGCAAGCACCCCGTCGCGGTTCCGAATGTCCAGCGATTCGTGGCGGTAACCCGGAATCTGCTCCCGAAGATGCGACAGCACCCAACTGGTATCGCCCTCCGGACCAAAAAAGACAGCCCGATGATTACTGTCGATTCCGATCACCTGGAAACCCTCCCGGGCGAAGAAAAGACAAACCTCAGAGCCGATCAAACCACACGAACCCGTTACAAGAACTTTCTTTTGCCGCGAGGCCATGTCAAAAATATACCAGCGAAACCGCGCCCGCCAGGCGCGAGCAGGTACGGGTACTACGCATCGGCTCCGGGCGTTGACGGGCGTTGCCGTTTGCACGCAGCCACAGATAGACTGAATCGAGAGCCACTCATACGAGCCCCATGGCGAATTTCCATTCTTATGTCTGAAGATACCCGCGCCGCTCGCGAGATCCGCCACGGTCAATGGCTCGCGGAGCAGGAAACCGAGACCGTTTGGGGCTGGGGTACCCCTGCGGGACAGCTTCGTGCCAAACGCCGCGCGGATCTGATCATGGACGGGTCCGGTCTCAATGAAAAGAGCCGGGTACTCGAGATCGGCTGTGGCACCGGCTTCTTCACTGAAAGGTTCGCTGCCACAGGAGCAACGATTTTCGCGGTCGATATTTCACCGGAATTATTGGTCAAGGCTCGGAGCAGGAACCTGCCCGACCGGGTCACCTTTATCGAAAAACGCTTTGAGGAATGCGACGCCGAAGGACCTTTCGACGCAATCATCGGGTCTTCGATTCTTCACCATCTCGATATCGATAAATCGATCGAACGAATCAAGGAGTTGCTGAAGAGAGGCGGCAGCATTGGTTTTGCGGAACCGAATATGCTCAATCCACAGGTTTACCTCGAGAGGAGATTTCACTACCTCCCGATGTTTTCCTATACATCTCCCGATGAGACTGCCTTCGTACGTTGGAAGCTGGCCGATAAGCTGCGCAGGGCCGGCTTTGAACACATCGCGATCACTCCATTTGACTGGCTGCACCCGGCAACTCCGAAGTCACTCATCGGGTTGGTGAAAGGCATGGGGAAGGTTGTGGAAGCGCTGCCGATCGCTCGCGAATTCGCAGGGTCACTGTATATCAACGCCCGACTTCCAAGGTAAGAGGTCATCCTGCGCGGTGTTTCCCGATGCTACTTTGAACAAGCGAACGATCGTCGAAAGGCCCTTGTCCAACGCCTCCATCAGCGTAAACCATGACCGAATTCCCACTTTGGATGGGTGGGCGCGCTGTGGCGATTCTGGCCGTTTTTATCACTCATTTCCGTTGGCCCACCGCACCGGCTGTCGAAGTTTCCGGATTTTGGCTATTGGGGAGTGCACCTTTTGTCACTCAGCGGTTTTCTGATCAGCAGCCGATTACTTGAAGAATACGACCAGCGCGGTCGGATACGCTGGGCCGATTTCTACGTGGGCAGGGTTTTCCGTATCCTCCCTCCCGCTTTTTGCGTTCTCGCTGCGGTTACGCTGCTGGGTGAGCTTCACGTCATTCCAATGATGGACGAACTGCTGCCGAGCGCATTCTTCTATCGCAACCATGCTGTCGCTACGGACTGGTACGCGGCGCATTTCTGGTCCCTCGCGGTGGAAGAGCAGTTTTACTTACCATGGCCGGCGATTCTGTGTGCAGCGGGAGGCATGCACTGGACGACAGG
>DASYAX010000302.1:0-29698 GCA_036501045.1 Bryobacteraceae bacterium
CTTCCATCGTTAATTGGAACGGAACTGCCTTACCCACGAGCTATGTCAATCCGAACACACTGAGAGCGTCCGTAGCCGCCACTTTGGTAGCCACCGCGGCGACGGCCCAAGTCACGGTAGCTTCCGGCGGAGTAGCATCCAATGCCCTCAGCTTCACCATCGCAGAAGGACCGGTGATCAACTCGTTAAGTCCGCCCGCAATCACTGCGGCCGGCAAAGCGTTCACATTGACGATCAATGGCAGTGGTTTTGGGGCGGACGCTGTCGCGCAATGGAATGGAACGGCTCTAACAACTACTTTCGTCAGCGCAAACCAGTTGACGGCCCCCGTGTCGGCCGACTTGATCGCCCATTCGGGCTCGGTTCCCATTACGGTTCTATCGGGCACCGTAACGTCAAACGCCGTGAGCTTTACGGTTGCCAATGGGCCAGCCCTCACGCAGCTAAGCCCCACTTCGGCAACCGCCGGTGGTCCAGCGTTCACGCTTACCGCGACGGGCACCGGATTTACTTCCGGCACAGTCGTTCAGTGGAGCGGGACAAGCCTCGCTACCACGTTCGTGAGCGCCACCCAGTTGACAGCGGCAGTGCCCGCCAGCCTGATCGCCTCGGCGAGCACCGTCCCAATCACAGTAGCGACCGACGGAGTGAGTTCGAATGCCTTGAGCTTCGAGCTAGATGTACTCGTAATCAGTGGCCTGAGCCCGGCCGTTGCGCCGGCCACCGGTCAGGACTTCTCGTTGACGGTAAACGGCGCTGGCTTCAACGCAAATTCGGTCGTGGAATATAACGGGAACAAGCTGACGACGACATTTAATAGCGCCAATCAACTGACCGCCACCGTGCCTGGCAGTCTGAGTCAAAATCCTGGTTCGGCACAAGTTACCGTGGTTTCCGGCGGGGTGACTTCCGCCCCGTTCGGCTTTGTCCTGGCCTATCCCGCCGCGTCCATCTCCCTAACTGGGCTAACCGCGACCACCGTACCCACGACGCCGCTCACCATGACTGTACAACTGGCAAATGCGGCGCCAGCCGACTTGCAGGGCACTCTGACGCTCAGCTTCACCCCGAACGCCACCGGCGTTCCCAGCGGATATATGGATCCGGCGCTGCAATTCGTCGCCGGCGGAACCACATTCAACTTCACGATTCCGGCGGGAGCGACTACTCCCACGGTGGCCGTCCCGAACATCCAGCAAGGAACCGTGGCCGGGCAAATCACGGTAACTCTCACCACTCTGAACGCCGGAACCCTGAGTCTTCTGCCGCTCACACCCGTTCAGGAGAGCGTCACCATTCCGCAATTGGCGCCCATTATTGAAAGCTGCACGGCGGGAACGATTTCAACCAGCGGGTTTACGGTACAACTCGATGCTTATTCCACGCCGCGTGATCTGCAATCCGCCACGTACACCTTCACGGCGGCGTCCGGAACGCAGATTACGGTTACGGGAGCGAGTACACCTAATCAGATTTCGGTGAATGTCGCTCCGCAATTGACCGCTTGGTTTGGCGGCGCTCCCAGTCAGTCGAACGGCAGTGCGTTTTCGCTGCAAACGCCCTTTACTCTGAGTGGGGACCCAACCGCCGTTCAGTCGGTTTCCGTCATCCTCAAGAATTCGATCGGCAGCTCGGCATCAGTCACATGCACGCCCTAGCTAGGCAGGGCAGAGCAGCCGCGCAATCAGGCGCACAGCTTGTCAACGACTGTGCCCGCCACATCCGTTAGACGGAAATTCCGGCCCTGGAAACGATAAGTGAATTTCTTGTGGTCAAAACCCAGCCGGTTTAGCACGGTCGCATGCAAATCGTGCACGTGCACCTTGTCCTTGATGACGTTGAATCCCAGATCATCGCTCTCGCCGATCGTGATGCCGGGCTTGATCCCGCCGCCGGCCATCCACATCGTGAACGCGTTCGGATGATGGTCGCGCCCGTCGTTGCCGCCCTGTACCATCGGCGTTCGGCCGAATTCCCCACCCCAGATCACTAGGGTATCGTCGAGCATTCCACGCTGCTTCAAATCCTGAACCAGCGCCGCTGAGGCTTGGTCCGTGGCCAGGCAGTTTTCCTTGATATCGTGCGTCAAATTGGTGTGCTGATCCCATGCTTCGTGATAAAGCTGCACGAATCGAACGCCGCGCTCCACCAGCCGCCGCGCCAGCAGGCAATCGTTGGCAAATGACGGTTTGCCCGGCTCGGCGCCATACATCTCGAGAATTTGCTTCGGTTCTTTCGAAAGATCCATCAACTCGGGCGCGCTCGCTTGCATCCGGTACGCCATTTCGAACGAATTGATCCGCGTGGAAATCTCGGGATCGCCCGTCACGCCAAGCCGTTCTTGATTCAGCACGCGAATCGCATCCAAGGAATCGCGTTGCACCTGGTTATCGACGCCCGGAGGATTCGAAAGATAGAGCACCGGATCGCCGCCGCCGCGAAATTGTACTCCCTGATAAACGGTGGGCAGAAATCCGCTGCCCCAGCAGGAATTGCCACCGCTCGGACCTTTTTTCCCGGAGCTGAACACGACAAAGGCCGGCAGGTCCTTCGATTCGTTGCCCAGACCGTACGTCACCCAGGCACCCATGCTCGGCCGTCCGAACTGCTGCGTGCCCGTATTCATCAGCAACTGGCCCGGCGCGTGGTTGAACGCGTCGGTCACCATCGATTTCACGATCGCAATATCGTCCGCCACCTTGGTGAGATGAGGCAGCAGCTCCGATAGCTCGGCTCCACTCTGGCCGCATTTATGAAACTTGAACTTCGGTCCTAACAGCGTCGAATTGGGATTGATAAAGGCGGCGCGATACCCTTTCAGCAATTCAGGAGGCGGCAGGGTTCCATTGAACTTCGCCAACTGAGGCTTGTAGTCAAACATCTCGAGATGGCTGGGTGCGCCCGCCATGAACAAAAAGATGACGTTCTTCGCTTTCGCCGGAAATGGCGGCTTCTTCGGAGCGAGCGGATCGGCCTGAGTGGGTACCGCTCCGAATCCTGACTCGGAAAGAAGGTTGGCGAGCGCCATCGCGCCCAAACCCACTCCACATTGCTCAAAGAACCAGCGGCGCGTTCGCTGCGCCGGATCTTCGTTCGAGTGCAGGTAATCCTGGCAATTCATCTTTATTCCTTCGTAATGGTCTCGTCCAAGTTAAGAATGACGCGCGCCACAACCGTCCAGGCCGCGGCCTCAGCCGGAGTTACGTCCTTCGGGACGTGGGGTGGGTGGGCCGGATCATCCGCGGCGAGATCCCACGGATTCCGTTTCCCCTCCGAATACCGCGCGATTTCCTTGCGCAATAAATCGCGCAGCTCTGTCGCCTCCTGCTCATCCGGCCGTCGCGATACACAGCGGCGGAATGCGTAAGTGATGCGCTGGTCTTCACTCCTGCCGCCTTCCCGTAGGGTCTTCAAAGCCAGCGCGCGCGCCGTTTCGACAAACAGCGGCTCATTCAAAGTAGTGAGTGCTTGCAGCGGAGTATCGGAACGCCCCCGGCGGACACACGAACTGTCGCCGTTGGGCGCATCGAACGTTTCCATCATCGGATTGGGAACCGACCGGTACCGGAACGTGTACAAGCCGCGCCGGTAGCGATCGGGCCCGGTGGATTCGGGCCAGATCTTGGCAGCGTAGCTCACCGGCGGAAGGAACAAAAACGCAGGCGCGGGCGGAAACACGCTAGGACCGCCAATCTTCGGGTTCAGCAAACCGCTCGCTTCGAGAGCGATGTCGCGAACACTCTCCGCTTCCATCCGTAAGCGAGGGCCGCGCGCGATCAAGCGATTGTAAGGATCTTTTTCGCGCAGCTCGGGCGTGATGTTCGACGATTGCCGATAGGCGCTCGAGGTAACGATCAGACGATGGATCGCCTTCTGATCCCAGCCGCGATCCATAAATTCGACCGCCAGCCAATCGAGCAGCTCTGGATGGGAAGGCGGATCGCACTGCGTGCCGAGATCCTCGCTGGTAGCGACAATGCCGATGCCAAAATAAGCCTGCCAAAAGCGATTCACCAGGGCGCGCGCCGTAGTCGGGGCGCTGCGGTCGGTCATCCATTTGGCAAACGTAAGTCGATTCACAGGCGCGCCGGCCGGTAGCGGATTCAAATACGCGGGAGTGCCGGGATCCACCACCTTCGCCGGCTTCAGAAAGTCGCCGCGCGTCAGCACATGCGTCTCGCGCGGTTCGTCTCGCGCTTCAAAAACCAATTGCGAGGCGCCTTCCGGATATTCCTTCCACAGAGCGGCAATCTCATCATTCGCCTTTTTCCACTGAGGGACCGTCGTGCGCCAATAAGCGAACACGGCTGCGGTTTGCTCCGGGCTCCGGTTTTCCACCGGGATGGAAAGGATGGTTCGTACGCCGGCGGGAAGCGGATCGGCCACCGCATTCGCCGCGCTGGTCAGCGCCAACCGCATCTTTCCGATATTGTTGTTATCGTCCTTATCGCTGTTTTCGCCCGCATTGTCTTGCGCGATATAGAACGTCAGGAGCGTGCCGCCCGCATTATCGATGGGAGTGTCTAAATCGAATACCGCCTGGCGGGGCTGATTGCGAAGCCCGGGCCCGGCATCAATGGTCCACGCCGTCTCATCCTTACCGTCAACGGCGAACTCGATCGGTCCGGCAATGCGATGCTTCTTTTCCTTTTGAGGATCCGACACGGCAAGCGGAGTCTCCGGCAAATTGATATCGGCCGTCGCGCGCGAGAATTTGACCTTGGTCACTTTCGAAGGGTCGCTGACGGGCGCGGCTTCCACCTCGAATTCGGAGATCGCGCAAACGCCGTACTGAGAGCGGCCCGGGCCGCCGCGCGGCAGTTCCGGGTCGGTCAAAAGTTCCAGGCGAATGGCGGAAATGTTCCGCATCTCCGTCTTGAGAGTCAGTTTGACTTTGTGGTGAGTCGGCGCATAGCCAAGCTCAAGAAATGAATCGTCCTTCATTGGCAGGTAACGCTCGCCGCCGGTCGAAATATCGTCCACCACCAGCTTCACCAAGGTCCACTCGGGTTGATTCACTCTCACCGAGTTTTCCCACTCCGCCATGCGCCGTTTCCAATCCGGCGTATGGCGTTGTAGCGTGCCTTCGATTTCCCGCTGCCGCCGAAGAATTTCTGTCCGCTTCATCTCCTGCTCCGGAGAATAGACCGCGATGTCCGCCTCGTGAGTCTGATTGATGAAGGCCATCATGCGGTAGTACTCTTCCTGCTTCAGCGGATCGAACTTGTGGTTATGGCATTGCGCACACTGCACCGTCAGACCCAGAATCGCCGAGCCAATGACGTGCATCCGATCGAAATTGGCTTCCATGCGAAACTGCTCCGGGTCGACGCCGCCTTCTTCGTTGATCAGCGAATTCCGCAAGAAGCCCGTCGCTACCACGTCACCCGCGGTGTGATTGGGAATCAAATCCCCGGCTATCTGATCCGTCACGAATTGGTTATAGGGCAAGTTGCGGTTCAGCGCATCAATCACCCAATCGCGATAAGGCCAAACTTCCCGCGGACGATCCTTCTCGTAACCGTTTGAGTCCGCATACTGCGCCGCATCCAGCCAAAACCGCGCCCATCGCTCGCCGTAGTGCGGCGAGTTCAGCAGCCGGTCCACCTGGACTTCATACGCGTCTTTACGCTTGTCCTTCAGGAAATCATCCACTTCGGCAGGCGTAGGCGGCAAACCCGTCAAGTCAAGGCTGAGCCGTCGCAGCAAGGTTGTGCGATCCGCTTCGGGCGACGGAGACAGACCTTCCTTTTCGAGCCGCGCCAGAATGAAATAATCAATGGGATTTCGAGGCCATGCCGTATCTTTCACGCTCGGCAGCGGCGGCCGCTTCGGAGGGATAAACGCCCAGTGCGTCTTGGCGGCCTTGACCTGCGCACCCACCCCGTCTGGCCATTCCGCTCCCTGATCGATCCATGCTTTTATGGTCGCGATCTGATCGTCGGCCAGGCGTCCGCCCATCGGCATGCGCGCCACGTCTCCGATACCCGCCACGCGCTGATAGAGATGGCTCTCGGCCGGCTTACCCGGCACAACCACTTTGGCGAATACCGATTCCTTCGCATCCAGACGCAGCCCCGCCATCTGAGTCTGTGGGCCATGGCACATGACGCACGACTTCTGGAAGATAGGCTGTATATCGCGAACAAAATCGACCTTGTCCGATTTTGGCTGTGGTGGATTCGCACTCTGCGCCATCCCCAAACCAACGCACCAAACGAGGCCGAAACCGATGACACGCGTTGCGTTCATGCTAGAAAGAGCGGCGCCCAAAAGTATACCATCCGTTGGCCTGATACATCATTGTGTCAGGTTGTTCGCCAAGTGAACTACACCGCTTTCGACGCCGCCATCCAGTTTATGCGACAACCGAGCATTGCGCAGGTCGTTATCCATTAAATATATGTCCGAGCTTTTGTTGCCGGCAACGCGCAGAAAGATCCCGGTTCCGTCGGCAGCCTTGGAATTGCGAATCATGGCGTCTTCCACTCGATTCAGAATGATCGTAGGGCTATCGCCGCCCACCTTGGCCTGTCTTCCCGAAAAACCGTCCAGTTCCAACTCCTTCACGTCTTCCACCGCCAGCGCGCTTTGCCACTTGGCGGATTCCGGCTTGTCCCAGTGAACCGTCACATCCTTCAGCTTCAGCTTCCTGGCCCAACGAACCTTAATGGCATCATCGGCTTTTTCGAGCTTGGAATCCGGGTCGTTCGATAACCACAATTGGACATTTTCCAGGCTCACATTCTCGAGCCAGCTATCGGGATGCCCGTGGATCATGCTGGTTCCCTGACCGCGTGCGATCACGTTGCGAATGATCACATTGCGTATCGAGCCCGCCGGCGGTTCGTTCGGCCGCGCCGTGCCGTCCACTTCGCTGCGGCGCTTGATGTTGAAGTGAATGGGATCGCCGTCGCCCCACCAGAACCAATCGTGCCGCGTGCATTCAATCGTCAGATTTGAGAGCACGATGTCGCTGACGTAGCCTCCGTCGAACACCATAAACGCGATGCCTCGGTTCGAATGAGTGATCACGGAATTGTCCACCACCACTTTGCGAATACAGTTGCTGTTGCCGTCGCAGAACTTGAGCGCGCTCGAAGCCGAAGACAGGCGGCAATTGGTGACCGTGATGTTCTCACACGGCAGCGCCGGCCCCCAGGTGGTCGACGAGTAAAACACGATAGCATCATCGCCGGTATCGATCGTGCTGTTAGCGATGCGAACATCCTTGCAGCCGTCGGGATCGATGCCGTCGGCCCAGACCGCCTCCTTCGGGTTGGAATAAATATAAACGCCATCGATCACCAGGCGCTGGCAGGCATACGGATTAATGGTCCAGCTTCGTGACCGCACGAAGGAAAGGCCCGCAATCCGCACGTTCGTACAGCGCATTAGCAAAACCAGTCTGGGATAAACAGTTTCTTTGGAAAATCCTTCCGGAAACGAGCGCCGTAGCGGCAGCCCCAACGCCTTCATCAGCAAAGTGTTTTCGCGGATGTACGCATCGTCGAAATCGCTAAGCTGCCGCCATTCGTAGGCCGCTTGGCCATCCACGGTTCCGCGGCCTTCAATGGTAATGTCTTCCAGATCTTCGCCATACAGCAGCGCCGCCTTGTCTTTATCGAACCCATGCCCGTTTTTCGACGCATACAGTGTCGCGCCGGAATCGATATATAACCGGACGTGGCTGCGCAGATGAATCTGCCCCGAGCTATACTCGCCCGCTGGAATGAGAACCGTCCCGCCGCCGCCCGCGCCGCACAGGTCAATGGCCTTTTGAATGGCAGGCAGGGCATCGTCCGCCTTTCTTCCAGTAGCGCCATAGTCTCTGACATCGAAGATCGCCGTGTGCGGCGCAGCCTGCAGCGCGAATCCCAGAAGACTCAGCGGGAACAACAAGAGAGGTCGCTTCAACGAAATTCTCCTTACGCCACGGATTCGCGTATCACTAACACCTGATCGGCCTTGATATTTTCGATCCGCTGCACCGCGCCGCTCGGCCAGCTAATTTCCAATAAACGAGCCGAGCGGTCCGCGCCCAAACCGAAATGCGCGCGCTTGTCGCTCGCCGAGAGATAGCTGCCCGCGGTGCTCACCACCGAATATTGCTGCTTGCCGGATTCGCCGATCAGCTTTAAGCGCGCGCCGATTCCATCCCGATTGCTCTTCGCGCCGATGGTCTCGACAATCAGCCAATGATTGCCGTTGCCACCCTGATTCATAAGCACCAGCGGCGATCCGTCGTTGCAGTTAATCGCCAGATCGACGAAGCCATCATTATTTAAGTCGCCAAAGGCTACGCCGCGCGCCGCTAGCGGAGCCTGAAATGGCTTGCCCGATGATGCGGACACGTCTTGGAACCGCCCGCCCGAATTGCGCATCAGCAACGGCGCTTCCCGATACCGGATTGAAGGCTGTGTCAGTTCGATGTTGTCCATCACGTGGCCCTGGCCGATGAAGAGATCCTTCCAGCCGTCGTTATCGTAATCGAAAAAGCGCGCGCCCCAGCCGGAATGCAACTGGCTGATTCCGCCCACTCCGCTGGGTCCGGAGACATAATCGAAAGATTTTCCGCGGTTGCTCCGATAGAGCGCGTACCTCTGGTTGGCCAGCGCGTTCACGAAAACATCCGCCCAACCGTCATTGTTGTAATCGTCGAAGCCGACGCCCATCCCCGCATACGTTTTGCCGTCCTCGTCGTATGCCAGGCCAAGATCCAACGCAGCATCGGTAAACGTTCCATCCCGATTGTTATGGAACAACTGCTGCGGAAAAGAATCGTTGGCAACGAAGATATCCGGCCAGCCATCCTGATCGTAGTCATTCAAAGCCACTCCCAGCCCTTTGCCGGGTGAGTGATGCAAACCCGCTTTCTCGGAAACATCCGTGAAGGTTCCATCGCCGTTGTTGTGATAAAGGATGTGTGTGATTGGCTTGAAAAGATCCGGATGACAGTACGCGCGATAGCCAGGGCGGCTTCCGCCGCACATTGGATTGTTGCTGAAATCCCATTCCAAATATCGGCTGACAAATAGGTCAAGCCGCCCGTCGCGATCGAAGTCCACGAAACAGGCGCCTACAGACCATCCGCCGCCAGCCACGCCGGCGCGCGCCGTCACATCGGTAAACGTCCCGTCGCCGTTGTTGTGATACAGAATATTCTCGCCGAAGTTGGTCACATAAAGGTCGGGCAGGCCGTCGTTATCGTAGTCGCCGGTGGCCACGCCCATGCCGTAGGAATGACCTTTGACGCCGGCCCGTTCGGTGACGTCCGTAAACGTCCCATCGCCGTTATTCCGGTACAAACGGTTCCAAAACTGGGGATCGCTCTTGTCGGGGCGCACTCCGGCAGGCATCGGATCGCGCAGTGCCGCCCCATTCACAAAAAAAAGATCCAGTTTGCCATCGCGCCGGGAGTCGAGCATGGCAACGCCCGCCGACATGGATTCGATCAAGTATTTCTGTGTTGTTCTGCTCGCGCAGTGCCGGAACGTGATGCCCGCGCGCGATGTCGCGTCCGCGAACACCGGCAGTCCTGGCACAGATCCGGCGCTTACTAGCCGCGCTATTGGCGACCCGGAGATTGCGCGCAGAAAGGAACGGCGGTTCAGAGTACCCTTGTACTATTTTTACGACGGCGCATCTCCGTAATAGCCGTCTGCTTCCGGCCGCGCACTGTCGTGCCACCATTGCTTTACGATCCAAGCCTCATGAATCGCCCGGACTTCCTTCGGCAGGTAAGCGTGCACCGCGAACTCCAGAAGTTCTCCGGAATGCCGCGCCGACAGCGGAATTTTGTTCAGCACCCAGGAACAGCCGGCATGCTGTGTATTCCCATAACGGCGCGCGTCCGGCACGGGAATCATCTGAATATCGCGCCCGCCAACCCGCCCACGAACCTGCACAATCTCCGTCACCACCGGCGAGTAGCGATAATCCTTTTCCCCTTGCCTGAGCTTGCTCGTGATCGCGAGCACGTATCGCCCCTCCACCAAAGCCGGCAAACGGGCCGTGAAGCTCTGGGTGTGCAAATGCATTCCGGCGTGTTCAAACCGAACCGCGTCGGCGAATTTCACTTCCATCCACGGCAACAGTGCGCAAGGCTTCAAATTGAGCGAAGCACCATAGGGCGCTGCCGTCGCCGCAGTCCAATGCCGCCGCGGCAAATCTCCGCCGCCCTCAGTTCCGATTTCCAAGAGAAGAGTCTCGAAAGGGCGCATCCAAAACTCTGCCGCACTGCCGGCGCGAAACGGCGAGCCGTCTTCAGCCCGCAATTCACATCGTTCCGGAAAGTGCGCAGTAATTCGCAAAGCGGAACTAGACGCGGCCGATAAACCAAGCCCGGAATCCAGCGGCAAACGCAACCGCCGGGACGTGAAGTGTACGTTGTGGCAAAACACAAACCCGCGATTCCCCTCGCAAAATGCGTAACCGTATGGTTCGTTTTGCCACGCGTCTCCAAACGTGTATCGCTTGCCGAGAAAAAGCTGCTCATGACCGCGCGCGAGCGAAATCATCTTACTCAGAAATTGAATGTCTGAATCGTTCAGCAGATTTGGATCGCCCCATAACTGCGGAAACACGAGACTGCCGCGCCCCAGGTCCATCACCAAAGCCTCGCGCCACCGCTCCTTGCCCATGAAATTGGCCCAGCGAATTTGCGAGAGCCAGATTCCCAGGCTGTCTTTGTTCAGGTGCGGGATCAACTTTGCAAACTGCGTATTTTGATCGAGCGAAAGCGTCACCGAATCGCGGTAATAGAGCGTTGGATATTGGCTCGTGCCGGAGCCTTCCATGAACAGGCCCGATTCCGATATGACGTCGCCGTGCAGCGCCCAAAACGGTGACCCTTCGCCCCAATACCACATGACGAAAACATCGGGGACCACGGCGCGGGCCGCCGTGACGATAGCAATCATGCGGTCGCAGATCGCTTCTGTCGAATACTTCCCTGGCAAATGCTCGTGAGCCGTGCTGTTGCAGTAATAATTGCCCGAATCGAACTTCAGCAGCCGCACTCTGTTCTGCCGCACGTGGTGCAGAATCGCGTGTCGGAAGACGCGAAAATATGGGCCGGAAGATAGGCACATCTGCCGTCCGATGCCACCGTTCGCCGGGAATCCGTTCCGGTACACCCCAATGGGCGGCGTGGTGGGCGCCTCGCCCGAGTTCCCCGGTTCCGGAATGGCGCTGGGTTGAATGGCTGGGTATGATCCGTCTGCCCATCCGCCCCAGCCCTCCGAAAACCACAAGCCAAACCGCATGTCGAGTTGCTCAACGCCCTCGATCATTTTTTCTGGCCCATCCGGATAACAGGTATTCGCGAATTCCGTCAAATCCCCGTCATTCGAAGGCCATCCCGTGTCGAGCGTAAAAAAATCGAGCTTCGCGCCTTTCGCCTGCCAACCGCTCAATACCTCTTGGCAATCAAGCACCTCGGAATCGGTGAGAGTGGAACAAGCACCCCACTGATTGTTGATCCCAAAGCACGTAAAAATAGAAACCCGCCCCTTGGCGCGCCGCGGGCTTCGGGCTCCCAGGTAGTTGTGAAACTGATCGAGCGCCTGCTCCCGCGCCGTCACTCCAATCACCGCGCTCTGGCTCCTCAGGGTTTCGCGCGGCGCAATCGGCCGTCCCGGGCAATGCCATAGCCGGATCTCGCCGCCCATTCCCTGGTTGATTCCCGCCGGATGCTCGACCGCGCCGAAAACTTCGCCCTCCAAAAACACTGGCTTGCCGTGACCGCCTTCCTGGATGCGGGCCCCCGTCTGGAAATCGTCGAGCTCGACATCGAGCAGAAGTTTCTTCTCGCTTGAGTCGTTTCGGATCTCGAGCCACTTTCGCCGTAGAAAGCCGTCCAGCTCGTAATGCGCTGTAACCGTCAGTTCCTGCTCGGGATCGCGCAGCACAAAACTCCCCTTCTCCCGGCCGTCCCGCCGGACATCCCGCACCTCGAACTTCGAAACGCGTAAATAAGGTTCCCCGATCGAAATGAATTGATCGAATAGGAACGGCCGGAACACATACTGCTCGAGCGCTTCCTCCGAAAGCCCCTCAGTGTGAAAGTCATAGCCGCGCGCTCGCACCGCCAGCAGATTTTTCGATTCAGGCCCAAACTGCAGAGACCCATAAGCGGCGTCGGCTGGCCGCAGCGCATGGCGGCCGGGCACCCGCCAGCGCCCCGTCGCAACCCGATGTCCGATTTCCCGCCCGTTCAAATAAATCCAGTGTTCGTTCCAATCCTGCTCGTCGTAGCCGCCCAGCACGAAAACCAGTTCTTTGCCGCGAGCCGCTTCCGGCAAGGCAAACTCCTGCCGGAACCAACCGAAGCCGCCGTAGCTACGGCCTTTCTGCCCACCCGCAAGATTTCGCACGGGCTTCCAACCGTCTGGCGCTGTTCCCCGCCGCTCAAAGGCTGCATCCGCGTCGGTCAGCCGGAAGTTCCACCAAGGAATCTCGATCCTTCGTCCTTTCGCGAACACCAGTGCGAACTCATCCTCGACCGCCAGCTCGAACCGCCTTCCGGAAATTCGGTTTTCCAGAGTGCGGCTTTGGATACCGTCGCTCGTGACTTCAACCTGCCACGCCAGTTGATCGTTCTCGAGCACCACCGGGCCTCGCGTGTCGGCCTCGACCATCCGGCCTAGACCGGCACCTGCCGCTGCCAGTGCGCTTCCTCTAAGAAACTGTCGTCGGTCCATGGCGTGAAAACGAAAGGCATCAGTATATCAGACCACCGGATACTATATATCCAATGTGGGACGCAAGAAGTCTACAATGGACGTTGTGCCACATGATGATCTGACACCAGTTACCCGAACGACCCTTACTGCTGATATTTATCGCAAATTGGTTAGCCATATCATTCGGGGCGTGTGGAAACCAGGCGCGCGTATACCGGCCGAACGCCAGCTTGGCCAATTGCTCGGCGTTGGCCGGGCATCCTTGCGCGAGGCATTGAAGGCGCTCGAAATCATGGGTCTCATCGAAACCCGTCTGGGTGACGGAACCTACGTCTGCCAGCGATCCGAATTCTTATCCCGCCCTCTCCTGTGGGCCATCACTAGCAGTTCGGAAACGGAAGTGCACGAGCTGGTGGAGGCCCGCAAGCTGATCGAAACCGAACTGGCCGGATTGGCCGCGGAGCGCGCAACGGCTGAGGACTTAAAGCAAATCGGCGCTCATCTCGACCGCATGGAGCGTTCGCTCGATTCGTCAAGCGAGTTTCTCCAATCCGACATCGAGTTCCATCTTGCCATCGGGCAGGCCGCGCACAACAGCATCTTGATGAATGCCCTCCATCTCATCCGGAACTTACTGCAGGAATGGATCGGGAGCACGCTTCAATTGGAAGGCAGCGCCCAAAAGGCGCTCGATCATCACAAGGCGATCTTCCTCGCCGTAGCCAAGAAAAATGGACCCGCCGCCCGCGCTGGCATGGCGGCCCACCTTGCGGAAATGGCGCGCCTGCTGGTAGAGGCACAGCAACGGCGGGCCAATAATGCGAGTCAATCTGCCGAGGCTTTGGCCCTGTCGAACGCCCACGAATGAAGACTCAACCCCTGCGGTCGAGCACGACCACCCAGTCGCGAAAGATCGGGAATTCCGGCGCCTGCCAAGCGCCATTTGCATCGAGAGCGACCTGGCCGAATGGCTGTTCGGTTCCGTCGCTGGGATTGAAGAGGAATGCGCGATAGGTCGCTGGCTCTAGATTTTTGAAGACCAGCGCCTTTCCGCCGGAAGGCGTGAACGCAATCACCGCCTCGCCTGGTATTTGCCCCGCGAACGGTCGCCAGTAGTTCTCTTTGCTCCAGTGCGGTTCGACCATCTCCGGACGAGGTTCGAGGCGCCACCAGGAATAGCGGCTCAACAAGGACTTCCCGAGCCCGACCTGCGCCGAGCCCGGCAATTGCGCCGCGACTTCCCAGGGTGGGCCGCCCCAGGAATGGCCGTGCGGCGAAAGACCATACGGCTTTTCGAACGTATTCACCTGCCAGATCCCGTTCGCGCCATAGGTATGCCCACCCGCGCCGCTGAGTATGCAAGACCAGAACATGAAGCGTTGAACTTCCTGGCGGCTGGCCTCCTGAATGCCCTCATAGCACACTTCGCCAACCAGTACCGGCATTTTCGGGCTAGCCGCTAACGACCGGTTCAAGGTCTCGATCGTGTTAGGAACACTGCGGCGGTCGTCATGTCCCGTTTGCAGCATGTCCACATCGAGCACCGACGGATCATCCACCGTGTCGCGCGAACTCCGTGAGGGATGAATCGTAATGGGGCGCCGCAGCGGATCGATCGATCTCACATAGCGCGCCATTTCGGTCCAGCCGTGCTTCTGCGTGGCTGCATCCTGCTCCCGCGTCTTCGATAAATAAAAGGGCATGGTGCCTTCGCCGGCCAGACACCACACGGTTGGATACGCTCCCCACCGCGCCACCAGGTACCGCCAATGTTGCTTCATCTTGCGAAGACCCATCTGCGGCAGAAAATAACCCCAGGCTGCCACCACGCAAGCCACCAGCCCGTGATCAGCCAGATGTTCGATGCGGATATCGGCTGCGTCAAAGTAGGCAGGATTGATCCGTGCATAATCGCGTTCCCACGGAAAGCCGGCTTCATTCGCGCCTCGCGGATCGTAAGGCTCCATGTCCGGATATAAGCCGGCCACGATCTGCACCAGGCTAAAGCCCTTCCGCACCCGATCCGCCGTCAGCGTCTGGAAGCCATCCGGCCAGCTCAGGCGTTGGCATAATCCCATCCACCAGGTATCGCCCAGCCAGAAGAAAGGCGTACCGTCAGCGTGTTGCAAATGCCGCTGATCCGGCGCCACACGCAGCCCGCCATGCAGATAAAGTGAGTTCTTCCCTGCATAAGGCGCCACCGTGAATTTGCCCGCGCGATTGTGAAGATCGGCATTCGAAGCGTCGCTGCAAACGGTCCGGTAGCTGTATTCGCCACCCGCTGGAGGAGCGTATCGCACGCGCCACGCGCTTCCGCCACCCCAAAAACCGGGAACGCGATGCTCTTCTCCCGTAGGGGTTGTGAACACGACGTCGAGTTCGACCTCGTTGAAGGGATCGCCATACGATTTGCCCGAATGATACGACCATTCCGTCGGGCAGTTCTGAACTCCGAATCGACTTTGCGCCTGGGCACTCCGGGTAAGCAGCAAAAGACCGCTCGCGCTGGCCTCGCAAAACGCTCGTCTTGAGAGCATGAATTTTGAGATCATATCATCCAATGGTCTATTCCATGCGTTTCGCACGGACCACAATGTCCTGCAGGAATGTGGGCAAAACGAGCGTTGCCGAGCCGCCATCGACGATCACGCCGGGCGAGGCTTGACCCGTTACCGGCGAAAACAAGCTCACCTCGAATTTCCCGTCCGGAAGCGCCAGCTTCAGCGTTCCACTCAGCGGCTCGCCGGCGCGGGGATCGGTCACTTCGCGGCTATCGGCCAAATACGCGACATAATCGCGGCCGGTCACCTTGAGGCCCGAAGCAACGACGTGATCGGGAAGCTGGCTAACCCAATCCGGCGCAAGTACCGAATGTACATAGTCGAAGCTCGACATGAACTCGGACAAGTACTGCATCCAGCTTCGGATTTGCTTACCGGATGCCGGCGTCCCCGCTTCACTGCCCACCGTGATTGAGAAATCAATGTAATCGTAATGTGCCCCGTTCAGCAATGTGGTCCAAGCCCGTTTTCGGTGAATGGTCCAGCCTACCGGGTCGCGATACATGCTCGCCGTATTGTCTTCATCCATCACCGTCGGCTTCTTTTCGGGATAGACGTCCCGGCAGAAGCGCGCCATTTCCGAAAGCATCAGCTCCTTCGACATGAAGTGGCCCAGTTGGTAAAGCTTCCCCGAAAAGTCGGTGTCCGGCAGCGGATGCACATTGACGATGTCGAATAGCCTTTGGGAATAGGTTTCGTCGAGCGGAAAACGGAACTTGGGCGAATAGGTGAACGCCTGCTGGCCCGCGATCAGATGCGGCCGGTGGACTCGCTGCAATTCCTCGCGCACCACGCGCCCGATCTCCGCCTGCCACCCATCCACATCAGCCGGCGGAATGTGTCCCCTGACTCCGCCTCCCGGTTCATTGCAAAGTTCGTAGTAAACATTGTCGTAGCTGGTGGTTTCGTCGATAATTTTGCGCGCGTAAGCGGATTGCCGCCGCACCAACTCGGGATCTTTCAGCGAGAGATATTCCGGCCAATCCAACTTCTCGAGGTGCTGCTTGTTGTTCTCCGCGCGAAAGGGATTCAACGCCCAGACTTGCTCCCCGTAGGTGTTGCTGAACAGCGTAAGCTCTACAATAATGCCGCGCTGTGAAGCGGCATCGAGGAACCGATGGAGCCGCTCGAAATATTCCGGGTTCCACTGGTCCAAATCGTAAATCGGCTCGCCGTCCAATGCCTTCCCCGGACCGCTTCTGGGAAACGGAGCGATATAGTCGGGCGAATCCGGCTTGCAAGGCGAGGAAGGGTTTCGTGCGCTCTGCAATTCCCGGAACAATAAAAACGTCCGAGTCAGCGTCATTTTATGCGCGGCCGCATCGTCCAGATATTTCACGAAATCGAAGGGCCGGTTGATCACCGAACCGTAATGTTCCGTGGCGGTAATAAGAACCAGCGGCTTTCCCCGAAATAGAAAATACCGCGGATTCTCCGGGTGAATCCGGATCGCTTCCGCCGCCTGGATCCCGCGCGTAGCGAAAGCGCTGATCAGCATCGTCGCGGTGAACAAGGCCGCGCGAATCCCTTGACCTAGTAACTTGCCAGCACGTACCATCTAATGATCAGACCAAAACATGATCGAGGAAGCCATCATTTCGGGATCTTGCGAACCGTCGTTAGCTTCGCCAGACGCAGTCGAGTTGCGCACGTTCGTCTCGCGGGAGTGCGGCGCTACGGGTTTCAGCACCGGGACCGCAATCTTCAAAGGGCATGCTCTGCTTCCCTACCATCTCCATGATTGCAGCGAAGCAATTACCATTCTTGCCGGTGCCGCGCTCGTCGCTGTGGAAGGACGCGGATACCGGTTGGGCCGGCTGGATTGTATCCACATTCCCGCCGGAGTACCCCATAGCATTCAAAATGCGAATCAGGATTCCGCTCTTGTCGCGCACTGGTCCTTCGCGTCGCCGGCCCCGGCGCGAACCTACACCGGCGATGCCCAGATGTTCGCCGACCGGGGCGACCCGCTGCCGGGCGATCCCGAGCATCTGAATCGCTTTTCGAAAGCTGCCGTCTATGAGCTTGCCGCCGGAGCTTGGTTTTCCGATCTCTTTGCGAAAAGATTTGGATCGGTCGGCATCTGTGGAGGATATGGCCGCTTTAGCATTGGATCTTCCTTGCCCTGCCACACCCACGCCTACGATGAATCAATCACAATTCTAAGGGGAAGCGCCACCTGCCTGGTCCAGGGCGCGCGCTACCAACTGGACGGAGGGTTCAACACGGCGTTTGTTCCGCGCGGCAAGCCCCATCGTTTTCTCAACAGCGGACAAGCTGAAATGGAAATGCTCTGGGTTTATGCGGGCGACGAGCCCGATCGAGCCGTGGTAGACAATCAGTACTGTTCCGGTGTGCTGCCGTGGCCCGAAGCGGTCGGGACGTTCTGAGCGCGTCGCGCCCCGGCAAGAGTCTCTAGAAACTATGGTGCCGAATCCGCTGCTGGGCGTCTTCTTTCACTGGATGGGTGGCCTGGCTTCGGCCAGCTTCTATGTCCCGTTTCGTGGCGTGAAAGGCTGGGCTTGGGAGACTTACTGGCTGGCCGGCGGCATATTTAGTTGGCTGGTGGCGCCTTTCCTCATTGCATCGTTGTTGATAAACGATTTGCCGGCCGTTCTGCGGGAAGTGCCCTTGTCCACCTTGTTCTGGTGTTACCTGTTCGGATTGCTCTGGGGCTTCGGCGGCCTGACCTTCGGTCTCACGATGCGCTATCTCGGGATGTCTCTGGGCATGGCCGTGGCGCTTGGCTATTGTGCCGCCTTCGGTACGCTGATGCCGCCGATCGTTAGCGGCGACTTCGCCAAGAAAATCCTGGGAACAAGCTCCGGCATTTTGATCCTCGTCGGTGTCGGCATCTGCGTCTGCGGCATCGCCATCGCGGGACTAGCCGGAATTTCGAAGGAGCGGGAGCTTCCGCCCGAGCGCCGCACTGCCGTGATCAAGGAGTTCAATTTGAAAAAGGGCCTGCTCGTGGCCACGTTCTGTGGAATCATGAGCGCCTGCTTTTCCTACGGCCTCGCCGCCGGTGGACCGGTGCGCGAAGCCGCCGCTCGCCACGGTGCGGCGCCCCTCTGGCAGGGACTTCCGGTGCTCGTCATCGTCCTCGCCGGCGGCTTCACGACCAACGTGGTGTGGTGCGTCATCCTGCATCTCCGCAACCGCACCGGGTCACAGTATTTTCAGGGCCCGGTCTTTTCCAACTACGCCCTGTGCGCGCTCGCGGGCTTCGTCTGGTATTTGCAGTTCTTCTTCTACACCATGGGCGAAGTGCAGATGGGCACATATCGCTTTTCGAGTTGGACGCTCCACATGGCCAGCATCATGATTTTCGGTACGCTCTGGGGTTTGGCACTGAAGGAGTGGCGCGGAGCCGGAACCCGCACCATGCGGCTGCTCGCTCTCAGCCTGGCTGTGCTGGTTTCATCCACCCTGGTAGTCGGCTATGGAAACTATCTGGGCGCGCAGGCTACGCGACCGGCAAAGCCGGTTGTCACGCAAGTTTTCCACCCGGGTGACGCGCAAAAACTTCCGGATCGTATATGGAAGCGGCGATCTGCCCTTCGCGGCGGATGCGCGCCCACGTCGCCTCAGCTTCCATCATGCTCTCCATTACCCCGAGATAACGGCGCTCCTCGATATTCCCGTACTTGAAAAAGCAATCGCTAAGAATCACCGTGCCCTTAGTCGTTTCGATACAGACGGCGAGCGAAGAGCGATGGTGCACGCCCGCCCAGAAGACCCGCAGCCCCTCGAAGATTTGCTCCTCATCGGCAAGCAGGCGAACCTTTTCCCATCCTTCATTCTGCAGATAGTTGTTCACTTCGGGAGGAATCCGCAAATGCCGTGGCACGTGCAAATGATAATAGGGCGCTTGAAAATCTTCGATCCAGCCCTTGCGCGAAATACAGATCCGCGCCTTGCGGAAAAGGTGAATATTCGCAGAAGCGTAGGCTTGCAAAGGCGTAACGATGACGGTGTCGATGTCATCGGGCGTCAATCCCTGCGAGCGGAGGATGTTCTGTGGAAGCTGTTCCTCCGTGCGTACGATCTGCGCTTCCGGGTAGCCAAAGAACTTCAGCCATGCTTCATTCAGGACGCTCAAATCCCGCGGTGGCCCGGTATTGATCAGAATGTTATGCCCGCCGCCGCGAACCAGATAGATGAGTACGTTCATCTCCTCGCGCGTGTTCCACCGCTCCATCCAATAAACCTCAGGACCGGGCACCCAGAAAGTTCCTGCGTTGAAAGCCTGCACGGAATAGTTCATATCAGCGCTCCTCCCGTGAGAACGCCATCCAGTACCGATTGCCGAAAGGCGTGCATGGAGTGGAGAAACACACCTACGTCGCTGCCCAAACTAATCGCGCGGAAGCCTTTTCGAATCCAATGCGCCGCACTTTCGGGAGTCGCCGGCAGAAATCCGGGAGCTACCTTGTGACGCCGGCAACAGGCCGCTAACGACTCCATTGCATCGAGGAATAGCGGATGTTCGAACTGCGCCGGGATTCCCATCGAGACCGTAAAATCGTAATGGCCCATCCAGGCAACGTCCACGCCGGGGACTGAAACGATGTCGTCCAGGTTTTCAAACGCCTTCGCCGTTTCGAGCAGCAGGATTACCACCGTATCGGCATTCGCCTCTTCAAAAAATTCCGCGCCGCCTCCGCGATAGAGATCATGCGCAATTCCCAAGGCCACGCCCCTGCGCCCTTCCGGCGCATACTTCAACTGCGCGACAACGTCTTCAGCCTGCGCTCTGGTTTCGACGCGCGGCACCATCACTCCCCGCGCTCCGATATCGAGCACTCTCGATAGCGGCTGAAAATGGATGTCCGGCACTCGCGCCAGCGGGACAATATTGCTGCCACGGCAGGAGGCCACCATCTCAGCCAGGAGCGCCAGATCGCAGCGCCCGTGCTCCATGTCGTAAATCACAAACTCCATTCCCGCGGAGGCCAGCATGGGCCCGATGCCTGAGGTGAACAATTCGAGCACCATCTGGCCGAGCACAACTTCGCCGTCGTGCAGCCGCTTTCGCAACCCGGTCATAAACGCCTTTCCAGTTTCTTTCGGAAGCCCGGCCGCGCCAGCACCTCTCGATTCACCACGTGCAGCGGCGCCGCGCCGCGCTGAACCGCCAGCGCGCCTTCGCAATCCATGCGCCCCATATCGCGAAAAAGCTCCACCGTCCACGCCACCGAATGAGACGTGAGAATCACGTTGTCCAAGGCCATCAGGCGCGAATCTTCTTCGAGCGGCTCTCTTTCGAACACGTCCAAAGCCGCACCCCGTATGCGCCGCGTTTCGAGCGCTTGCACCAAGGCGCCCTGCTGGATGATAGGCCCGCGCGCGGTATTCACGATCACGGCTTCCGCCTTCATCAGGCCGAATTCCCGGTCTCCAATGAGCCCGCGCGTTTCCGGAGTAAGGGCGCAATTGACCAGCAGATAGTCCGACTCGCGCAGCACCGTATCCAGATCGGCGATCTTCACGCCAAGCTCTGCGATCCGGCTAGCCGGTGCATACGGATCAAATGCCAGAAAACGCGCGATGCCGAATGGGCGGAGCAGCCGGACCGCTTCGCCGGCTATATTGCCGAGGCCTATGGTCCCGATCACACGGTCTCGCGGCTCGTTCCCCAGCTTTCGCGTGCTCTCCACCCAGCGTCCCTGCCGCACCAGCCGATCTTTCAGCACCAGGTTGTGAGACAACGCCAATACGAAAAGGACAATCGATTCGGCAACCGGCCGAATCACCGCCGTTGGCGTGATGTAAACAGCGATATCGTTTTCCGTGCAGGCCGCCAGATCGACGTTATCGTAGCCGACACCGCAGCGGCCGATCGCGCACAGGCGCTCGACTCCGTGCAGAGAATCGGCCGTCACACGCGGCTTCAAAGAGATAATGACATCAAAATCACGAAGCTGTTCCGGAACATACTCCGCGCGGTACTCGGCAAGGAATTCGTACGAAAGCCCCGCTGCCTGATCGAGCAACGAAAGCCCAATGTCCGGAAAAGCGGGATTGCGATGTTCATCGAGAAAGTCCGCCGAAAAGCCCACGCGGAACGCGTTGTGATTCACGGCTGATGGTACTCCGCAGCCGCCAGCATTCCGCCATCCACCAGATGCGTCACGCCAGTAATGCCCACCGAGTCGTCCGATACCAAATAAAGCGCAGCCCGGGCGATGTCTTCCGGCTTCAGAATCTTGCCGAGCGGCACACGCGCCAGGCGTTCCACTATCTTCCGCTCGCCTTCGGCGCCGCTACCCAAATGCTCGCGTAGCATCGGCGTATCGGTGATCCCTGGACACACACAGTTGACTCGAATTCCATCTCGTCCATAGTCAAGCGCCAGTGATTTGGTCAGCAGCGCAATCGCCCCTTTCGAAGCAATATAGGCGGGCGTTCCGACTTGTCCGATGAAACTTCCGATCGAGCCGGTATTCAGAATTGCTCCGCCGCCGCCGCGCCGCATATACGGAATCACATGCTTGATGGCGAGAAAGGCCGCCTTCAGATTAATCGACATCAACCGGTCCCATTCCTCTTCCGTCGTCTCCTCGAGTGCCTTCACCAAAACGACTCCCGCGTTGTTGAACAGAACATCGATGCGCTTCCATCGGGCGATCGTCCTCTCGATCATCTGTGCGATTTCGCCTTCTTTCGTCACATCGATATGTTCAAAGAAAGCTTCGCCGCCGGCCGCCTGTATTTCCCCAACCACTGCCGGGCCGCGCGCGCCGTCGATATCGGCGGCTACGACTTTGGCGCCTTCCCGGGCAAAAGCGATCGCACTGGCGCGGCCGATGCCGCTCGCCGCCCCCGTAACGATCGCTACTTTTCCACGCAATTTCATGCCAAAGCTTCCGCCGCCTTTTTCAAAACGTCCCGCAAGAGTATGGTTTCGCTGAGATTATCCACCTCGTTGCAGTGCTCCCAATCGATCCATACATACTCGATGGCATACCAGCCGTGATAACCGCTCTGCGTCAACCTCTTCGCCAGATCCTCGAAGTCAATCACATTTTGTTTGAGCGGCGCTTGCAATCGTCCCGGCGCGGCGCATCGCGCATGAAAGTGCGATGCATACGGAACCAGCGGCAGAATGGTTTCCCGGCCGTAGCCTTGCGCTATAAAGTGTGCCGGATCGAGCGTGAGTGTCAAGCCCGGAACCGATTCGAGTAACCGCAGCGCCAGCCCGGGATCCGCCACGATCGATCCGGTATGAGCCTCAAAGGCCAGCTCGATGCCCGCGTCGCGCGCAATTTTACGCCGCCAGGCCAGTTCCTCGGCGGAACGGCCAAAACTAGTCGATAACTTTTCACCATCGACGACAACGCCGGGAAGCACGGTGACGTGACGAGCCTCGGACGAAGCCGCAAACTCGATCAATTTCTGAAAATAATTCCTGGATGCGCGGCGCACGGCTCCGTCTGGATGATTCGGAGCCAACTCCGTAAAATCGCGTCCGGGTATTCCGAACACATCGGCCACCCTCATCCCATGGGCGCGCACCGTATCCCGTGCATTCGCGCCTGCGCGTGCCGGATTCGCGAGCGCCGCCGCCGGATCGAGTTGAGAGCGCCCTTCGAATAGGGAAACGTCAATACCGCTCATCCCGAGATCGCCGGCCAAGCGAACCGCTTTCTCCCATTCAAGCAGCGGAAAACTATAGTCGGCGGTGGCGAGTTTGATCTTCATCCTGCCGCGACAGTTCCTGCAATTCGTAAAGCGACGCCGTCTTCGTTTTTTGCACTGGAATGGGGAACTGTTGAAAGGTGAAGCGCGCCGAACGTGCCGGCTGCCCGCGCACCAGCCGGACATACTCTTCCATTTCATCCGTGACCTTGCCGATGTAAATGGGAAAAGCGTCGGCCGCCCGATAGCTCAGGATCAAAGTGCGCCGCGGCCGGCTGGAAGTATTCGTCACCGAAGAGTGCGGTGTCAGGCAGTGCATGAACACCGCCGTCCCGGCTTTGCCCTCGAGTAGAACCGCTCTCGACTCGTCCACCGGCCCAACAATCTTTCCCGTGAAGAATCCGTCGCGCATGTGATTGAGCAGTTCCGCGTCCTGCCGCGCCGGCGCCACTTGCAGGCAGCCATTTTCCGCATCGGCATCATCGAGGTAGATCAACAATGTCACCGATCCGTTGTTCGTCAACGGGTAGTACGACAGATCCTGATGCCACTCCACCACTGACCCGATGGCCGGCGGTTTCATATTGATCTTGCTGTAGTGGAAAATCAGGTTTGGACCGATCAACATCTCGGCCGCATCCAGGAGTTTGGCGGATTCCGCGAGCCGCCGGAACGGCGCATAATAGCTGCACGGTTGATAAATGCGCCGCACCAGTTTGCCGTCAGGTTTCTGATTCGGCTCCATCTCTACCCGGGATTTATCATGCCGGGAGAGCGTATTCTCCCCGCAGACCTGGTCAATTTCGGCAAGCAGGATCGTCAGTTCTGCGCCGTCAAGAAGGCCGGGACAAACGGTGTAGCCGTCCCTAAAGTATTGCTGTTGTTGCCGCTCGGTCAGACCATTAGATGGTAAAGCAACCCGGCGGCAAGCGTCAAGGATCAAAATTCCTGATCTGATTCTCGCATGCCCTTATGAAGTATCGCTTAGTGCTTGACTGCTCCGCTGACCACTTTCTTTGCCGTCTCAGCGCCGAAAACCGGGAGCGAAGGATCCGTGATCAGACCGATCTGTTTCAGGACGGACGCCTGATCCCAATAAATGTGCTCGTGAGCGAGTTTCCCGTCGCGAAACCGAACGATAACCACTAACGGAATCTCGACAAACCTGTTAGTCGGCCGGACGCCGGGTAACATCCATGGCATTTCTTCCGTGTGCGTGAAGGAAAATATAATTTCGTCGACTAACTGGTCGCTGCCGATGGTGCGCGAGACGGGCGACAGTTTGGTGTCGGGCGGCATCTTCGGGATGAAGTCGGTGGAATAGAACGCCGCCAGCTCCGCCTTGCCGTAGCCGCCGGTCATCACGGGCACATGGTTGACGTAAGCGTCGTCGACCATCGTTTCCAAAGTGGCGGCCGTATCGCGCGTGCTGAATTCGTGGGCGGTGTGTTTTTCCCAGATCTCGCTCAAACTGGATGAAGGCATCGCCATATTTTAAACGGAGGCCTGGCGGAACCGGCGATTCATCAACAGATACGCTGCCGAGAGTAGCGCCAGCCACGAAAGCCCCGCGACAAGCGTGATACGCATACCTTCGACCCACCAGGTGGTCACGAGGATCGCAGCGATCGACAATGCGCCTAGCAGGGAACCAGCCTTGCAAATGAGTGATCCGCGAAAAAACAGATGGGTGACAAAGATCACGAGCCAGGCGTAGAGTCCTCCAAACAACGAGATGCCCAGCAAGTAGACGAACGCGCTCGATGGATAAAAGAACGAGGTGAGAAGGGCAAGGCCGAGGCCGGCAGCGGAAACGAGAAGCGCGGGAATGGGTGTTCCACGCGGGGAAACTTCGCCCCAGCGGGCGGGTGCGTAGCCGCCCCGCGCGAGCGAAAACATCATACGGCTGACCAAATAAAGATTACAGTTCATGCTGGACGCAGCGGCGGTGATGACGACAAAGTTCACGATGTGAGCGGCGGCCGGAATGCCGACCAGCTCAAAAACGCGAACGAATGGGCTGGCCGTAACGCCCGCGCCGGGTTGGATCTGTGTCCACGGGACAATCGCGATCAGCACCGAAATGGCGCCGAGATAAAAGAGCGTCAAGCGCGCAGCCATCGCGCGCACGGCGCGCGGCAAAGCAATCTCAGGATTTCTGGCTTCGCCGGCCGTGACGGCGATCACCTCCGTGCCGATATAGCTGAAGATGACGAAGACTATCGCCAGCCAGACGCCGCGCCATCCGTTTGCGAGGAAGCCGCCATGCGCGGTCAGATTCGCGAAGCCGATAGCGGGCCGCGGACTGACTCCCAGAATCAGAGCCGCGCCAATGCAGATGAACAGGACGATAGCGACGACCTTGATCATGGCGAACCAATACTCGAAAGAGCCGAAGCTTCCCACGCTGCGCGCATTCGCGTAGAGCAGCGCGATGGTGAAGGCGAGAATCCAAAGCCACTGCGGCGTATGCGGAAACCACCACTGGCAATAAATGGCAATGGCGGTAGCCTCGCCGCCGATGGCGACGCATTGTCCGGCCCAATAGGTGTAACGCACCGTGAACCCGGCCCAGCGATTTAAATAAATCTCCGCATAGACGCCAAACGAGCCCGCCGTGGGATGCGCGACCGCCATTGCCCCAAGGGCGCGCATCAGCAAAAGGGCAATGACGGCGCCCATCGCATACGTCAGAATGACGCCTGGGCCCGCAGCGCGAACGGCCAGCGCACTGCCCAGGAACAAGCCGGTGCCGATCGCTCCGCCGATGGCGATCATGGCGAGCTGCGGCGGGTTGAGCTGGCGCGAAAGCGTTTCGCCCTGCTCGATGCCGCTAAGCGGTTTCATCCGCGGACCAGTAAGTCGAGATTCGCTTCGAGCACCGCGAGGGCGGCATGAACATCGTCGAGATTGTTGTAGACGTGAAAGGAGAAGCGCACGCCATCGAGGCGCGAAGACACTACCACCCCGCGCGCCGTGAGCTTGCCGACCAGCGCCTCCGGATCGGTAGAGCGAAGAACCACCAACGGACCGACGCTGGTATCGGGCGTCTTCGCGGCAATGCCCAGCGCGCGCGTGCCCTGTAGGAACGCCCGCGTCAATTGAGCGATTTGATCTCTAACGTTTTCCATTCCGATGCTCGTGAGCAGAGCGAGCGCCGAACGGGCTGCATAAATGTTCGGCATGGGCGGTGAACCGCCTTCAAAGCGGCGCGCCTCGCGGGCCGGGTCGAGCTTTCGGGTGTTAAACGCGAAGGCGTCGCGCTGGGCCAGCCAACTGGTAATGGTGGGCATCCGCGATTCGACAAACGATCGCTTCACATAGAGAAATGCCACTCCGGGAGGCCCCAGTAAGTACTTCAGCGTGCCCGTAACATAGAAATCGATATCCATGGCTTTCACGTCGATGGGCCGGGTCCCGCAGTCCTGAAAGCCGTCGAGAAAGACAAGGGCGCCTTTGTCGTGAGCCAGCCTGGTGATGCGCGCCGCATCGGAGCGGAAGCCGTTGAGGAACGCCACCTGCGTTACCGGGACGATGGCGGTGCGCTCGTCGATGGCTCGCTCGTAGGCTTCGAGCGGGATCGAGTTGCCGCGGCCTTCGAGGAACTCGATGCGCGCGCCGCGTGTTTGCTGCGCCAGCCAGATCTGGCCCATGGTCGGAAATTCATATTCGCCCATGACGACATTCGCGCGCCGGTCGAACTGAACCGCGTTGGCGATGGCGTTGATGCCCGCCGAAGCGCTGGTGACGATGGCGATCTCGTCCGGCTCGGCATTGACGAAGCACGCGAATTCCGCTCGCATCGCTTCATAGACTTCCATCCAATCGTTCCACGGAGCGCTCGAAGTGCGCCAGCTTTCCGTGTAAGCGCGCAGACCGGCTTCGGCGGCATCGCTTAGCGCGCCTTGCGAGCAGCTATAAAGGTACGTTTTCTGCCGCAGGATCGGAAAGCGCGAGCGCAGGTTTGAGATTTGTTCGCCACTGAGCATTCGCTTGAGACCCCAGTTTGGCACGAGAGCGCGAAAACGAATTCGGGCTGTGTTCCTGTAGCATAGAAGGAGAAACGAGACGACTTTGCAAAAGGCCACCATCACGACTCCATTCCCGTCGATTTCGGAAACGGCCGAAATGCTCAGTGTGCCCGGTGGACGCGTCGAACGGTTACAAAAACTTCTTAGCGTGCCCGGCAGCGAATCTGGAATCAGGAAAGCCAAGAAGGCCGGCCCTCCGAAGAAATCGAAATCGGCTTCGAGCGCCCGGCGGGGACGGCGCGCATAGCTGCCTTCGTAAATTGCATTTTGTATGGGTAATTCGCGGAGACTGGCGCCAGCGCGGCGTGCCATCGGCGCTTTCCTCAACATCCCCTACGATGCTAATTTCGAACGGCTCTACATTGCCTACATAGCCGGTTTATCTGCCTGTGGTCTTGTCCCGCGATCGGCACTCGAAGTCCCAAGCGGTGGCAGTATGCACGACCGGGTAGACCGTATTTTCTCGATCCTCAGGCAATGCCCGTATTCGCTGCATGATCTTTCTCGGGTTCAATTGGACCGCGCCTCGCCTCGAACGCCTCGGTTCAACATGCCATTTGAGCTTGGGCTGGCGGCCGCATGGACTGAAGTATCCAAGAATCAAGATCATACTTGGTTCGTATTCGAGGCCCGGAACGGACGGCTGGCCAAATCACTCAGCGATCTACGTGGGGTTGACGAATTTGTTCATGGCGGAACCGTAGCTGGCCTCTTTGGCTGCCTGAACAACGCATTCGTTCGGCAGGGCCATCGTCCGGCGATGCACGATGTCGAGTCGATTTACCGCGACCTTCGCCGCGCCCTTCCAGTGATCCGGGCCGATGCGGGCGCCCCAACGGCTTTTGGGGCACGCGTCTTTTCAGACCTTGTAGTGGCGGCTGGAATTAGCGCGCGTAACCACATTTCGTGGCTGCTCTAGTAGGGCGCAATCGTCAGTTCCCTCTCTGTTGACAGCCTACATGAACTCGGCCTATACTTGTTGATAGCCAACAGGAGCCGCCGTGAAAGAACTGAAATCCGAAGTCCCCTATGGAACCTTGGATCTGATGATTCTCAAGACCCTCGATAGCATGGGTTCGCTGCATGGTTACGGCATTGCCCGCCGGATCGAGCAAATGGCCGAAGGCTCGCTCGCCCTGAACCAGGGCACCATTTATCCCGCTTTGCTGCGGCTGGAGCAGAAGGGATGGATCCATTCGGATTGGGGTATCAGCGAAAATAACCGCCGCGCGCGCTACTACGCGGTCACCAAGACGGGCAAACGTCAACTGCTCGCCGAAGAAGCGAATTGGCATAGAACCGTTGCCACGGTGACTCGGCTGCTGGAGAGCGCGCCGTGAGTACCGTCCACGCCTGGCTGGCGCGCGCACGCGCCATCTTCGGCCGAAATCATGCCAACCGCCTGAAAGAAGAAATGGAGTTGCACGCCGAGTTGCTGGCGGCGGAACACCGGCGTCAAGGCATGCCGGAGACGGAAGCGCGCTACGCCGCGCGGCGCGACCTGGGCAACGTAACGCGCCTCGAAGAGGAATATCGCAAGCAAAACGGCCTCCCGGTTTTGGAAAATCTATGGCGCGATCTCAGGTCCGCTGTGCGTATGCTGCGCCGCAATCCCGTCTATGCCGTGTGCTGCATAGCAACCCTTGCGGTGGGACTGGGTTCTATGATCACTGTCCTTTGCGTGGTATCGGCACTGCTCTGGAAACCGTTGCCCTATCCACGGCCCGAACGGCTGGTTGTTCTTCATGAGACCGATCCGCGCAGTGGTTTATGGCCCTTTTCCGAACCCGATTGGCTCGATGTCCAGCAGCGCTCGCAGTCGCTCGAGGCCGTGGCGGCTTACCGGCCCGGCCAATCCGCGTTAACAGGCGTGGGAGAACCGGAGACGATTCAATCGGCCGCCGTCACTCCTTCAACCTTCGCCATGTTCGGGATCAAACCGCTCGCTGGCCGGGTCTTTGGCGACTCGCCGGACTACATTGTGATCAGCCGCAATTTGTGGGAGCGAAGGTGGCACGCAAATCGCACAGTGGTCGGGCAGGCCGTCGTCTTGGATGGACAACATTACACCATCGCAGGCGTAGCCAACCTGCCGGAGGATCTTCTACCCGGCGTCCAGGTGTTGTTGCCGCTGCTGCCGAGGGCGGCCGAGTCGCGCACGGCGCACGAAATTCAGGCCGTTGGGCGTCTGCGCGACCGCGTCGGCGAACGCCAAGCTCAGGCGGAGCTGAACGCGGTCGGCGCTTCCATCGCACGCGAAAACCCGGCCACCAACGCGGGCTGGGGCCTCGAAGTAACGCCGCTTTCCGGCTATCTTCTGGGTCCGCATACCGGCCGCAGAGTGTGGATGATCTTCGGCGCCGTTGCGCTGTTTTGGATGCTCGCCTGTGCGAATGTTGCGGGCTTGCAACTGGCGAGGAGCATCTCCCGCAGGCACGAAATGAGCACCCGTCTGGCGCTCGGGGTAAGCAAACGCAGACTCTTCGCACAGACGTTAACCGAGAGCACGGCGCTCGCCGTCGGCGGTTCGCTTTTTGGCTTGCTGATTGCCGGCTATGCGATGGATGCCATTCGAAGTCTCGCGGGCGATTCGTTGCCGCGCCTGGCGCATCTGCAATTCGATGTTGTGACAATTGGCATCGCCCTGGGCTGCATGCTGTTTTCGACGCTGCTGTTCAGCCTGTTTGCCAACCGGCAGCCGGAGTTTCAAGGCGGACGCGAACTATCGAGGCGCGACCGTGGCCGTGATGCGTTAATTGCCATGCAGGTAGCGCTTGCG
>DASYAX010000303.1:0-11425 GCA_036501045.1 Bryobacteraceae bacterium
GCTATAATGGCGGTGTTTTTCTGGCGCAGAAGCACGGCCGCAGGTGCGGTTACCTCCATTGTGCTCGGCACCGTCATTACGATCACCTGGGAACTGCTTCAGCAATACGGTCCGGCGGTGGTTCAAGCCGAGATTGGAGGCATCGACGCCGTCTATCCGGCCTTGTTCGCGTCTGTGGGCGCTTTAATTTTTGTGAGTCTTTCGACCCCGGCTTCATCCCAGCAGCGCTCGGCGAAGATCGAGACTGCTTAAAATCGTCTTAAACAAATGATCATCGACCGGATTCAAGAAGCTTTGCGCGCCGGCAAGCTAGATGGCTGGCTTTTTTTTGACCATCACCGCCGCGATCCGCTCGCTTATCGTATTTTGGGAATCCCGGGTGAGGTGAAGGCCACCCGGCGTTGGTACTACTTTGTTCCGGCAGAAGGCGAACCCCGTAAACTAGTTCATCGCATCGAGAGCGGCGCCCTCGAAAGTGTGCCGGGCCCAAAGGAAGCCTATTCCAGTTGGACAGATCAGCAGCAGAAACTGCAAGCGCTGCTTGCCGGAGCAAAACGCATCGCCATGCAATACTCGCCCCGCTGTGCGATTCCCTATGTATCGCTGGTGGATGCCGGAACAATCGAGTTAGTCCGGGCCGCCGGTGTCGAAGTAGTCAGCTCCGCCGATCTGGTTCAAGAGTTTGAAGCGCGCTGGACCGAAGCGCAATTCACTTTGCATACCGAAGCGGGGAAGTTGGTAGACCAGGTGCGGCGCGACGCTTTCGATTTTATCGGAGAGCGCCTTCGATCTGGCGATTCACCCGCTGAGTTTGAAGTGCAGCAATTCATTCGCCGCCAGTTCGACGCCGCAGCGTTGGAAACGGACCACGGACCGATCGTCGCGGTGAACGCGAACGCGTCCGACCCGCACTACGAACCAAGCCGCGAGACGACGTCACATGTTCGCATGGGCGACGTAGTGCTGATCGATCTTTGGGCCAAGCTGACAAAGCCGGACGCCGTTTACTACGACATCACCTGGACCGGTTTTTGCGGAGAAACCGTTCCGGAACGAGTGCAGAACGTCTTTGAAGTGGTACGCGACGCGCGGAAAAAGGCATCGGCGTTTGTTATCCAGAAAGTGTCGTCGGGCGAGCCGCTCGTGGGTTTTGAGGTGGACGACATAGCGCGCGAATACATCGATAGCCAAGGTTTTGGCGAATATTTCTTCCATCGAACCGGCCATAGCATCGGAACGGAGGTCCACGGGACAGGCGCCAATATGGATAATCTGGAATCGCATGACGACCGGCGAATCATTCCCGGCAGTTGCTTTTCCGTCGAACCAGGAATCTACTTGACCGAGTTTGGTATTCGATCCGAGGTGAACGTTTACGCGGGGAATGGTTTCGCAACGGTTACAGGCGAGGAACAAGAGCAGCTAGTGCGCATTTAGTGCACCGACATCTCCTTGATTGCACACCACTTGCGCAAGCATGAGGGACATCAATAATTTTGATTGGTCGGATAGACCACGTGCAGTCTACAGTCAGGTATGGCGACACTGACTCACATGGAACCCCCAGCAACTCTCGTTGGACTCCTTCATCGCGTAAGCAACATCGTCAGCTCGGAGCTCTCTCTCGACGAAATGCTTGGGGAAATCGTAGGTCTAACCGTTCAAGTCACGGATTGCGATGCCTGCCTGGTCTATCTACTGGAGCGCGAAACCAATGAAATCGTACTTCGCGCGTCGCAGGTTCCTCACCAAACCGATCTGGGCAACATTCGCCTGAAGATTGGCGAAGGCGTTACGGGATGGGTGGTTGAACATCATTCCGTAGTAGCGCTTTCCTCGAACGCGGCCGCCGACAGCCGGTTCAAGCGGTTCCAAGCGCTGATTGAAGATACGTACGAAGCGTTTCTCTCCGTTCCGCTGTTGAGCGGCGGCGAGGTGATTGGCGTGATCAACGTCCATCATCGCGAACCTCACAAGCACGATACCGACGAAATTGGACTGCTGACCTTTGTCGGCGAGCAAATGGGCGGCGCCATCACCAAGAGTTTTTTGGCCGAAGAGAATGCACGCCTCATTGAGGAAACCGCCGAAATGCGCCGCCAGCTCGAAACCCGCAAGCTGGTCGAGCGCGCCAAAGGAATACTTCAGACACGCCACAGCCTGACGGAAGAAGAAGCTTACCTTCGCTTGCGCAACGAGAGCCGGCGATTGCGGCGGCCGATGCGCGAGTTGGCCGAAGCCATCATTCTTTCCGAGGATCTCAGCCGGAAAAGCGAGAAGCTTCAGTAAATCCGAATTTGCATTTTTACGGCCTTGGCTCGAGCGTGGTTCTTCGAAGCCATTCAAACAACACGACTCCAGCCGCGACTGACACGTTCAGCGAAGAGACTTCACCAGCCATGGGAATACGCACCAGGACATCGCAGTGTTTCTGGACACCCTGGTGGATGCCTTTACCCTCGCCACCGAGAACGATGACCGTAGGCGCAGCGTAGGCCACCTCGTCGTAGCGTTCGCTAGCGCGCTCATCGAGACCGTAGATCCAGAAGCCTTGTTGTTTTAGACGCTCGAGCGCCTGGCTGACGTTCGTCACTCGTGCCACCGGCAGATACTCCAAAGCTCCGGCAGCGGCGCGCTCCACAGTTTCGGTCAGCGGAGCGGCACGGCGCTCCGGAATGACGATTGCATTCGCTCCGGCCGCGTGCGCGGTCCTGATAATCGCGCCCAGATTATGAGGATCTTCGACGCCATCGAGCATCACCAGGAGTTTTGCGCCGGCCGTAACGTCGTTCAGCTCTACAAATCCACGAGCCGCGCCGAAAGCCATGACACTCTGATGCGGAACGCCCTTGCTCAGCCGATCCAGAGTCTCGCGAGGCTCAAAGCGCACGGGAACTGCCTGCTCGCGGCAAAGGTCGATGATCTCCTGAATACGCGGACCCGCGGAGCCTTTGGCGATCAGAACCTTATCGAGCGGGCGGCGGGCTCGCAGCGCCTCCCGTACCGGGTGAATCCCCAGAGTGAACGGCATTCACTCTGATGCTACAGCGCGAAGGCCACGACGTAGTCGCCCAACGGCTGAGCAAAGGAGACGCCATGGCCGCCCGCGCAAATGATGAGGTACTGCTTGCCATCCGGACCCTGAAAGGTCATGGGAGTGGCGCGTGCGCTGGTCGGTAGATCCCCGTGCCAGAGTTCCTTTCCTGTTTCGACATCGAATGCGCGGATCGCCGGATCGAGGGTGCCTGCTGCAAACACCAAGCCGCCGGCGGAAACGATCGGACCTCCCAACGAGATTGAGCCCCATTTTTCGGGCAACTGGGGAGACAGGCGGCCCAACGGCACCTCCCATTTCTTGTCGCCGGTGCGTGTATCGATCGCGATCAGCGTTCCCCAAGGGGGAGCAGTGCAAGGGACATGTTTAGGGCTGAGCAGGAAGCGGCGCATCATGCCGTAGGGAGTGCCGTTTTGCCGCGCGAATTCCCAATCGCCATCAATGGTCCGGCCGCGCGAGTTCTCCAGCTCTTCGAAATCCGCGCGCGGAATCAGCCGCACCTCCGCCGTCAGATGATTGCTCGGCAGGATGAGCAAACCGCGTGCCGGATCGTAGGCGAATCCGCCCCAGTTCATGCCGCCTACGTTGCCAGGAAGAAACAAGCTTCCGGTAAGCGAAGGCGGATTGAAAATGCTACCGGTATGCAGCTTTCCAATCTCGTCGCGGCACCACTTCCGATCCGCGTCATCGATTCCCCAGGCGTCTTCCACTGTCATCTCCTGGCGGGTGATAGGTGCGGGCTTCAGTGGGAATGGCTGCGTGGCGGCTGTTACTTCGCCCGGCACGTCGCTCTGCGGAACGGTGCGCTCTTCCACCCCGAAAATCGGCTTGCCCGTCTCGCGATTCAGAATAAATACATTACCTGTCTTGGAGCCGATCGCGATGGCCGGTATCGTCGCCCCATCGCGATGCATGTCGAAAAGCAAGGGCGAAGTGGCCACATCGTAATCCCACAAATCGTGATGAACGGTTTGAAAATGCCAGACCATCTCGCCGGTCTCAGCCCGCAAAGCGACCACCGAATTTGCATACAGGTTGTCACCCACGCGTTCGCCGCCGTAGTAATCCGGACTCGGGCTGCCGGTTGGAATGAACACCAGATCGCGGGCCGGATCGACGGCAATCATCGACCACGCATTCGCCGCGCCGGTGCGAGAGGCGCTTTCGTTTTTCCAACTGTCGGCGCCCGGAGCGTGCGGGTCTTGCGGGATGGGATCCCAGCTCCACTTCACTCTTCCGGTGACCGCATCGAAAGCGCGAACTTCGCCGCTCGGCTGATTGGTGCTGTTGTTGTCCGCAATACCCGAGCCAACTACCAGCAAACCGTCGATCACGGCGGGCGGCGAGGTCTCCTCGTAATCCGCATAACGGCCGGGACGCGGCGGAATGCGCAATCCGATTCGCAAATTGACCACTCCGTTATCCCCAAAATCGAGACACGGCTTCCCGCTCGCGGCGTCCAACGCAATCAAGTGCGAGTCGATGGTCGCGATGTAGATCCGCCGCTTTCCCTCGGGAGATTTCCAGGTCGAAACGCCGCGATTCGCGTAATCGCCATAACCGGCGTCTTTGGCGATGTGCGCATCGTAGCTCCAACGCTCCTTACCGGTCACCGGATTGAGCGCGATCACGCGGCCGAGCGGCGTGCCAACGTACAGCGTTCCGTCCATGTAGAGCGGTGTCGCTTCAAAAGCGGTTGGCTTGCTGTCTTTCGGTTGATAGGCGTCGCCGGTCCGGAACGTCCAGGCGATTTTCAGCGAGGCAACATTCGATCGATTGATGGCGGTCAAGGGTGAAAAGCGTTGGCCGCCGGGATCGTGGCCGTAAGTGGGCCAGTCGTTGGCGTCGGCTGCGAACACAAGCGAAGCAAGCGCGCAAAACAGAACGGCAGTCTTCATGAGACCAGTCTGCAATGTTCGTTCGGCCAGCGAAACCAGTTTGGGACAAGCGGGATTATGCGCGTGACGAACGCCAAAAGACGGCACATGTCAGGATGAATGGGTGCTGATCGTTCGTCCAGCCTGCTCCGGCGACACGGATTCGGTATGGCGCGTTCTTGAGCCGGTAATTCGCGCCGGAGAAACTTACACTTTGCCTTGCGATATGCCGCGGGAGGAATCTCTCGCTTATTGGTTCTCAAAAAGCCATGAGGTTTTTGTAGCTGAGGAAGACGGGCGGGTGATCGGGACTTATTTCCTTCGGCCCAATCAAATGGGCGGTGGTTCCCACGTAGCAAACTGCGGCTACGTTACGGCCCCCACATCGGCTGGCAAAGGAGTGGCGCGAGCCATGTGCGGGCATTCACTCGATCACGCGAAGGGCAGGGGATTTAGGGCCATGCAATTTAACTTTGTGGTGAGTACCAACGAACGGGCGATACGGCTTTGGAAGAGCTTCGGATTTGAGATCGCCGGCTGTCTTCGCGAAGCATTTTTCCATCCGGTGAATGGTTATATCGACGCCTATATCATGTACCGGACCTTATAAAAACAGAGATTAATTGTGACCGCTGGTACGGAACGTCCGCTCTTGGCCGTAAATTGTAAGCAGCGGATGCTTCACTTGAGCCCGAAATTCGTAGTCGCTACCAGGAGTAAGCCCGCGAAGAACGTACTCAAATTCGCCGGTCGCGGTGTGCTCGCTCGTTGGTAAATCCGTCCAGGGCTCGGTTCGTTCGGAAAGGTCGGTTCCGTCCTTCTTCACGCGAAATTGGAAGCCGGTTTCCACCTTCTCCGCTTTGCCCATATTGGCCAGGTTTCCGTGTAGAGTTTCGAAGCCGCTCGCTGCATTCCATTCCGCCCCCAGCGTGGTCACCTGTGGAGGCGTCATGGCAGGCTCCACATGAGTCATCTTCACCACCAGCGGGTTGGGCCAACTGCGATCCGTATAAAGCCGCTGTGCCCGGTAAGCCGTGATGTGCAGACCGCCGCTGTCCTCGCTCCAGGTGGTTTTCGGTTTCACGTCCGGCTTGTATTCCACCATCTCGTCCGATTGCCCCAGGACCGAAATCGCTGTCTGCGGAGTGGCTCGTACCGAATGCAGTGTAATGGTCTTCGGTTCGCCTAAGCGCCAGTGCTCCTCATGCGTGATAAAAGCGTAAACCGTTCCGCCATCTTTTCTCTTCGTGAACCATACATTCTTCTCGTTGGTGACCACCCAGGGCCGAACTTCACGAATTGCTTCACCGTTGACAAAATTCCAAAGCGCGATTTCGCGCAGACGCGCATCCTGTTCCGCGGCAATCGTCCCGTCAGGCTTCGGGCCAATATTCAAGAGCAGATTTCCACCTTTGGCGCGCGTCTCGATCAACGTGTCAATCAATTCCGTTCCCGATTTGTAATGTTCGTTGGTTGCTTTCCATGGCCACTCGGTGCCCATCGTAAGGTTGCCCTCCCATGCTCCCGGAAGCGCCACGCCCGGCGTATATTGCTCCGGGGTTTCCATCACCCCACGGGTAATGACGAGCTTCGGTTGCAATTGCCACGCATAGTCCGTCAATTGCTCAGCCGGTCCGTCGAAAAAGAAATAATCGATTGGCCCATACTGGGTCAGCAGCTCCTTCAACTGGCGTTTTGTGTATTCCATGAACTCCGGAATGTCCTGCGGATAGACGCCCTTCACATGCCGGTTGATCGTGATGTGGTGCTGATAAAGCCACCAGAAGTCGTCGGGAGAAAAATAGATGCCGATCGCGATGCCCTGTTTCCGGAACGCCGTGATCAGCAGCCCCATCACGTCCTTCCCATAAGGCGTATGCATCACGCTGAAGTCCGTTGTATGCGTGTTCCACATACAGAATCCGGCATGATGTTTGGCGGTGAACATGACATAGCGAAAGCCCGCCAGCTTTGCCAGCCGCGCGTAGTCATCGGGCCGGTATTGATCCGGATTAAAATAACTGGGCAGCGTTTCGAAGAAACGGTGAACGTAGTCCGGCGAAGCGCCTACCAGCGAATGCGAGATCACACCGCCCAGCGCCCCGTCAACGCCCCAGTGAATGAACAAGCCCAGGCCCCGATCGCGGAATAGTTCGACTGCCGCGGGATCGTTAGTGCGCCCAGCGTGTGTGCTGGCAGAGGTATCGGCGAATTGAGCGGAGGCGATGGTAAGGGAGCCGATAAGAAACGCGAGCGCAGTCAGCTTCATAGGCTCCTGGTAGCATTCACGCCTAATACATCACGAAGCACCAGAGCGCATCGCCAGTGGCTGCGATGACGTATTGGCGGCCATCCAGCATATACGTTTGCGGTGGATTGCTCACATTCCCGATGCGCGTATTCCACAATGGCGCGCCCGTCACGGCATCTTGAGCGATCAGACTTCCCGAGCCATCCCCGGCAAAAATAAGACCGCCGGCCGTTGCCAACAGGCCGCCGCCCCCGCCTCCTCTGCTGTAATAGGGCCGCCTCCACGCGATCTTACCGGTTCTATAATCGATCGCAGTCAAATAATCTCCGCCCGACGCGATCTGGTCCTCTTCTCTGCCGCCGAGGCCCATCGAGCCACGCGGGTCGAGGTCGGTGAGATAAAACTCGGAGAAGCTATCGTGCTCGGCAACGTACAGCAGACCCGTTTCCGGCGAGTAAGCAGGCGGTTCCCAGTTGATGGTGCCGTCCGAGTCGGGAGAAACGAGCGACCCGCCCACGGTGGCATCTTTTTCCTGGTTTACTTTCGGACCGCCGAATTTATTCAAGCCGCTGGCCCAGTTCGTGAACATCCCGTACTTGCTGGTAACGAGGTGTTCGCCCGTGGTCCGATCAATGGTGAAGTAGTACCCGTTGCGCGCCGCCGTTAGCACGAGTTTCCGGACTTTGCCATCGAACATCGCGTCGATCAGAATCGGAGTCTGCGCCGAATCGTAATCGTGCATGTCGTGAGGCGAAGTCTGGAAATACCAGGCCATTTTGCCGGTATCCACGTTCAAGGCGATCAGAGAGCAAGTGAAAAGGTTGTCGCCCGTGCCGCGCGTTCCGTTGGTGAACGCGGGCGTGGGGTTTCCCGTCCCGAAAATATAGAGTTTCGTCTCCGGATCATAGGCACCAGCCATCCACGTCTGCGCGCCGCCATGCCGCGCGGCGTCCAGACTGGCCCAGGTGTCAAGACCGATATCTCCCTTCTCCATCGGCACCGTATAGTGCTTCCACTGCAACTCCCCCATTTCGGGATCGAACGAATCGAGAAAACCCGGAGAATCGATATCGTTACCCGTCCCGACTAGAACGTGGTTCCCGATGACTAAGGGTGCCGGAGTCGAAAAATAACCCTGGTCTACGTCGGCGAATTGCTTGTGCCAGCGCTCCTTTCCCGTTTTGGCGTCGAGCGACACCAAATAGTCGTCAGGTGTCTCCATGAATAAATAGCCATGCCACATGCCGAGGCCGCGATTGCCAATATGTGTCCCGCCTTTGGTCTTCCAAAAATAGTGCCAGAGTTCATGGCCGTCGCGTGCATCTACCGCCCAGGCGTTGTCGGGCGTGGTGAAGTAGAGCGTGCCATCCACCTCGAGAGCCGACGCTTTAATCGTGCCGCCACGGATGGCCAAGTCTCCCGGGCCCTCGCCGCCGACGATTACCGGCGCAGAGCGTCGCCGCCGGCGCCTGCCTGTTTGATCGCCTTCGCCCATCCCCGGCGTGATCTGCGTCATCCAGGCGAGAGTCAAATGCTGAACGTTTGTGCGGTCTACCTCTTTGAGAGCGCTATAGCGCTTGCCCGTGTAATCGCCGTTGTACGTCGGCCAGGAATCGGAGAGCGGCTTGAGGATATCGGATGGATTCAAACCGTTACCTTGCGCGTCGAGGCCGAGCGGTGCAATGAGTAGGGTGACGGCTAAAAGGGTTTGCTTGAGTATCATTTCAAAGTCACTAGGTATGCAGTCACGTCGTGGATGTCTGTATCGGTGTAATGCGGCAGCAAGTCGCGATGCGCCTTCAATGGGTCGTGGATGGCAACCCCCGGTGTGTCCCCGGTTCTTCGGAAGGTACGTTCGGAACCGTCAGCAAGCCTGAGCGTGATAAAAAATTCATCGATACGAATCAATTTGCCTTCTACGGTTTCTCCCGAAGGCAGAGTGATAACAGCCGTAACGGTGCGAGGGCCAGGCGGGGCGCTCGGATCGTCGTCACTTTGCTCCTGCTCGCGCGTGGCGCCGGCGAGCCAGGCATTCTGCAGACGTTTCGGATCGGGAATACGGCTGGCCATCCCGGCCATGTCGCCCGTGACGGAGTGACAGCCGCTGCACGTGACGGCGAAGTAGGCTTTCCCTTCGTTGGCATTGCCGATCAGTATGCTTGGCGCCGGCTGGCCGGCGGAGGGTGGCGCCCCTTGTCGCTGAATGGTCTCGACTACGCTGCGCACATAGGCGGCTACCGCCGCCGCATCCGCGTCACTGATTTCGATCGCCGGCATGCCCATCTTCTGACGGCTGCCGTGAATGATCGGAACGATCAACTCCCCGTTGATATCGCTGAGAGCAACCTGTGAACGTAGAAGATTGGGTCCTCCGAGATCACCCCCGCGCAGATCGGCCCCATGGCAGCCGCGGCAGTTTATGGCGAACAAAGTTTTGCCGCGTGCAATCTGCACAGGATCGCCCGGCGGACGTTTCTGCCCGGGCACGAAGCCGCCTCGGCGAGCGGCTTGATTCGGTGGAGACGCCGGAGGAGCCGACTGAATGGCTGCTGCGATTGTCGCGCAAGAAAAGATAAGCGCGCCCATCGTTCGTCTTACGATTGCTAGTTTCGTCAGAAAGTCTACCTCAAGTGGAGCGGGCTGTAAGAATCGTGGCCCATCCTGTATTGTACGAGCGAGTACGGAAATCGGCTCTGCCGGGCAGCTAGCGCTCGCCCAGGCTGCGCGCCAACTCATCGAGCGGACCGCTGCGATATCGCCTGCTCCAAGTCAGCTCGGTTCCTCCTCGCAGACGCACCTTCTGATCTCCATGAAGGCCGGACCGTATCTCGGCAATCCGGCTCGCATTGACGATCTCCGAGCGATTAATGCGCCGGAACACAGTTGGATCCAGCTTCGACGCGAGCGCATCCAACGTGCTTCTCACGATGTAGGTGTGCGCGCCGCTGTGAATGCAAGCGTAATTACGGGCGGATTCCACCCAATCGATGCGCTGTACATCGAGAAATATCGTACGCCCCGCTTCTTGAATCAGCAAGCGGCGGGAGTAAGCCGCCATTAAATCGTTGATGCGCCCGGCGGTTTCGCGCGGATTCCCCGATTCGTTGGCCTGGCGTAACCGCTGCAGAGTGCCCGCGAATCGACTCGGCTCGACCGGTTTCAACAGGTAATCCACGGCATGCACTTCGAAGGCCTTCAATGCGAAATCGTCATAAGCGGTGACGAAGACGATCTTCAGGCGAGCGCGCTCCTCGAGCGCCGCCACCACATCGAATCCCGTGCAGTCCGGTAATTGGATATCGAGAAACAGCGCGTCTGGTTGCTGCTCTTTTAAAATCTGCAGCGCTTCGCTGCCCGAGGCTGCTTCGCCGGCTATCGTGAAGTCCGCTTCTCCCGAAAGTAAGTGGCGCAGCTTGCGCCGCGCGGGCGGCTCATCGTCCACCAACACCACGCGAATCATCGCAACGGCATCCGCATTTCAACAATGGTTCCACCGCCCTCGGCATTCTGAATGCGGAAGCTTTGTTCGCTGCCGTATAAACGCTCGAGCCGTTCGGACGTATTGCGAAGCCCAATCCCGTTATTCAGGCAAGCCTGCGAGGGCAGGCCGGGTCCCCGATCGCGCACGGAGATGCTAACGCGATCGGCTTCACGGCGGGCCTCGACCGTAACATCGACCTTAAAAGAGACCAGATCCATGCCGTGCCGGATCGCGTTCTCTACCAGCGGCTGCAGGATGAGCTGTGGCACGAGCGCGTCTCGCACCGTATCGTCGATCTCGATCGAAAGCCGCAAACGATCTTCGAACCGCGCCTCCATAATCCGCGTGTAGAGCTGGAGCAATTCAATTTCTTGCCGGAGCGAAATCTCCTGTGAACGATCGTTCCGCAGCAACTGGCGGAGCAACTCGCTAAGGCGGCCGATCATCTCATCGGCCACTCGCGGATTTTCGTAAATCGCCGCCGAGATGGCATTCAGGGCGTTGAAGAGGAAGTGCGGCTCTAGCTGCAAGCGCAAGTTTTGTAGTTGTGCTTCGGCGAGGCTGGTTTCGAGCCGCGCCTGGCTGAGTTCGCGCTCGCGTGCAAAGCGGAGCTCATGAAAGAAGTAAACCAGACTTACCCCGACCCAATAAAAAATGAAGAGGTGGGCAAACTCCATGGGATAGCGCACCGGCAAATAACCATAGCCATATTTGCCGAAGCCCAAGAGCGGAAAGAGCAAAGCGCGCAGGCCGGCGATCAG
>DASYAX010000304.1:0-23089 GCA_036501045.1 Bryobacteraceae bacterium
GTCCAAAAGCGAAGCCGCAGATCGCCATCAGCAAAATCAGCAGCGGCGCCAGTGATAGCAGCGTGTAATAGGCGAGCGAGGCGCCCAAACGAGGCGCGTGGTGCTCGTTCCATTTGTCCGCTGCCGATCGAAGCAACGCGAACACCTCGGTTCGGCGCATCATTGAATCTCGCTATTGTGTAAGACTGCGGATAGCTCATAGCTGAGACACATGTAACAGGACGAATCCAAAAGGCGTCCACGGATTACCGAGGCCCCCAACCAAAGTCGCGCGGGAATGTTATTGAAACTTTTTTTGTGGTGGCTGTGTTGCATCCTGCTTCTGGGAGACTCCAGGGTAGCCCGGGCGCAAGATCTACATGGCAAGAACGTATTGTCCATTCGATACGAACCATCCAGCCAGCCGATCGATTCGCGCGATCTTCAGCGGGCCCAGTTAGTGCAACTCGGCCAGCCGCTCGATCCGAGGCAGGTGGCCGGGACGATTGATCGGTTATTTGCGAGCGGACTCTATGACGACATTCAGGTGGATGCGGAGCCGCAGGGAGCAGGCGTGTCTCTCCGCTTTCTTACTCGCGCGCGGAGATTCATCGGCCATGTAGGCGTAGAAGGCGAGATTAAAGATCCGCCCAGCCGTGCCGTTATCATCAGCGGCGCTCAGCTTTTTATTGGCACTGCCATCGATGAAGATACGCTAGCCGCTGCCACAAAGAATATCGAGGAAGAGCTGCGCCAGAACGGGTTGTTCCAAGGCCAGGTGGGAGTGGCAACCATTGAGGATCCGGCTACCCACCAGGTGACCATCCGCTTACAGGTGGCCGCCGGCAAGCGAGCCAAGTATGAAACCCCGGTAATTACGGGCGACACGAAACTACCTGACGAAACCATCGTCGCGGCGACGGGCTGGCGGATCCGCTTCATTCATCGTTGGCGGCAGGTTACCCAATTCCGCACTAGCAAGGGAATCGACGGGATTCAAAAAAAGTACGCCAAGAAAGACCGGCTGACCGCATCCGTCGAGCTCTCCTCGCTCGACTATGATCCGGCAACCAACCGCGCCAAAGCGCATCTCGACATTGATGCCGGGCCTAAAGTCGCCATCCGGGCGCTGGAAGCAAAGGTCTCCAAAAGTACTCTTCGAAAGTACGTGCCGGTCTACGAGGAGGGTTCGGTCGACAATGACCTGTTAACCGAAGGCGCCCGCAATCTTCACGATTACTTCCAAGGCAAGGGCTATCCCGATGTCGACGTGACTTTCAAGCGTGAACCGCCGCAGAACGATCTGCAAGTCGTCAATTACTACATTGCGACCGGGCCCCGCGACAAACTGGTCCACGTCGGCATCACGGGTAACGATTACTTTCTCGACGATACGTTGCGGGAGCGCATGTTCCTAAAACCCAAGTCACTGGTGCTTCGCTATGGGCGCTATAGCGAGAGCTTCCGGGAAAAAGACGAAGAGGCGATCAGGAACTTATATGTCGCAAACGGTTTTCGAGATGCGAAAGTGACCTCCGCCGTACAAACGAACTACCGGGGGAAGCCTCGCGAGATTGCCGTCACGTTCCATGTCCAGGAAGGCCAACAGTGGCGGGTGGCGCATCTTCAAATAGATGGCGCTACTTTGCTCAACATCGCCAATATCCGCACTCATTTTACGTCTATGGAAGGCCAGCCATTTGCGGAGGTGAATGTTGCCACCGACCGCAACTTGCTGCTCGAATACTACAACGCAAACGGCTTCCAGTCGGCGTCGTTCTCCTACCGCGTGACCGCCGGGCCCGATCCGCAGACGGTCGATCTTGTCTATCGGGTGCGTGAAGGCCCGCGCCAGTTTGTGCGGAGGGTGATTCTCTCGGGCTTATACCGCACCAAACCGTCTTTGGTGGAGCGCCTGATCAACATCCCAGCCGGCGAGCCGGTTTCCCTGACCAAAGTAAACGATCTCGCCCGCCAGCTAACAAATCTGGGAATCTTCGCAAGCGTCAATACTGCTCTTCAAGACGCCGGTGGGACGAATCGCTATAAGTATGTGCTCTATGACTTTGATGAGGCCGCGCGCTACACGTTCAACGTCGGATTCGGCTTGGAGGTGGGCCAATTCGGAGGCACCACCAACACCCTTTCGCAGGCCGGAGGCGCCAAAGGTGTTTCGCCCATCATCTCCTTTGATGTAAATCGGCTGAATTTCCTGGGCATTGGGCAGACCGTTTCACTGCAGACGCGTTATTCCACGCTCGAACAGCGCGCGGCTCTGAATTACATTGTGCCGCGTTTTTTCGGATCGCAAAATCGGACCGTCACCTTCTCTTTGCTATACGACACGACGCAAGATGTGCAGACCTTTTCTTCGAGGCGGGAAGAAGCTTCCGTTCAGACCTCACAGCGATTCAACCGGGCCTCCACTCTTCTGCTGCGTTTCGCCTATCGCCGTGTCAGCGCAAACAGCATAAACATCCCGGCGCTTTTGGTTCCTCAGCTCTTGCAGCCCGTTCGAATCGGCATATTATCGGCGAGCTACATTCAGGACCATCGGGACAACCCGGCTGATGCTCATCGCGGATTTTGGAACACGGTCGACGCGGGGCTGGCGGAGAACTTCTTCGGCTCGCAGCGGAACTTTCTGCGTGTGCTGGCTCGCAACGCTACCTACACGCCGATCGGGAGAAATCTTGTCTTTGCCCGGCAGACTCAAATCGGGGCGATCGTTCCTTTCAACGTGCCGGCGGACACCACGCGATTTGATGCCATTCCGTTACCGGAACGTTTTTTCGGCGGCGGCGGCGTCTCCATGCGCGGTTTTGGCGATAACCAGGCGGGCCCTCGCGACATTGGCACCGTCACGGAAGCGCCCGGTGGCGAAACGAGTCCGCCCACGGGCTTCCCAATCGGTGGCAACGCCCTCTTCTTCAATACCTTTGAGCTGCGCTTCCCGCTGTTCGGCCCGAATATCAGCGGAGTGATTTTTCATGACACCGGCAATATTTATACCAGCTTCAGCGACATGTCACTGGCCTACCGGCAACCAGGCGCCCAGAATTTCAACTATGCCGTACAGGCTCCCGGTTTTGGCATACGCTACAAAACGCCCTTTGGTCCGGTGCGGGTGGATCTTGCCTACACTCTCAATCCGGTTCACTATCTGGGATTCAACAACAACGAGACAATCGACGATTTGATCGGCTGCGGCCCGGGCAAGATCAATAATCCTAGTTTTCCAAATTGCGATAGCAGTCCGCAAAAGCTGGGCCATTTCCAGTTCTTTTTCTCCATCGGACAGGCCTTCTGATGCGCCGCTCCTTAGCCCTGCTGCTGTTGACGCAATGCGCCGCATTGGCGGTCATTATCGACCGAATCGCGATCATCGTTGGAAATTCGATCGTTAAGGATAGCGACATCGATCGTGATCTGCGAGTTACCGATTTTCTCAATGGCCAGCCGCTCGATCTCGGTAATGCAGCACGCAAGAAAGCCGCAAGCCGCTTGATCGATCAGGTATTCATCCGCCGTGAAATCCGGATTGGCGACTACGCCACGGCGACTCTAGAGGAGGCCGATCAACAACTGGATGACTTGAAAAAACAGAGGTTCAAGACGAATGTGGCGTTCGAAGAATCCATCCGCCGCTACGGTCTTACGGAATTGGATCTGCGAACGCAGTTTCAATGGCAGTTGACTGTGCTGCGCTTCATAGACGTTCGCTTCAAACCAGCAGTCCTCGTGACCGCCGACGAAGTCGCAACCTATTATCGCGCCCATCCCGGCAAGGCGTCGCTCGATGCTATGCGAGATAAAATTCGTGACATTCTAACCGGCGAAAGAGTCAACAAGCTGTTTTTTGCCTGGCTGGACGAACAGCGCAAAGACGTCAAGATTCGCTTTCGCGAGGAAAATCTCGGATGACTAAGCGAACGAAGCGTCTCCTTACCATCGGCTCCGTCCTGGCCGCTTCGCTAGCGATTCTGGCCATTGGCTCGATCCTGGTTTTGCAAAGCGCCTGGTTCGCGAATTTCGTCCGGGAGAAGATCATCGCCGCCGCCGAAGAATCAACCGGCGGCGTGGTGGAGATTGGCTCGTTTCAGTTCGATTGGCCGCATTTGACCGTTCGCATTCGCAACTTTGTTCTGCATGGCACGGAGCCTCGGAGCGCCGATCCGCTATTCCGCGCTCTGGAACTGGAGCTTCATTTAAAGCTGCTCGCGGGCTTGAAGCAAGCCGTCAATCTGGAGTATCTTGGCATTCGACAGCCGCAAGTCAATCTGATCGTCCTGCCGGATGGCACGACCAACATACCGCGGCCAAAAATTCAACACGCGCCAAGCCAAAAATCCGGATTAGAAACCGTGGTAGATCTGGCGATCCATCGGTTTGAGATTCGCGATGGGTTGATCGAGTATGCTCAACAAAAGACCGGGTTCAGCGCGCGCGGAGAAGATCTTCGGGCGCTCCTGAATTACAATCTCCTCAATCCGGGGTATCAGGGCAGTCTTTCCATTGATCCGCTGTTGTTAAACTCCGGCCCTCGACCGCCTTTGCGAGTCCAGGTGAATCTTCCGTTGACCATCGAAAAAGATGCGGTTACAGTGGCGGATGCCAAGCTATCCACAGAGCAGTCGCAGGTCTTGGTGAATGCATCGCTTCATGACCTGAATGCGCCGGTCATCTCCGCGCATTTGAATGCCAGTGTTTCGTTGCCGGAAATGCAGCGCAGCCTCGACCTGCCCATTGACGCGAACGCCCGTAACGTCCCGCAAGTGCTTACTGCTGATGTGGCGGCGCGCTTCGAGCAGAAGAACAACGTGATCGAAGTGCGGACGGCTCATCTCGGCCTGGGACAGACCACTTTTCAGGCGTCCGGCATTCTCGATCCGGCGTTGAATAAGACCGTTCAATTTAATGGCAATTTCGCGTTGGCGGAGCTCGGCCGCTTATTCAAGGTTGCCTCGCCACAAACCAGCGGTGAACTGCAGCTCAATGGCAATGCCAAGCTGGACGCTCAAAATAACTACGCCATAGATGGCACGCTGAACTCGCGCGCTCTCGCCTTCAGCAGCGGCACCACGCGAATTTCGAACCTGAGTCTCTACTCGCCTTTTCATGCCGACCCCTACCTCGTCAGCCTCGATGGTTTGAAGCTGAACGCCTTGGGTGGTGGCTTAACAGCAAAAATCCTTCTCGAAAAATCGCGGGACCTGAGCGTCCAGGGAAGTCTACACAACTTCTCTTTACCGGTGCTCACTGGCGCAATTACCGGAAAGCGTCTCGCTTATGGCGCCATGATTACCGGTTCGATTCGCGCCCGAGGCGATATAAAAGCGAAGAATTACAGCGCGCAGGCGCGCTTGAATATCGCTCCAGGTGGCGGCGGCGTCCCGCTCAGCGGCCGGCTGGACGCTAACTACCTGGGTTCGGGTGGTGTGATCGTTCTCGATCATTCGTATCTGGCTCTCCCGCACTCGCGCATCGATTTAGGCGGCTCGCTGAACAAGCAGGTTGACGTCACTCTTGTTTCGAATAATTTGAACGATTTCCTTCCCGCGGCAAACTTCGGCTCCCCCGAACCGCTGACGGAGCTGCCCGTTGCTCTCGAAGGCGGAACAGCCAAACTTCAGGCACAGATCGCGGGCGTTCTTGCCGCGCCTCGCATTTCCGCTCACGCGGACCTGGACCACTTTGCCGTAGAGCGCCGATCCTTTGATCGCTTCGCTTTGGATCTAGCTGGCTCATCCACTGGTATTGCGATTCAAAACGGGCTGTTGACTAGAAAGGCGCTACAGACTAATTTTGACGGCTCATTGGGGCTCGCGAAGTGGCAGCCGCGGCCCGCCTCGCCGCTTCATGCAAATCTGACGATGCGCCATGCGGATTTAGAAGACCTGCTTAGCTTGGCCGGCGAAACGGAAGTTCCAGCTTCGGGCGAAGCCATTGCGGACGTACACATCGCCGGCACATACGGCGATCCGCTCGGAAACGCTGTTCTTGAGGTGCTGACCGGCGCCCTCTATAAGCAGCCCTTCGAGCGCATCAGCGCCAACATTACCCTGGCCGACCGGCTGATCACGCTCGCCAATCTCGAACTGGATGCCGCCGGGGGAACGGTTAAGGCCAACGGCACGTTCGCGCATCCGAGCGACAGTTTTACCGTGGGCCGCGCTCAATTTCAGGTGGCGGCAAACGACATTCAGCTTTCGAACGTCGTGCCGCTGCAACGCCAAGATGCCGGTGCGGCCGGACTCATTCAAATCACCGCCGGCGCGAGGGCGGATTTGCAAACGGCGAACGCGCACACCGAATTGCATGTGTCGAGTGTTACTGCCGATCTTACGGCGCGCGGCCTGCGGGTGCAAAATCAAGATGCCGGCGATCTGACCGCGACTGTGCGGACAACCAATGGCGCGATGAACTATCATCTGACGTCTGGCTTTGCGGGATCGAATATTGAGGTCAACGGCCGCACGACGCTGGCGAAGGACTACCCTACCGAGGCCGATGCCTCGATCCAAAATCTGGCGATTGCCAAGGCGCTGGCCGTCGCCGGGCAGACCGTCATCCCCGCGCGCGGCGATCTCTCCGCCAAGGCTCATTTCACGGGAACCATACAAATGCCGATGGCGCAATTGAGTTTCGTGCTAACGCGAGCCAACTTGTATCAAGAACCAATTAACCGTTTGGACGGCAGTTTGCGCTATTCGGGGACGCTGGTCGATATTCCGTCGCTAACGCTCGATGCACCGGCGGGCCGCCTAACGGCAACCGGCTCCTTCACCCATAAGGCGGGTGATTTCAGCGGGGGCTCGCTGAAATTCCGGCTCGATAGCGGCGATCTCCAGGTTGCCAAAATCGAACATGCGCGGCAGGCGGAGCCGGGTATCGCCGGAACGCTGCATTTGGCGGCGGATCTTTCCGCCAGCTTACGCGACCAGCACGGAAAATCAGAACTTCGCGTTTCGAGTCTGGACGCCGGCCTTTCCGCTCATGCACTGCAGGTGGATAGCCGTAAACTCGGCGCGGCGGATTTCGTTGCGAAAACAACCGGCTCCAATCTGAATTTCCGCCTCGATTCGGACATCGCCGGCAGCCAGATCCACGGCTCCGGCCAGTCGCAACTGAGCGGCGAATACCCGACCCGCGCCAGCTTGGCATTCTCCAATGTCCGTTATTCGAATATCGCGCCATTTCTCGCTACCAACGCCGAGCTCCAGCCCGCGTTCGATGCGCTCGTCGAAGGACAAGCCTCCCTAGACGGGCCGCTGCTAAATACCGGCAATCTTAGCGGCCGGCTGCAGCTCGACCGTTTCGACGTCCGAACGAACCCACAGCGTACCCCCACGGGCGCTCCATCCACCAGATCGATTGATTTTCAAAATGACGGCCCGATTGTCGTGGCGTTAAATCATTCCGTCGTTCAGGTGCAGCAGCTTCACATCGAAGGCCCGGGCACTTCCATCATTGCTTCCGGCGCCGTTAATCTCAAAAACCCTAGCGCTCCATTGGGACTGAATCTGAAGGCCAACGCCGACCTGGGCGTGCTCCAGGATGTGGATCGCGACTTCTACTCCTCGGGCAAAGTCGCGGTGGATGCCACCATTCATGGTAGTTTCGCGCAGCCGTTGCTGAATGGCCGCGTGGAGCTGAAGAACGCCAACGTGAACTATGCCGAGTCCCCCAATGGCTTATCGAATGGAAACGGCGTCATCCTCCTGAACGGAACCAACGCCACCATTCAAAACTTGACGGGAGAGAGCGGCGGCGGAAAGATCACTTTGGCCGGATTTGTTGGCTTCGCTACCTCTTCGCCTAGCTACAACCTGCGTGCTGCGGCGACCAATGTACGTACTCGCTATTCGGGGATCAGCGTGACATCCAGTGCCAATCTTAGTCTGATCGGCAACAGCAGGCGATCTCTGCTGGGAGGCACGGTCACGATTCAACGCATTGCCTATTCCTCTTCGAGCGATGCAGGCTCCATTCTTTCGGTTGCCGCAACGCCACCGTCCACTCCGAGCGCTCCGTCTCCCTTGCTTTCGCGCATGAGACTCGCGATTCGAGTGGTTACCGCTGCCGACTTGCGCGTCGTCACCACGTATGCGAACCGTTTGGAAGTTTTTTCGAACCTCACGATTCGCGGAACCGCTGACACGCCCGGGATTCTCGGAAGGGTAGATGTCACAAATGGGGAATTGGTGTTTTTCGGAAATACCTACACGGTAAATACCGGGACAATCAATTTCTACGATCCCAATGCGATTGACCCCATCCTGAACGTATCGCTGGAAACGGTTGCGCAAGGCGTCGATGTCTTAATCGATGTTTCCGGTCCGATGAACAACCTCAAATTGAGTTACCGCTCTGATCCCCCGCTTACGTTTCAGCAGATTGTTCAGTTACTGGCGACCAATACCACGCCCGCCGATCCCACCATTGCCGCGCGTCAGCCGGTGCCCCAGCAGCAGTCGCTGAGTCAAATGGGCGAATCCGCCATCCTGGGGCAAGCCGTCGCCAATCCGCTGGCGAGCCGCGTACAGCGAGTATTCGGCCTGACCCAGTTCAAGATCGACCCGTCCTTCTCAGGCAGCAACGGGCAGCCCAGTGCCCGCGTCACATTGCAGGAAAAGATTGCAAGCAACATTACGTTCACCTACATCACGGATGTCACCCAAACGAATTCCGAAATCGTCCGCGTGGAGTGGGATCTAACATCGAGGTTTTCGGCGGTGGCATTGCGGGACTTCAATGGCAACGTCAGCTTGGAGTTTTTCTACAAGTTCAAGGTTCGCTAGCGGGGTGCTGGCCTTCGGTACAATAAGGGGAATTGCTTTTGTTTAACTTGCCGGCGTTAAGGGTTCGCCATTCTTTTGCCATCTCAAGGTCATGACTGAACTGTTGCGGGATACGTACCGCTATCGCGAGTTGATTTGGGCGCTCGCGCTGAAGGAATTGACGCTCCGTTACAAGCGCTCCTTCCTGGGATTCGTGTGGGCGTTATTGAACCCCATGCTCCTCATGTTAGTGCTCACCGTGGTGTTCTCCACCATCATGGTAATGAAGGTGCCGCACTATGCCGTTTTCGTGCTGAGCGTTTTGCTGCCTTGGACCTTCTTTTCTCAATCGGTGACCTACGCCGCCGAGTCCATCGTCGGCAACGCCGATCTCATCAAAAAAGTTCGCGTCGCCAAGCTGGTCTTTCCGGTTGCGGCGGTGGTCTCGAACATGATTAACCTGCTGCTTTCGCTCATTCCGCTGGTTTTAATCGTGCTCTTTACGGGACAGCCGTTCCATCTAACCTGGATCTATCTGCCCATTCCTTTGCTTGCGCTCGTCCTAACTACTTTAGGCGCGACGTTTTTTTTCGCGGCTGCGAATGTCTATTACCGGGATGTTGCCCACATTGTTCAGATCGTGTTGCAGGTTTGGTTTTATGTAACTCCGATCATTTATTCATTGGACCTGTTTCCCGCCCGCTACCGAATCTTCTTCAAGCTCAATCCCCTGCTTTATGTGCTGAATGGATTCCGCTTGAGCGTCTACTACGGACTGCTGCCGACCTGGCAATCGGTACTTGCCTCCTTTGCCTGCGCGTTTGTGGCTTTATACGTGGGATTCCGGATTTTCCAGAGCCGCCAGGATGAGTTTGTTTTCTACGTCTAGCCTAAGATGACAGGTTACTCAACTGCGATCGCGGTAGAAAACGTTACGCAACGTTTCCGGGTTATTCATGAGCGGCCCGATACCGTGCGTGAACTTTTCTCGAAGCTGTTTCGTAAGAGGGAAAGTTACCACGAGTTTGAAGCGGTAAGCGATGTTTCGCTGACCATCCGTCAAGGTGAAATGGTCGGAATCATCGGCCGCAACGGCTCGGGCAAGAGTACCTTGCTCAAGATTATGGCCGGCGTGTATATTCCTTCCGCCGGGCGCGTGGAGGTGAATGGCACCATCGCGCCGCTAATTGAGCTTGGAGCCGGCATGCATCATGAGTTGACCGGACGCGAAAACATCCTGTTGAATGGTTTGCTCATGGGCTTTTCGAAGCGTGAGATGCTGAACCGCCAGCAGAGCATCATCGATTTCGCCGACATCGGCGATTTTATCGATGCGCCCGTCAAGCAGTATTCATCCGGCATGTATATGCGGCTCGCGTTCTCGGTCGCAACCGAGGTCGATCCGGAGATCTTGTTGGTCGATGAGATCCTTGCCGTGGGCGATCTCGCCTTCCAGGCAAAGTGCTTCGATCGCCTTCGCCACTTTCGCGAGTCGGGTAAGACGATCTTGATGGTCAGTCACACCATGGGGCCCATAAGGGACTACTGCGACCGCGCCATTCTGCTGGATAAGGGTCGCCTGGTGGTGGATGGCAGCCCGGAAGAAGCGATAGAAACATATACCAACGCTTCACTGCCGGCTGCCGAGCCGGTGCTGGTGGACGCGCCGCCTGCGCATGTCTGATGCTGACCCGTTGGGTGGCTTAGCGCCGTTTTAGCCCACGGAAGCGCTCGAGCGCGAGGCGCACGGGCTTGGTCATCTGCCAGAACGCCGACTTTTCCATCCTCGCGCGCTGGACTCGTTCCTGATCGAGAGTCGCGGCCAGACGCGCATTAAGTTTTCGCGCCTCGGACAGCTCACTTTGCGTTTCCGCCTGCATCGCCGTGAGGCTTTCGATCTCCGCTTTCAGTTCGTCGACGTTGCCGCGCGCAATGGAAAGGTCTTGCGACAAAAGGTTATGGCTCGTTCGCTCCCGTTCCCGCCCGGCGGCGGATGCTATTTGCGCTTTGCGTTCCTCTTCCAGTCGCGCGGTGTCCCGCGTTCGCATCTGTTCACACTCCGCGTGCTCCTGTTCTAACTTGTAGCCCAGCTCCAATCGCTCGGCGCACAGGTTGTAATAATGGCGGACGCGTCCCTGGTTCTCGGCCGACCCACAAAAGAGCTCTTCCAGATAGACGTTCTGCTTGTCCGTTCCGCCCGTTTTCCACAATACGCCCAGGCCGCCCGCATTGTGGAAAGCGAAGCTTGGAAATTTGCTTTGTAAGTCTTCCCACAGCCGCCAAACGCCCCAGTCGCCTGCGCGGACCGCGATGTTGTGCAGAAGGATCACGCCGCCGAGGCGAACCTTGGGCAGCCACCGGTCGAAATCGTGTTGCGCAGCCTCAAAGCTGTGTAAGGCATTCAGGTGAAGCAGTCCAATGCTTTGGTCGCGGAATTGATCGAGACCTTCATCGAAGGTGTGGCGCAGCAGATGAGAAAAGGCGCGGTAGTGGCGGTCGTTGTAGCGGCTCACGGTGTCGTAAGCGGAACGCTCGCCGCCTTCCCAGCTATCCACCCCATAGCATGTGCAAGCGAAACCATGCTCTGCCACTGTTTGACAGAAGCCAAAATACGAGTCGCCGTAATACACGCCGAGCTCTACGATGGTTTGTGGCTTTAGAGCCGTTATCAAATCGCAAGCGAAGGTCAAATGGCCAGCCCAGGGACCAGGCGCGCCCGAGAGAAATGCCGCCGGCCGGAAAGTGAGTGACGGCAGATGCAACGTGTTCATAGGCAACTGAGGGGCGCGCGGGTTAAAGTGGGCGAGCCGTTCGCGGTTTGAAACGCTGTGTTCAGTCCGCGATTCTGGAGCGAGCGCTGCTGCAAACGCGTTTCACGCTACTAAGAAGCTAGCACGAAAAACGCTAAGACCGGCATTGGTGCTCCTAGTACTTGTAGTCCTTGCTTGCTGCCGCGTGCTGCGGAGTATCCCATTGCGGGCATCGCGAACATCGTTCGCATCGAGAATAATCACCGGTGTTGAGCGCCCTCGCCATATTCAGCAGAGACTCGACGTCATTGTAATTCAGATTCGGCCGATAACCCATGCGCGTGGGATTACACGCAATGTGCGCTTTCCAATCTGGTTCGACTGGATCAATGCCGCCCGCAACAAACTGTTTAGAGTGTTCTTGAACGAGATGCCGCGGGACTGGCTGACTTTCTTAACGCGCTCCAGAACATCCTCATCCAGCGTTACTGTCGTCCTGACGCTCATGATGCTACCTATAACATCATGAGCATCAAAGGCTGGAATATCCCGTCAAGAATCGTCGTTGGTCTTTTCATCGCCGCACTTCTGTCCGCGCAGGCCCCCACGGGTCCTGCCGCTGACGAAGCCGCGATTCGGGCCGTTGTCCGGGAGTATCTCCAGGCTCGCGAACATCGGGATGCAAAGCAGCTAGCCGGACTCTTCACGGCCGCGGCCGATCAATTGGTATCTTCCGGCGAATGGCGAAAGGGCCGCGACGAAGTAGTGCGTGGAACTCTCCAGAGCTCCCAGCGGACCGGTGGCAACCGAAGCATTACCATCGAATCCATCCGCTTTGTGGAACCCGATGTCGCGCTTGCCGATGGACGCTATGATCTAAGCGGCCTCGCCGGCAACAAAACCCGCAGAATGTGGACCACGCTGCTGCTGACGCGCGGCTCGAGCGGCTGGCGCATTGCCGCGATCCGCAATATGTTGCCGGCTGCGCCGGTGCCTGCAAAGACCGGCCCCGAAAATCAGTAAGCTATTGTCTTAGCCACCTGCTCCAAAAACGTCGCGTTCGAAATACTGATCTCCTCACCCGCGCTTTCAAGAAGAACGTGCGTTGCCGTGATCCCTTTCAGCACGCCGCGTTGCCCTGCGATTTCGAGGCTTTTGCCAATCTCCAGGTACTTCCGCAAGTAAAAGCCGGCGGTGATGTTGCGCATGATATCGCGCGTACCGAGTCCGAAGGAAAGTCCGAACGCGAGCGCCCCAGCTCCCAAAATAAAGCTGGTCACGATGCGAATCATGTTGGTGTCGATCTGTAGCTCTGCGATCGCCATCATCGCCACCACGAAAACGATAAGGGCCGACACCAGCTTGCCGAGCGAAGGAGCAAAATCGATACCCGAATTCTGCGCCGCCTGGGTAACCGTCTGACCGGCAAATTGTCCCACCGACGTGCCCAAGATTAGCAGCAGAAGGGCAGCGACGATGTTTGGCAGATAGGCGAAAAAGGCTCCGATCGCGCTTGAGATCGCGAGCAAACCGAGCGCATCGGCCGCCGTCTTGGCCAGCACAAATAGGACCAGAAAATAAACCAGCCGCGGGATGAAGAAGTTGAGCTGTTGGCGCACGCCGATCCGTTGCAGCGTCTTATCGATGCCGGCCTTCTCCATCAAATGATCGAAGCGGATGCGGGTCAGCAGGAACCGCAGCACCAGCTCGATCGCTTTGGCGGCGAGCAGACCGGCGACGATGAGCACGATGCCGACCGCCACCTTGGGCGCCGCCGCGATGCAGGAATCGAATAAATTGGTGAAAGCTCCAAACAATTTCTCTTTCAAAGCGACCTTCCTTTGCGCTTGCCGGCGAGCATTAGCAGGCGCGTGAAAATGTCCGCCAATTCAAAAAAGATCATCTTTGGAACACTCCATGAGAACGATACAACCTGAGCGGCGGCTGTACGCCGGTGTATCTTCTTTCGCACAACATTAAAAAATGTGGGTGATATGTCTTGTTCCAATTCCGCCAATGCGGCGATCGGCTGATCGGGTTCTTGCCCGGAGGCGTCTCCCGGCACTTCAGAATCTTCACTCATAGGCCCGTTGGCTGGTCATGCCCAGTTCTATTTGATAACGGTTCTTGAACCACTCGCGTGCCCGCTTTATTCGCATTTTAGCCGCCGATAACCCGATTTTGAGACTGCCCGCCACTTCTTCATACGACAATTCATCCATGTCGCGTAGCACTAAAGGGATGCGGAGGGCTTCGGGCATAGCGTCCAGCACGCGATGAATAATTTCCCGATCGCTGATTCGGCCAAAATCCTTGTCAATCGTCGAGAATGCCTTAAGCTCGGCGCCGCGAAGACCCTCGTCCTCCATGCTGATCGCCTTATTCTTCTGTTTTTTCAAGTGATTCAGGCAATGGTGGACCTTGATCACCTGAAGCCAGTGGCGGAACGACGCCCGCCCTTCAAAATTCGCCAAGCCGAAATAGGCCTTCACGAAAACCTCCTGCGCCAAGTCTTCGGCGATGCTTTGGTCTTTCGTAATGTGCCGGCAATCGGCAACAATGCGCCTTTGGTGCAGCCGAACCAAGCCTTCGAAAGCGCGCAGATCCCCTTCCGCCGCATTGCGCAGCTCCTCGAGAAGCCGTTCCTCCTCCTCGCTCATCGATAGAAAGCGTCCCTCCGACCCGTCTTAGAACCAGATCTGAGGATCGCACAAGCGTTGGCCGCAAACCCGTAACTTGTCTAGACCATTAAGAGAGCTCTTCTTCGCAGAAAGTCACATCCATCCGGTCATGTGACTTTTCACAAACCAAGCCGGTCTTTGCCTACAGTCGGGCGTCCGGCAGCCGACAGTTGCGGGATCGGAGGAATACCTTGGGGGCGGCGGAGAACCATACCGGGCCCAGGGCACTAAATGACGAAGCACCAATTTCGCGTGGCATATATCAACTTGACTACCGGCCGGAGACAGGAAAGCGTGAGAAAAGACCCGCTCCCACTACCGCATGAACTTTTGCTGAAGTCGATCGAAAACGAAATTAATTCGGGATTCATGTTTGTCGCCGTTGCCCGGAGCGCCTATCGCTCTGCAAGACGCTCGGATGGCGATTCCGCTCTCTCCAAGGCGGAATCGATTCACACGCAAGCGAGTCGTTTGACCCAAACCGGCAAAGGAGCTAACCCCGAGCTGCTTGTAGAGCGTCTGGAGGAACTGCGGCTGGCTATCGGCCGCGTGCGCGATGGGATGTACTGAAACACCGGCTTGTAGCCCTTTCAAAGCGCCATGAGTTATTCGTATCGCAACGCGACAATCGGATCAATTTTCGAAGCACGGCGCGCCGGCAGATAGCAGCCTAAAAGCGCTACCACCGCGAATAACAATACGACTGCAAGAAAAGACGCTGGATCGCCAGCAGTCACTCCAAACAACAAGCTCGAAAGCGTTCGCGCCAGTGGCAGCGCGCAAAGCAACCCCACCAGCAGGCCTGCGCAAACGAGTCTGCTTCCTTCCCCTAAGACCGATGCAAGAACGACTTTGCGGTCAGCGCCCAGCGCCATGCGGATTCCAAGCTCATTCGTGCGCCTCGTCACGGTATACGAGAGAAGTCCGTAAATTCCTATCGCCGCCAGCAGAAGCGCGAAACTCGCGAATAGGCTCAGCAAGAAAGTCTGGAAGCGCTCCCGCGACATGGTTCCGGCAATCACTTCGTCCATGTCCTCGAAGTTAACGGGCGTGTCTCGATTCACCGAAGTGATCACCGACCGTATCGCTGGCTGATCGCCGGCGGGTCCGCGAACGAGCAGCGTGGCATCGAGACCGGACCCGGTGTGCTGCATGTACTCGGCAAAAACTTCGGCATCGGCAGGCTTGTTCAGCCCGAACGCACGCACATCGGGGACCACGCCAACTATTGTCATGAACTGTGGCTTCGAATCGAACCCCAGAAAACGAATCCGCTTTCCGATGGGATTATCCGCCGGAAAGAATTTCTTCACGAACAATTCATTGACAATCGCTACCTGCTGCTGAGATCGATCGTCTTGGGCATTGAAAGAGCGGCCCTGCAGAATCGGCAGGCCGAAGGCCTTGAAGTACTGCGTGCTAGCCACTCGATAAAACGCATTTGGATTGTGGTGAGGGTCGGCGGGCAGCGGCCGTCCCTCAATCTCGAAATCGCCGTCCGATCCGGAGGAGCGTACTGGCAGAGGACGAACGAGTGCGACGGCTTCCACTCCGGGCAGGCGGCTGACGCGATCCAGTAACTCTCTCGATAGCGCCGCCACCTTGTTTCCGTCCAGCCTACTTGCGTCCGCCACCGGCCAGGAGAGATCTGCCGTGAAAACACCCGAAGATCTAAGTCCGGAATCCACGTGGGCCAGTTTCCAATAGCTCTTCAGCAGGAGGACCGCACCCGCGAGAAGCACAATCGCCAGTCCAATCTCGCCGATCACCAGGCCGTTGCCCCAGCGCCTTAATCCTGGTCCCGCCGTGCTCTTTCCGGATCCCTCTTTGAGCGAATCATTCACATCAATGCGGGATCCAACGACCGCCGGCAGTACTCCGAACAGGAGACCGGCTGCAATGGACAAAGCGGAGGTGAAGAAAAGCACACCGCCATCCACCCGAATGGCTTCGATTCGTGGAATGTTTGCCGGAGCGGAGTGCCGTAGGAGCGCCGTACCCACGATGGCGAGCACGAAGCCTGCGATTCCACCCGCTATCGATAAGAGAACGCTCTCTGTCAACAATTGGCGAATGAGCCGACCGCGGCCCGCTCCGAGTGCCGTACGCAGCGCCAGTTCTCTCACGCGCACCGTAGCGCGTGCCATCTGCAGGTTCGATATGTTTACACAGGCAATCAACAAAACGAGGGTCACGGCGGCCAGCAGAATCAGAAACGCCGGGCGAACCGGACCGACCACGTAGTCATACAACGAACCAACTCGGATGCCTTCGTCTCTATCATCGATGTACGCTTTCGCCAATCGCGCGGCGATGACATCCATATCTCCCTGCGCCCGCTGGATCGATATACCTTCTTTCAGGCGTCCGACAACATGGTAGTTGTGAGACGATCGTGAGGAACTCACGCCAAAAAAATCCTGTGGAATCCAGGCCTTCGCCCAGAACGGGAAATCAAATCCCGGCGGCATAACGCCTATCACGGTAAACGTCATACCATCCATTCGGACTGATTTGCCGATTGACTGCGCCGCTTGGCCAAAGACCTTCTCTGAAAGGCCGTATCCGAGCACAGCCGTCGGCGTACCTCCCGGTTTTTGCTCTTTGGTAGTGAACGTCCGCCCGATTGCCGCCTGTGTACCAAACGTCTCAAAGAACCCGCTCGAAACAACGCCGATTGGGATTCGCTGCGCGGTGAAGTCGCCCGAAAGCGTCACCGTATCGCCGTCGTAGCTGGCCAGGTGTTCCATTGATCGATTCTGATCTCGCCAGTCCCGGAAGTCCGGACCTGATGCATTCATCAGATCCCACTTCTTGCTTGTTTGCCACAGCTCCACAAGCCGATCCGGATCGGGGTACGGCAATCCGCTCAGCAGCGCAGCTTTCACAGCGCTGAACATCGCCGTATTCATGCCGATCCCGAGCGCCAGCACGGCTATCGCTGTTAGCGTATATGCGGGAGTCTTCGCAAGTACGCGGCATCCAAACCGCAGATCTCTTGCCAACTCATCGATGGCGTTCCAACCCCACATCTCCCGGCTGCCCTCTTGCTGCAAGAGTGGATTTCCAAACTGGCGGCGAGCGTTTCCTCGAGCCTCTTCTGCGCTTTGACCTTCCTCGATTAGCCGCTCGATCTTTTCCTCGAGATGCGCTTGTATTTCGTCAGCGAGCTCGCGGTCCACGCGCCGGTGTTCCAACCATCGGGAAATTGGATTCATGATTCGGCTGGCCTCATGATTCGCTGAATGCCTTCGAGCAAACGCTCGAATCCCGATGCTTCGCGTTGGAGCTGTTTGCGTCCAGCCGGGGTCAGCTTGTACGTCCGTACGCGCCTGTTCCGGGTCGACATCCCCCATTCGGCGACGACCCAGCGTTCTCGTAAAAGCCGCTGCAGAGCTGGATAAAGCGACCCTTCTTCCACCTGCAGCACTTCTTCGGATGTCTGTTGAATGTACTGCGCAATGGCATAGCCGTGCAGCGCGCCGCGCGCCAGAGTCTGCAAAATCAACATTTCGAGCGTTCCAGGCAACAGTCTATCCATAGATAATCTATATTTAGATTATCTATGCCTGAGTGTCAAGCTCAGCTCGAACGTGGGATCTGAATGCCGGATGGCCGTTTCGCTGGTGTTTAATCCACCGGTACGCTGGTGCCCTTGGCCGGGCGATTCAAGTGATCGATCCGATTCGTGATCATCTCGCGAATCCCCATCAGCGCCTGTATATGCGCTTCGCGAAAATGCTGACGCACGTTCTCCGGTGGAGCAAATGCATTCGCGATCTCATCGAATACCCGCCGTACGTCGCCGCAGAAACACTCCGCGTTCGCCCGTCTGCCGGAACCGCTCGCCGACGAATCCTGAGTTTCACTCATTCTGCGTCCCTCATCTCTATCACTAGGATACGCCCGTTTAGCTTCGCTCTGGCTGGCTTCAATGCCGCCATGGTAGTCGGCAGCCCAATATGCCTGCGGATCGTCCCTACTTCTACGATTAGCTCGTCGTGTTTTTTGAATAGTCCGATCTCGGCCTTTTCGGCGAAAGGCATGTCCAAACGCACCTCGTAATGGTCGCCCGCGCGCGCAAACGAATACGGTGGCGCCTGCCGGGATGGAGCCGCCGGATCTTCACCCGCGGGATATAAAAGCTGCGCCATTTCCCGCAAACGGTCATAGCCGATGACTTCGTTGGGAAACATGGGAACCTGGCGCACCATCACCGGCGCAAAATACTGGATAATTTCGGCGAGTGTCTTCCGCTGGGAGTCCTGCCAATTTTGGAAGAAGGCGTCGTGGACCGTTTGCGGAATCAGCCGGTTAACAATGATGCTATCCACCGTCAGCCCATGCAGCGTAAAGTAAACGAAAGCCCGCTGCGTCTCACGGAGTACCATTTTCTCGGCGTTGGTCACCAGGCGCGCGCTCGTGATGGCGGCATCTTCCAGCACGCTATCGATGCCCTCCATCTTTTCGAACAGGTCCTGCACGTTGCGAAAATAGCTGTCCGGCGGCAGTTCCACCGGGGAAAGGCGATTGGCCAGCGGACGCACTGCTTTCAGCAGACTTCGCTCCACGGCAAAAATATGCTTCATGTACCAATCAAGCGTCGCGGGCAGACTCACGAAGCGCAGCGATTCGGCGGTCGGCGCGCAATCGAGCACGATCGCTTCGAATTCACCGCTTTTTCGGTACTGGTTGACATACATCATGGCGCTTAACTCTTCCATGCCGGGAAAGATCGCCATCTCTTCGGCCTCCACGCCGCCCAGTCCGGTGGTGCGCAAAACTCCGGTGATATACGCCGAAATCGCCTTCCAATGGCGCTTCATCTCGTGGTTGATGTTGACTTCCTGAACGAAAAGCCGGCTTGCAATTTCGAGCGGCTCGCGCGTGCTGCCGTGAAACAAGGGGCTTTCGAGATCGAATGAGTCCGCCAGACTGTGCGCCGGGTCTACACTCATCACCAGCGTCTTCCTGCCCGCTTCGGCCAGATGCACCGCCGTCGCCGCCGCCACGCTGGTCTTTCCAACTCCGCCTTTTCCGCTGAAGAGAAGAATCCTCACGCCTATCAGTATGGAAAAGCCGCAAGCGGAAGCGGCGGCGTCAAAACGCCGATCTCATTTTTCCCCCACCGCGCAGTCATTTCCCATTCAAGTTAGCCTCGATTATCCGCGTCCGAAAAAAGCGCACGGCGAAATAGAGAAGCAGGCCGATTGGTCCAAGCAGAAACGTCAGCACTAGACATGGAATCACCAGGAGATGTGAGATGCCGTTGTCTTGGGAATCGCGCACCTCCCACGAGCCGATAAACAGATCGAACGCGAGGTAGTGAATCCAGCCGGCAAGCAGCAGCCACCGGTTCGAAAACAGTGAGGCCACTCCGGAGAGCGTGCTGAAGTTGCCGGCTGCTTCGCCCCAGTGGCTGGCCAGCAGTCCAAGATAGGCGCAGGCGAATAGGAGAGGCAAGGCCACTCCGCAAAGAACGCGGCTTGTCCATCGCACTCGGCCGGCGAAGATCAGAATGAGCCAGCCAGCCAAAGCCAGAGAATTGCAGAAGCGAAAAATTTGATCCGGGCTCAAAACAGGTTCCAGGCGGCTGTCGAGGCGTTTGATTTGACCTGATCGCGAGCGGCCGCCCGGTTAACCCAGAGCATCGCTATGCCAGACACGCCCAGCCAAAGTGCAAACGCAGCCAAAGTTGTTTCATCGGGCTGGTCTATTGCCTGTCCCCGCAATGCCTGCCATATCAATAAGGAAACCAGGCCAAGATAGCTGCCTGCCGTTGCGAAGGCCAGCCGCGTCTCGCGCTGTTTCGATCGCGTCCGCCGCCGCCGCCGCAATACCCAGAACAGCAGCGGCACGATTTGCAGCGCATGCAGGCCAAAAAAATGCGGGACGCGCAAATCTCCGTGATTCTTGCTCCAATTCAGTCCGGTAATGCCGGGACCGCCATCCGGAGCGCCCACCGTGTGGCCGCCAACGATAGAGACCGCTTCGTGGTGGGCAAGTGCATTGTATTGTGATGCCGTAGGACGTGTCATCAGACCGCCCGAAGCCGCGCCCAGGATGGTAATCAGCATGGCCAGACGCAAGCTCCAGCCCCACGGAGCATCGGCGAACGTTTGCCGTCCGAGCAGAATCAAAACACCGATCATCGAGAGTAAGAGGATGCCGATCCACGTTGCCATCATGCCCCAGATCACCATGTTTTCCGTACTGCTGACATTGAAGTGGCTTGTCACGCCGCGGGCTGCCTGAAAATCGATCAGCGTTACTTCAATCGTCACAGCAGCCGACAGCGCCGAACCCAGGCGGCGTTTCCAGTTCGGTGAGACCGTAATGTAGCCGAACAGCCACGCCATACTTCCGGTAAAAACCGCGCTCGAAATGGCGAACTTCGCGGGTTTCAGCCACGCCGGAACGCCCGTAATCTGTTGCGGATCCATGAAAACGGCAGCCAGCGAAGGAATGAAAGCGGCCAGCATGAGCAAAGTTGTAGCCGTAAGAGGCGCACTGTTTGACCAGAGTTTGTTAAATTCCGATTTTATGTTGACCACGTCAACATCATAAAACCAAAATGTTGCCAATGTCAACATAAAATGCCAAGATAAGCCATGCGCGCAAAGAAGGCCTATCATCACGGAAATCTGCGAGCGGCTCTGATTGAGACCGGCTTGCGGCTCATCGCGAGTAAAGGGTTGGCCGCATTGACCTTGCGGGAAATCGGCGCGCGCGCTGGCGTTTCCAGAATGGCCGCTTACCGGCATTTCAGCAACAAATCCGAGCTGATTGCGGCCATTCGAGAGGTAGGCTTCACCAAATTCGGCGACGCGCTGCAACAAGCCTGCGACGAAGCCGATGTGGGGTTCGTTCCGCGCATGTCGGCCATGGCATTGGCCTACGTTGCGTTTGCCAGGAAGCACGCCGCCTATTTTGAAGTAATGTTCGAGACGGACAACCCGGCGGAACGAGTGGTTACGAGTGCCGCGGGGGACCGTGCCTTTCATGTGCTGGAGCAAGTGATTGCCGACGGACAGGGCACGGGCGAGGTGCGGTCGGGCGATCCCAAGCTTCTGGCGTGCGCCGCTTGGGGCCTGGTGCACGGCATCGGCGCTCTTCATCTCGAGCAGCGTTACGCGGGCGGCTACGACACGCCCGCGGACTTCGTTACTGCTTGCACGGGCCTGCTATTGACGGGCTTGCTGGCGAAAATGCAGTAAGTCGCCTTACCGGTTACCGCCTTCGGCTTTGACACGAGCGGCGGGCTGGTACTCGCCGGGGACCGCGCGAAACCCGATCAGCAGACGATTCCACCCATTAATCGTGATGATGGCGAGGGTCAGGTTGACAAGCTCTTCTTCGCTGAAGCGCTGGCGCGCCTCTTCATAGATTTCATTCGGTGCGTGCCCTTCCCGAATGAGCGTGATGGCTTCCGTCCACGCAAGCGCGGCGCGCTCGCGATCCGTAAAGAAAGGAGTTTCCTTCCATGCGTCGAGCGCGTACAGGCGTTGCTCGCTCTCGCCGTTCGCCCGCGCATCCTTGCTGTGCATGTCAATGCAATAAGCGCAGCCGTTGATCTGCGAAGCGCGAAGCTTAACTAATTCGAGCAAGGCGGGCTCTAAACCTGACGACTTGCGAACATAGCCCGACAAAGCCAACAGGGCCTGGACCGCCGCTGGGGCCGCCTTCTGAGCATCTAAACGAGGTTGCATTTTCATATCCTTCGATTACAGAATAAATGGCCGGCATACCGGAAGAACGGGCCTTTTATGTAAGCTCGAATTTCACGCCCTGAGCGAGCGGCAACTCTCGGCCATAGTTGATGGTGTTCGTGGCGCGCCGCATATACAGCTTCCAAACATCGGAGCCCGATTCGCGTCCGCCGCCCGTCTCTTTTTCGCCCCCAAAGGCTCCGCCGATTTCCGCGCCCGAAGGCCCGATATTCACGTTGGCGATCCCGCAGTCCGATCCCTGAGCCGATAAAAACCGCTCCGCTTCCCGCAAATCGGTCGTGAAAACGGAAGAGGCCAGTCCTTGCGGCACGTCATTGTGCAGACGCACAGCTTCCTCGAATTCGCGATACCTCATCACATAAAGAATCGGGGCGAAGGTCTCGCGTTTCACAGCGTCGCTTTGACTTGGCATTTCGACCAGTGCCGGCCGGACATAATATCCTTGCGGACAGCCGGCCACACTCACGCGCTCGCCGCCCGTCACTTGCGCTCCACCGGCCCTCACTTCGGCGAGACTTTGCTGCATGCACTCAAAGGCCCGCGCATCGATTAACGGCCCGACTAATGTCCCGGATTGGCGAGGATCTCCAATGGTAACGGAGCCATACGCCTGCTTTAGCTTTCCCACCAGATCGCTATAAATATTTTCATGCACGAAGAGCCGGCGTAAGGTCGTGCATCGTTGTCCGGCGGTTCCCATCGCCGCGAAAGCAATACCGCGAAGCGCCAAGTCGAGATCCGCTGAGGGGCACACAATTGCTGCGTTGTTCCCGCCCAGCTCGAGGATCGCTCGCGCGAAGCGCTCCGCCAGTTTAGGCGCAACCTGGCGTCCCATCGCGGTCGAGCCCGTTGCCGAAACCAGCGGCGCCAGCCGATTCGCGACCAAACCTTTACCCACTTCCTGGCCGCCGTTCACGACCGCGGAAAGGCCTGGCGGCACTCCGCCAAACTTCCCGGCGGCGCGCTCGAATAAGGATCCGACAGCGAGTGCGCAAAGCGGGGTCTTTTCCGACGGCTTCCATACGACGGAGTTGCCGCACACCAACGCCAGCGCCGCATTCCACGCCCACACCGCCACTGGAAAGTTAAAGGCGGAAATGATTCCCGTCACTCCTAGCGGGTGCCATGTTTCCATCATGCGGTGATTCGTTCGCTCGGTCGAAATGGTC
>DASYAX010000305.1:0-59329 GCA_036501045.1 Bryobacteraceae bacterium
GCGTTGAAATCCAGGGCATCGACTGAGGCAGCCGAAGCGGAACGCAAGAAAGCCATGGCGCCCTTCGCCGGTTTCCGCTTTCACGATCTGCGGCACTGCGTGATCACCAAGTTGGCCGAGAGCGAAGCGTCGGACCAGACCATCATGTCGATCTTACAATCCCGAGGAGCCCAACCCCGCAGGCCGCCGTGCCGCAATAAACGAAACGGCTGGAGCGTGTACATTCGTGTGTACATGCCTGTTTGACGGGCGGGAGAAAACCAAACAAATCCTTAGAATCATGGTCGGGGCGGCAAGATTCGAACTTGCGACCCCCTGCGCCCAAGGCAGGTGCGCTACCAGGCTGCGCTACGCCCCGACATATTGCAACTCGCTCTCATTCTAGATCACCGCCTATCTTCAGCCGCGCCGGCCGAAGATGGGTAGGCTTCCCCATACCCCCTTAGAGAGCAGAGCCTAAAGCTCTGCCGCCCCATCTGCCGATGAAACCAGTGATCGCCTCGGCGATCGGAGGGTTTCATGAAATCATGTTGCGCGCCCGCTGTCATAATCGGCGTCGTGTCGCTGCTTTTCGCCGCTCCAGGTCTGTTGCCGGCTCAAAGAGTCGCCGCTCCTGGGGAACTCGCCAGCGCTCCCAACTTGGCGCTGCCCGCTTCCGCATTTTCTTCCGGCACACCCTTCGTGATGCCGAAGCCGGGCCTGGTGACCATTGAAGATCGCCACGACCGCCGTATCAAGGCCATCTGGATCGCCAGCATTGTGGCGATGGTGGCGGGAACCACCGCGGACGCCGCCAGTTCGTGGCATAAGAGAGAATCGAACGCACTGCTGGCTTCCGCAAACGGAACGTTCGGCGCCAAGGGCGTAGGCATCAAGGCGGGAATCGCCGTTGGCGTGCTGATGCCGCAAATTGTCTTCCGCAAGCACAAAGAATGGCGGATCGCTCTCGCGGTCGGCAACTTCGCCCAGGCCGGTATTTTCACCGGCGCCGCTATTCACAACTTCAACCTCGCGGGCCCGAAATAGTAGCCGCGAGCAAACTGCAACCCGGCAAGTGCTTTAGGGCGAACGGCGAACAAGGGTGGCAATGCCGGACGTTAAGGCCGGTCCGCCGCTGAGCACGGTGGTTCGCCACTCCAGCCTGATGCTCCGGCCGTCGAGTGAACGAATGGCGAGGGTGCCTCGGCTACCGTTGCTGCTCTGCCACACGAACTTGTGTGAAACCTTGTCAACGGCAGTCAACTGGAAATGCACATCGGGTGAAATAGGCTCATTGCTGGCAACGTCGTAGCGCGCACTGTATTGGCCGTGTAAACTCCCGTCGTTCTTCGTGAGCTTGAGGCTGATGAATTCGGGCGGATAAAACCCAGGCTTGTGCTTTTCTGGCTCCTTCGGAGCATAAACCCATTCGCCTTCCAGCGGGTCCGTGACCGCCGAAGCGGTATTGACTGGGTTAGAAGGCGCCGCGTCGGGTTTCAGCGGTGGCTCACCCCTAGGGGCATTTGGCAAGGCGGCCAAACCGATGCCGCTCGTTTCTTCGCGCGCAGGCGTGCTGGCGTTCAGGCCGGGCGCCGGGGGAAGCGGCACGCTCTTGACCGAAAGATAACTGCCATGTTCCGCCGAGGCGAGTCGCGCACCTACTGGTAAATTAAACGTCTTCGGTTTCTCTGGCGTATTCACAGTGGCTTTCGCTCGAGCGGCGGCGCGGGCTCTGTCGAGCTCCGCAATGGCCTCTTTGGATTTAGCTTTAGGATTTTCCGTTCCGCCCACCCGCCAGGTGTCCGGTCTCGAAGAGGACGGCACAACGCTAGCGCGAATCCCCGCAGCGGGTTGTTTGTCGTCCGAGGGCGGCGGGTCCACGACAGAGACCGATGGAGTGGCCTCCGGCTGGGAGGAGGGCGTGCTTCGTCCATTCCCAGGGACGGCGGCGGTTGCCGGAGGCGTCGAGGCTGTCGCTTGGGGCGATATATACACAGGCGTACGCCCGGCAAAAGAACTCCCCAGATGGTCGGCCCAGAACCATACCGCTCCTACCGTGAGCACCACCGCTCCCAGCGTGCTGGCAATCCACCAGGGAACGGAATGCCAAGCGGTCGGATGCGATGGCCGCGCTGTCTGTTTGGCATAGAGCTGGCTGTCATATTCGCGGCGCTGCTCGGCATCGAGCAATGTGGCGACGATCGAGTTCAGCCGCCTCATTTGTGTTTCCGCCAACAGCTTCAGACTTTGGTCCGGCTGCTGGTCCGGATGCATCAACTTAACGAGCCGGCGATGTGCCTTGCGGATTTCCTCCTCCTCCGCAGTGGCCTTAATTCCGAGTTCCTCGTAGTAATTCATGACAATGCTTCTGTGTGATCATCATAATCGATTTCGCTATGCTCGAAAAAGTCGCGAGACCTCAACGGGTTGCGCTTAGTGATATAGCATGCGACTACATAAACCTTCAAAGCTCCTCCTAGCGGTACTGCCGGTTGGTTATATCCTTGCAACTACTCCAACGATGGGCGTTGCCACTGCCATTTGAACGTTTTGTCGTCAACAGCGCCGAAGTGGAAGGCAACGCCAAGTTGTTCGATGGCTCGCAGATCCGGACGGGCAAAGCTTTCATGTAAAGTTTATCGGATGAACGGCGCGCCTGATCGTACTAAGAGTTGATTCATGCAGTACTGCCTACGGAGCCATTTTCCGTTGCGGAGAGGGCCGGCGAGAGTCGATAACCCGACGGACTAGGCGGTTCGCACGGATTCATTTCGGGCTGCAAAAGCCTGTCTTGCCTGTTAACCAGACTGTTTCTGGCCAAGATACATTTCAAGATTGGGGCAACGACTTTGGAGTTCGAACCCGGTGCTAGTACTCAGCAAGCAATTCCAGGGCCAGTACCGCGAATGTAATTCGCAGCGGTGGACGGGCTATTAGCCCACCCTACTCGTTTTTATGGTAGGGGCGGCAGGGATCGAACCTGCGACCCTCAGCTTAGAAGGCTGATGCTCTATCCAACTGAGCTACGCCCCCAATTCTCTTATGACTCTAGTCTAACGGGAGCGTTTCCCTTCCGCTATTCTGGAGCGGATGGGAAGCGATACCAACAAAAAAGTAGTTTTGATCACCGGCGCCAGCACCGGCTTTGGAAGATTGGCTAGTGAGGCCTTGGCTGGGCGCGGGCACACCGTTTTCGCTACCATGCGCGACCCGGCAGGCCGGAACGCAACTCATGCGGAAGCGCTCCGATCGTTTGCCAGCAGCGAAGGGCGAGCGCTGCATGTCCTGGATCTGGATGTCACGCAGGAATCTTCGGTAAACAGAGCGATTCAACAGGCTCTCGATGACGCCGGACGAATCGACGTGGTCATCAACAATGCCGGAATCGCGGCCATCGGCATGACCGAAGCCTACACGGTCGAACAGATTCAGCAGTTGTTTGATGTCAATGTTTTCGGCGTCGCACGTGTCAATCGCGCGGTCCTACCCGCTATGCGCCGTCAACGGAGCGGCTTGTTGATTCACGTCAGCTCCGTGGCGGGGCGTCTTGTGGCCCCCTGCATGGCGGCGTATTGCGCGAGCAAGTTTGCCCTCGAAGCCATTGCTGACGCCTACCGCTTCGAGCTCAGTCCCTTTGGCATCGATTCGGTTCTGGTGGAGCCGGGTATCCACAAAACGCCCATTCTGGAAAAATTTCTACCGGCGGCCGACCAGGCGCGCTTAGCCGGCTACGGCTCCGTGGCTGATTACGCGGCGCGCATTCAAGCCGTATTCGATGCCGCGAATGGCGCCCCTGAAACTCCGGGGCCTGAACCAGTCGTGGAAGCGTTCGTACGACTGATCGAGATGCCCGCCGGAACACGGCCGTTTCGAACCGTGCCGACCGCCGGCGTACAGTCGCTCATCGATCCCTACAACGCGAGCGCGGACGAAATCCGTCAGGCGGTGGCCCAAATGTTCAACGTTCCCGAATTACTCGTTCTGCAACAAGCGGCTTCCACCAGCAAGTGAACCCGAGCCCGAACGCTCACTCGATGACGAGCAGGAGATCGTGTGCGTCCACAGCATCGCGCGACTTCACGACGATCTCCTTCACAGTACCGCCGATCGCAGCGTAAATCGTCGTCTGCATCTTCATCGCCTCGAGCACCAGCAGACGGTCGCCCTTACTCACATGCTCGCCCTTTTCGACGTGCAGCAGCGTGACCGCGCCTGGAATCGGCGCGCCCACCTCGCCCGGTTTCGTTGGGTCCGCTTTGCGGCGCGCTCCGGTTTCCTGCTTGGACGCCTTGTCGCGAATCTCAACCTCCCGCGGCTGGCCGTTCAGCTCGAAGAACACCGTGCGCATGCCATCGGCGCGCGGCTCGCCTACCGTCAGCAAACGAATGATAAGCGTCTTTCCTGGCTCGAGTTCTACCGTCACTTCCTGGCGCTCTTCCAGTCCGTAAAAAAATGGCGGCGTAGGCAATACTTCGAGTTCGCCATATTGCGTGCGCGCGGCCGCAAACTTGAGGAAGACTTCCGGATACATCAGGTAACTGAGTAGGTCGGTACGGCTCGTCGAGCCGGTTTCCTCCTTGACCTTGGCCGCGACTTGCGCCAAATCCGCCGGCGCTAACTGCTCGCCAGGCCGTCCGCGGATCGGCTGCTTGCCGCGCAGCACGATCTGCTGCAATTTCGAGGGCCAACCTCCTTCCGGCTGGCCGAGCGATCCCATAAACATGTCCGCTACCGAGTTCGGCAGCGTGAGTTGATGATCGGTAGGCAGGTTCTCCAGATCCTGAATCGTCAAACCATGACTCAAAAGGTAAAGGGCCAGATCTCCCACCACTTTGCTCGAAGGCGTCACTTTCACGATGTCTCCAAACGCAAAATTCACGTTGGCATACATGCGAGCCACTTCGGGCCAGCGGCCGCCTAACCCCATCGCCTCGGCCTGGGCTTTTAAATTGGTGTACTGGCCACCGGGCATCTCGTGGATATAAACGTCCGCGCTACCGGATTTCGGCGCCTCGTCGAACGGCGCGTAGTAAGTCCTCACGGTTTCCCAGTAATCCGAGCACTGGTTTAACGCCTCGAAGCTCAAACCGGTGTCGCGGGAGGTGTGCGCCAACGCGGCCACCAGCGAGTTCAGGTTGGGCTGGCTGGTCGTGCCGCTCATCGCGGAGATCGCGCCATCGACCACGTGCGCACCCGCTTCCGCCGCCTTCAAAATCGTGGCGGCGTTGATGCCGCTGGTGTCATGGGTGTGCAGGTGAATCGGCACGCCCACTGCCTCACGCAGCGTCTTCACCAGCTTGTAGGCGGCATAGGGCCGCAGCAGTCCGGCCATGTCTTTGATTCCGAGGACATGCGTGCCCATGCGCTCCAGCTCTTTGGCCAGTCGTACATAATAATCGAGCGAATACTTTTCGCGCCGTGGATCGAGGATATCGCCGGTGTAGCAGATCGCCGCTTCACACAGGCGGCCGGTTTCGAGCGTCGCTTCCACCGCCACCTTCATGTTTGGCAGCCAGTTCAGCGAATCGAAAATGCGGAAGATGTCGATACCGTGCGCCGCCGCTTCCTTGATAAATTCCTTGACTACGTTATCCGGATAAGCGGTATACCCAACGGCGTTCGAGGCGCGCAGCAGCATCTGAAAGCAGATATTCGGTATCAGCCGGCGCAGCTCCTCTAACCGCTTCCAAGGATCTTCGAGGAGGAAGCGCATGGCGACATCGAACGTTGCGCCGCCCCACATCTCGAGGCTGTAGAGGGGCGCCAGCTCTTTCGAAACGAACTCGGCGATCTGTAGCAAGTCGTAAGAACGAACCCGCGTAGCCATCAGCGATTGATGCGCATCGCGAAACGTGGTGTCGGTCAGCAGCAGCCGGGTTTGGCCCCGCGTCCACTCGGCAAATTTCTTCGGACCCAATTTGTCGAGCAACTGGCGCGTGCCTTCCGGCCGCTCGTGCGACAGCGAGTGCGGTACGGGCGCGGCGCGCAAGGCAGCGGGCTTAGGCCGATTCGCCACCTCCGGATTGCCGTTAACAATGACATCGGAAAGATAGGTGAGCAGCTTGGTGGCGCGATCGCGGCGTGGAGCGAACGCGAACAAAGAGGGTGTCTCGTCCAGAAACGATGTGGTCGTTTCACCCGACTGAAAAGCCGGATGATTTACCACGTTCTCAAGAAACGGAATGTTGGTTCTCACGCCGCGTATGCGAAACTCGCGCAGCGCGCGGTCCATGCGCTGGCAGGCGTGCTTGAAGTTGCCGCCCCACGCGGTGACCTTCACCAGCAGCGAATCATAATAGGGTGAAATCACCGCTCCGCCATAGGCCGAGGCCGCATCCAGACGAATTCCAAAACCCGCCGGCGACCGGTAGGTATGAATCTTGCCGTAATCCGGAAGAAAATGATTAGCCGGATCTTCGGTGGTCACCCGGCATTGCAATGCCGTGCCGTGCCGTGGGATATCAGCCTGTTGCGGCAATCCGATCTCTTCGCCATGCAGACTCAAGCCCTGCGCCACTTGAATCTGCGTGCGGACGATATCAATCCCGGTGATCATTTCCGTGACGGTGTGCTCCACTTGCACGCGCGGGTTCACTTCAATGAAGAACCATTCGTGAGTATCGGCGTCAACCAGAAATTCCACGGTTCCCGCGTTGTAGTATTGAGCGCGGCGCGCTAATGCTATGGCGGCTTCCGCGAGTTCCACGCGCACGCGCGGCGGCAGGCCGATGGCGGGCGCGATTTCGACCACCTTCTGATGCCGGCGTTGCACCGAACAATCGCGTTCGTATAAGTGCACAAGGTGGCCGTGCCGGTCGCCAATAATCTGAATCTCTACGTGCTTGGCGCGTTGGATATAACGCTCAAGGAAGACCGCGGCATTACCGAAAGCCGCTCCGGCTTCCTGGCTCGCCTCGGCCAGTTTCCCTTTCAAATCCGCGGCAGACGCCACTACCCGCATGCCTCGGCCTCCGCCGCCGAAGGCCGCTTTGACGATTAGCGGAAAGCCAATACGCTCTGCGATCGCGGCTACGTCCGCGCTGGCCGGATCCACCGGCTCTTCGGTACCGGGTACCACCGGAATGCCGGCGCTCTGAGCTAGTTTGCGGGCGGCCGTTTTGTCCCCCAACGCCTCGAGCAACTCGGCGGCCGGCCCAACGAAGGTGATGCCGGCGCGCTCGCAAGCACGCGGCAGAGTCGGATTTTCGGAGAGAAAACCGTAACCCGGATGAATCGCGTCGATCTCTTTGCTGGCCGCCAGGTCGATAATGCCGTCCACATCCAAGTAGGCCTCGACCGGCCCTTTGCCTTGCCCGATCAGGTAGGCTTCGTCCGCTTTGAAGCGGTGTAGACTGAGACGGTCTTCTTGCGAGTAGACGGCGACGGTTCTGAGCCCCAGTTCGGTGGCCGCCCGGAAAATTCGCGTCGCGATCTCGCCGCGATTGAGGGCCAGGAGTTTCTTCATGAGCAAGGGACGACAAAAGCGTAACATGCAAGCGAAGACTAAAATGAAAACGTGAAAGCCGCCGTTCTTCTATTACTCGCCAGCAGTCTGCTGATTCCGGAAGTCCGCGAAGGAAACTTCACCATTCGCTTCGAGCCCAAGGCCATCTTGCAAACCGGCACCCCCATTCCGTTTGAAATCCATGTGAACGACAGTCTTCACAAGCCGGTCCAACAGGCTAAAGTCACGCTGCAGATTGAGACAACGGAGCACCAGGACCTAAAGGTGTTCGTCGCGCCTGCCACGGAGCCCGGCGTGTACGTCGCTAAGCCAGTGTTTCCAGAGGCGGGCGAATGGAATATATACGTCGAGGTGCGTCGCAGCGATCAGCTCAGCTCCCGAACGATCCAGTTCAATGTGGCGAATTAAACAGCGCGAATTCAGACAAAGCGGGACATGCCGCCGAGCCCGTAATGCGCAGCCGCACGCGGGTGGTGGTCACCGGTTCATTTAACCGAAGCAGGCGGCAGGAACCAATGCTCGTGCCTTGCCCAAACGCGGACCACGCCCCATTCGTCCAGCAATCAACCGCAAACCCGCTAATGCGTTGGCCCAGGCGAATATTTTCGCGCAACCGCACCAAGTTGAAGGTGACCTGCCGCCGCAGGTCTAACACGACCCCCGGTGTGGTAATCGAGTCGTCGGTCGACCAATAGGTATGGCGGTCGCCATCCAGCAGATTTTTTGGACCATATGCGGCATCGCCTCCGCGTACATTCGAGGCTTCGGCCGCCACTTGGGCCGCTAAGTTGACCGCGAACGTGGATTTGACAATGCTTCCAAATTCCCGTAGCGCGGCGGCGTCCGCTTCGTAAATGAGGCCACGCCGGTCAGGGGGAACATTAAGAAGAAAGCTGGCGCCGCGCCCCACCGAGTCGTAGTACAGAGCCAGCAGCTCTTGCGGCGTTTTTACTCGCGCATTTTCGGCAGGGTGCCAGAACCAGCCGGGGCGAATCGACACATCGCATTCGGCCGGCATCCAACTGCGTCCGTCCCTGGTTCCAACGGTCGATTCTTTTGCAATGACATCGCCCGGCGAACCAGGCCCGCCGTTTGGCGAGTGCGGCGTATAAGTCGCCCAGCAGGTCTCGCCCGCAATTCCCCTCTCGTTCCCGACCCAACGGACGTCGGGGCCCACGTCGCTGAAGATTACCGCGTCCGGCTGAAGCTGGCGCTCCATTTCCCAGGTGCCCGGCCAATCGTAATAGTGCAGCTTGTCAATGATCCGCTTTTCCCGCGCGCCGCCGTAATAACCGTCTCCACCATTCGCGCCATCGTGCCAGATCTCGAAAATGGGGCCGTACCCGGTCAGCAGCTCTCGCATCTGCTGGCGATAGATCCGCAAATACTGAGGCGTTCCGTAGCTCGCCTGATTGCGATCCCAGGGCGACAGATATACTCCGAATTTCAGTCCGTGGCGCTGGGCGGCTGCTGAAATTTCCCGGACGATGTCGCCCTTCCCTGCCCGGTAAGGGCTGTTTTTGATCGAATGCTCGGTTGTTTTGCTGGGCCACAGACAGAAGCCATCGTGGTGCTTGCAAGTGAGGATCACGCCCTTACTGCCGGCCGCCTTCAGGTCGCTAACAATCGCATCGGCATCAAACGAAGTGGGATTGAAAATCGCCGGGTCTTCGTCGCCGTAACCCCATTCCTTGTCGGTGAATGTGTTGACCGTGAAGTGAAGAAAGTTGTAGAACTCCAACTCACTCCACTCCAGTTGGCGGTGCGAGGGGACGGCACCATAAGGGGCAGGCGGAGCGGTCCTGGCCGAAGAGATCAAAGCCGCGCCAATTGTTGCTCCGCTTGCGAGAAACGAGCGGCGGGTGATGTCGATCACCTCTTGAACTTACTATGCGGCTCAGAACATATACAGCGGAGTAGCGGGTGGGGGAGCCACCTCGACATCGCCCGCAGCCACCGGTTGGCCTTCCAGGTCGCCGACGGGCCGGCAGAAGATGCCGTTCTCGCCCAGATAGATCACCAACTCGCCGGGCCGCGGTAATGATCCCTGAATGAGCGCTTCCGAGAGCGGATCTTCGATGTATTTTTGCAGCGCGCGCCGCAATGGCCGGGCACCGTAGCTGCGGTCACCGCAGGTTTTATCGAGGATATATTTAGCCGCCTCCGGCTCCAAATGAATCTTGAGCTGTTTGGATACTAGATTCACGTTGATCTGCTCCACCATCAGCTCGATGATCTGAATTAAGTCCTCATCTACCAACGATGTAAACAGGATTACCTCATCCAGACGATTCAGAAATTCGGGATTGAAGGCCCGTTTGACTTCGCTCATGACCATGTCTTCCACCTTCTGCGGAATGCCGGTAGTGGAGGGCGCCGAGAAGCCGATCTGACCGCGCTTATCTAGGAAGCGCGCGCCCAGATTCGAGGTCATGATGATAATCGTGTTCTTGAAATCGACCGTGTTGCCGAGCCCATCGGTCAACTGCCCGTCTTCGAACACTTGCAACAGGATGTTGTAGATGTCCGGGTGGGCCTTTTCGATCTCGTCCAGCAAAATAATGGAATACGGCGCACGCTTGACGCGTTCCGTAAGCTGGCCGCCTTCCTCGTATCCGACGTAACCGGGAGGCGAGCCGATCAGCTTCGAGATGGAATGCTTCTCCATGAACTCCGACATATCGAAGCGAATCAGCGATTTCTCGCTGCCAAAGAGAAATTCAGCCAGCGCCCGCGCGACTTCCGTTTTGCCGACGCCGGTGGGACCGAGAAACAGAAACGAACCGGATGGCCGCTTGGGTGACTTCAGGCCCGCGCGCGAACGGCGGATCGCCCGTGAGAGGGCTCCGATGGCTTTTTCCTGGCTGATGACGCGTTTGTGCAGCTCTTCTTCGATGCGCAGCAGCTTGTTGATCTCTTCTTCCTTGATCGACGTCATCGGCACGCCCGTCCAGCGCGCAACGACGTCCTCAATATCGTCCTTCGTGACGATACCGGTGGAAGTGTCATCCAGGTTGTATTTTTCGCGAAGCTGCCGCAGGTTTTCGCGCTCTTTGCGCTCTTCGTCCGAATAGAAGCGCGCTTTCTCAAACTCATGGTTCGCGATGGCGTTTTCCATGCGGTGAACGATGAACTTAATGCGCTTCTGGATATCGGCGACCTCGCTCGGCAAGGTAGTCTGTCGGAGCTTGACGCGCGCGCCCGCTTCGTCGATCAAATCGATGGCCTTATCCGGCAGGAAGCGGTCTGGAATGAAGCGCGTAGAAGTGTAGACGGCGGATTCGATCGCTTCGTCGGTATACGCCACGGCATGAAACTTTTCGTAGCGCTCTTTGATGCCGAAAAGGATACGGATGGCATCGCTCTCGGTGGGCGGCGGTACCTTCACGGCCTGAAAGCGCCGTTCGAGCGAGCGATCTTTCTCAATCGATTTCCGGTATTCGGCGGGTGTCGTAGCACCGATACATTGAATTTCGCCGCGCGACAGAGCGGGCTTCAAAATGTTGGCGGCGTCGAGCGACCCTTCTGCCGAACCTGCGCCTACCAGTGTGTGTAACTCGTCGATAAAGATGATGGCGTTTTGATTTTCCATCAGCTCTTTCATGATGGTCTTCAAACGCTCTTCGAACTGGCCGCGATATTTGGTGCCGGCCACGATCAGCGAAAGATCCAGCGCCAGAATGCGCTTGTCGGCGAGGAAAGACGGCACGTCGCCATCGGAAATACGCTGCGCCAAGCCCTCCACAATGGCCGTCTTGCCGACGCCAGGCTCGCCGATTAGGACCGGATTGTTTTTGGTGCGGCGGCACAGAATCTGCACCACGCGATCAAGCTCCGTGTCGCGCCCGATCAGCGGATCGAGCATGCCATCCACCGCCACCTGAGTCAGATCCCGGCTGAACTCGGCGAGCAAAGAGCTCTCCTTGGGCCGGCTGGCGGAAGTCTTTTCGGAAGCGGAACGCGAAATCTCTTCTCGCACAGCAGACAGGCGAAGCCCGCGTTCGTGCAGGATTTCGGCCGCGAAGCTCTTTTCCTCGCGCAGCAGCCCGAGCAGCAAATGCTCCGTGCCGATGTGCTTATGGCTCAGCCGTTCGGCTTCTTCAGCTCCGTAGGCCAGCACGCGTTTGCACTCGTGGCTCAAAGGCAAATCGACCGACGTCGAAACCTTTTCGCGGACCGTGGTATGCGCCTCAATCTGCTTGCGAATCGATTCGATGGCGGCATGCGACCGCAAGAAACGATTGGCGAGTGCTTTATCCTCGCGGAGAAGCCCCAACAGAAGATGCTCGGTCTCAATATAAGGACTGCCGAATTGGCTCGCCTCATACCTCGCGAAAAAAATTACGCGGCGCGCTTTCTCGGTATATCGTTCAAACATAAGTGCCACCGTCTAGACGGGTTGCGTCCTGTATAACTCTGGCTTCCTGCAGCTCTACTCTCGACAGCGGATGCAGGACGCCTTTCCTTAACTCTAAAACTCGATCGCACCGGGACGCGAAAGAGATATTGTGCGTGACGAAAACAGATGTCAGCGTGTGTGCGGCGTGCAGCTCGTTCAACAAGCCGATGATCGTCTCGCCGGTTCGAAAATCCAGATTGCCGGTGGGCTCGTCCGCCAGCAAAACCTTGGGCTCGGGGGCTAGGGCACGCGCCAGCGCCACCCGCTGCTGTTCTCCGCCGGACAGTTCTCCAGCGCGATGCGAAGAGCGGGGCGTCAGCCCGACTTCGTCCAGGCGGGAACGCGCAGTCTGCGCGGCCGCCGTGAGTGCAACACCGCGAATCAGCAACGGCATCATGACGTTTTCGAGGGCGCTGAAGTCCGGAAGCAGTGACGGATTCTGCCACACGAACCCAACTTCCCGGTTTCTAAATTCAGCCAATTCCTGCTCTCCCAGCGAAACAATGTCCCGGCCCCGGAAGAAAATTTTCCCGCGTGAAGGCTTTTCTAAACCACCCAACAAGTGCAACAGTGTCGATTTGCCGGCTCCCGATTCGCCGATCACGGCCAACCGTTCACCACTCCCTACGTCAAGCGCAAGATCGTTAAACACAACCACTTCCGTGGCGCCTGTGCGGTAAATCTTGGTAAGTGAATCCGCCCGGATCGCACTCTCAATGTCCAATCTCCCGCCTTTATTTCTGCCTTCTTACTCCTAGCTTAATCCAGGTTTACTCAGAATGGTTCGCGACAGGCCACAAAATGCGCTCCATTCGCTACTTTAGACGCCACTTTACACGTGGATCGGTCCCCATAGACTTCATCTGACTCATCGGCACCGAGGCAGCCGCGCCTTACACGTGGCGCATCACTTTACGACGATGTTCACCAACCGGTCGGGCACGATCACGATCTTTACAATCTGCTTTTCGGCGAGAAACGGCCTTACCCTCTCGCTATTCAGGGCGATCTGTTCGAGATCCTCGCGGGCGGTTCCGAAAGCGGCGTGAATGTGCGCGCGCAGTTTGCCGTTGACTTGCACCGGAATCTCGGCCAGATCCTCTTTCGCCATCTCGGGATCGAAACCGGGCCAAGCATGGCGAAACGCTGGGTCCGAATGGCCCAATTCGGTCCATAGGTCCTGGGCGGTATAGGGAGCAAAGGGAGCGAGCAGCAAAACCAGCTTCTCGCAGAGCTCACCGATGGATGCCGGCGAGAGACCTGCTTCGAGCTGATATAGCGCATTTACCAATTCCATCAGCGCCGCAATGGAAGTGTTGAAGTGCCAGCGGCTGTCGAAATCGTCGGTGATTTTTCGAATTGTCTGATGCAATTTGCGCAGCGCTTTCCGGTCGGCCTCGTTCAACGCGCCCGGGGCGGCGCGCTCCGCGTTGCGGGTCACGAACCGGTAAACCCGGCCGAGAAAGCGATTGATGCCCGAGACGCCATCTTCCTGCCAATCCAGATCGCGATCGGGCGGAGCGGCAAACAGTGAATAGACTCGCGCGGAGTCAGCGCCGAACCGGGCCATCATATCGTCCGGCGAAACCACGTTTCCCATGCTCTTCGACATCTTCGCGCCGTCCTTGATCACCATGCCTTGCGTGAACAGGCGTTTCACTGGCTCATCGTTTTGGACGATACCGATGTCGCGCATCATTTTGGTCCAAAAGCGCGAATAAATCAGGTGCAGAATGGCGTGCTCCACGCCGCCGATGTATTGATCGATCGGAAACCAGCGTGCGACCAGCCGCGAATCGAACGGCCCTCGGTCGTTGTGCGGATCGCAATAGCGATAGAAGTACCAGGAGGAATCGACAAAGGTATCCATGGTGTCGCTTTCGCGCCGCGCCGCGCCGCCGCATTTCGGGCAAGCAACGTTAATGAACGAGGGCACGTGCGCCAACGGCGATCCGTCCACACCGGTAATCTTCACGTCGAGCGGAAGAATGACCGGCAGGTCGCTTTCGGGCACCGGCACAATGCCGCATTGCGGGCAATGAATCATCGGAATCGGCGTGCCCCAATAGCGCTGCCGCGAAATGCCCCAGTCCTTGATCCGATAAGTAATCGATTCGCTTCCGAAGCCGTGCTCCTGGGCAAACGCCGCCATCTTGCGGCGCGCTTCGGCACTGCTCAGCCCCGACCACTCTCCCGAGTTCTCCACTACGCCGTACTCGGTGAACGGTTCGACCATGCTTACGCCATCAGCCAGCATGCCATCCACAGGGCGGATCACCGGTGTCACGGGAATGCCATAGGCGCGGCAAAATTCAAAATCGCGTTCATCGTGAGCCGGCACCGCCATGATGGCTCCGGTACCATAACCCATCAAAACGAAATCGCCGATCCAGATGGGAATTTTCCCGCCATGGAACGGATGAATTGCGCAGTGTCCGGTGAACAGGCCCGTCTTGCGCTGCACGCCCGGATCCTGGCGCGCCGCCGAATCGATCATCTCCTTGACCTTCAGCCGCTCGTTTTCATCGACCACCAGCTTTTCCACCAGCGGATGCCCGGGCGCGAGGATCACGCAGGTCGCCCCGTAGATGGTGTCGATGCGCGTGGTAAAAACGCGAATCGTTTCCGCGCCACCTGGTAAAGCGAAATCGACTTCGGCGCCCTCCGATCGCCCGATCCAGTTGCGCTGCATGGCTAGCACTCGCTCGGGCCAGCCTTGTTCCAGTTGTTTCATGGAGTCCAGCAGCTCGGCCGCATAAGCCGTGGTCTTCACAAACCATTGCTGCATGGCGCGCTGCTCCACCGGCGTGGTTTCATGACGCCAGCAGCAGCCGTTCACCACCTGTTCGTTGGCGAGCGTGGTGCAGCATTCCGGGCACCAGTTGAGCAGCGCTTCTTTGCGATACACTAAACCGCGCTCGAACATCTTGAGAAAAAACCACTGGTTCCAGCGGTAATACTCGGGTTCGCAACTCGCTACTTCGCGGTTCCAATCAAAGGAGAACCCCAGCCGCTGAAACTGCGCCTTCATGTGCGCGATGTTGCTCAGCGTCCAATCGCGCGGATGGCGGCCTTCTTTAATGGCGGCGTTCTCGGCCGGCAAACCGAAAGCGTCCCAGCCCATCGGATGCAGCACGTTATAGCCGCGCATCCACATGTACCGGGCGAGCGCGTCGCCGATGGAATAATTGCGTACGTGTCCCATATGCAGCTTGCCGCTGGGATACGGCAGCATCTCGAGCACGTAATATTTGGGCCGCTCCGACGCGTCCGCTACGTAGAGGCTCGCGTCTTGTGCCCAGCGCTCATGCCACTTCGGCTCGATTTCTTTGGGATCGAACGCTTTCTCGGGGATACCAGCTCCTTCAATGCCTTAACGTTACGAAAATCGTCACCCGGTTTGTCGACGGGGGTTTCAAGGATGAACGCTTTTTCGCGCAGTTCCGGATGATTGAGGATGCGGCGAAAGCCTTCTAATCCAATATAACCAGCCCCGATGTTCGCATGGCGGTCCAGATGCGAATGAAGCGGCGCCTTGGCGTCGTTGGCATGGATCACAGGAACCTGCTCGAGTCCCAGCGTCTCCCTCGCGGTTTCGAGGAATTGGGCCAGGCCCGCTTCCGCCGCCAGATCGAAACCGCTCACGTAGCAATGGCAGGTATCGAGGCAGTAGCGGACGGGAATATCGACGTACGGAGCGACCAGGTGGCGGATAGTAGCGAGCTCTTCCAGATCGCCGCCGAGCTGCGCTCCCGCTCCCGCCGTGTTCTCGAGCAGGATGCTCAGCTTCGGCTTCCTCACCAGCTCGGGATCCACTTGCCGCCACGCCAGGGCAATGGCTTCGGCCGCGTTTAACATGCCTTGTTCCACCGTCAGGCCCTTGTAGTTGCCGGGATGCGCCACCAGGTAATCCGCGCCGATGAGCAGTGCGCGCTCCAATTCACCGCTGAATGCCTCAATCGATTTCTCGCGAACGATCGACGGCGGAGCGGCCAAATTGATCAGGTAGCTTTGGTGAATGGCGAGCGGCTTCAGATCGTGTCTTGCCCGCTGATCCGCAAATAGCCGGATTTGCCGGGGATCGGGCATCTTAGCGCGCCACATGCGTGGACTGGCCGAGAAAATCTGGAGCGTGTTCGCCCCCAATTCGCGCGCCTCGAGCGCCGCCCGTTCGAGCGACCCCGCCGTCGAGCAGTGAATGCCGATGCGGTGTCCCCGCGCTGCTATACTCGTGTCGTTCCGCTCCATCCGTGCCACGATTCTTCAGTCTCCTCGAAGCCGAAAGTCTGCTGCCGGAGATTGAACGCCTGCTGCGCAGCTTGCTGGCGCTCAAACAAGAGTATGACGAATCCGATTCCGGACTGACGAAGATCATGCAGCGCATCGCGTTGGCCGGCGGCATGGTGCCGCCACGCGAGGAGGTAGCCCTGCTACGCAAACGGAAAGATGCCGCCGCTCGCGGTCTTCAATCGGCGGTGGAATCGCTGCAGCAAACCGGCTGCCAGCTCAAAGACCTCGAAACCGGCCTGGTCGATTTTCCAACTCTCTACCGAAACAAAGAGGTTTATCTGTGTTGGAAACTCGGCGAAACCGGCATTACCTTTTGGCACCACGTGGAGGACGGCTTTCGGGGCCGCCGCCCCATCGACAGCGAGTTCTTGAAGAATCACGGCGGCGAAAAATAACAGACCAATTGTTAAACTAACCCACGGATGCTATTAGCCCGCGAATTTATAGGCTATTTGTCTCGTCAACTGGTCAATCGCTTGAGCCCCATCTCCTTTGAGACTTCCGACCCCTCAGTAGCGGCCTCTACCATTGCGCAGCTTATTCAAGAGGATCTTTCGATCGAGGATCACCTTAACGACGAAGTACGCGACAAACTGGACGAATACAGCGAATACATGCGGCGCGAGAACATCTCCTACCAGGAAATGTTCCGCAAAATCAAGCGGCAATTCCTCGCGCAGCGCAAAATCATGCCGGCCGCCGGACGCGACTCAGGGGATGCGATGAAACTATCCCGCGACAAAGTCAACGATCTGGCTCACAAAATCGTCACCGCTTTGCGCAAATCGCGAGACTTCCGCGTTCGTAAAGACCCTAATGAGCTTCGCCTTGCCCTGGTTCGCGAGATGACCGAAATTCTGCAGATGGAGGATCGGATCGATCGCGCCGCCCGCCAGAAAATCCGCACGCAGAAGCGAGATATCGCCGAAGGCGGCGAAGAGTACGACTTATTGCACCGCCGTTACTACGCGGAAGAACTGAAGAAGCTCGGCATCAGTCTAAACAGCTAAGGCAACCTGGCCGCGCGCAAGTCTTCGGCGTCATAAACCAGGAATTCCCGGTTGGCGAACACCGTTTTTACACCCACCAACTTGTTTTGCCGTCGGAGCACGTAATAATCGATCGGCAACGTCAGCATCGCTCGCAGCCTCGCGGGCGAATACGGACGGTCCATCGTTTCCTGCCACCGGGCCCACCACTCCAAACCCGCCGGCTCCGGATAATCGACGACCACGCCGCTCTTCCAGTCGGCCCACAGCGCCCGGCGCGACTCGGCGCGAAATATCCCCGGATACATTTGGCGTCCGGCATCCGGAAACAGAAACAGCGAGCTTCCCCAGGTACTGCTCTCGGCCCAACTCGCCAGCTCCGCAATCGATTGTTCCTGCACGGACGGCAGGTTCGCGACTCTAACCGGCCCCGCTCTCGGCAGATCAAAAATTCGAGCGTTTACTGGCAGCGCGAGGACGAAAGCGAACCATCCCAGCGCTTCCCAGCGGCGCCGCCGGAATAGCGCACTCATTCCCGCCAGCGCGCAGAGCAGAGACGACAATGCCACGGTAAATACCAGCATCCTCGACGGCTGAATGCGCGCCATCACGGCAAAGCGCAGTTCATCGAGCAATAAATAGGAGCAAAGAACCGAAGCGAGGCCTGTGGCGCTCATGCCCATCACCAGCCAGCGCATCTGCCGGTTCAGGAGCGGCCAGACGCGCGCTGCCGCCCAGATTCCAAAGACGAAAATCGCCAGATAATTCCAGATTTCGTGGCCCGCCCAGGTGGACGCCCAAACATAGGGCGTACGCATCCGCTGTAGCTCGGCCAATGACGGGGATACGCTGGCAAAGAGACTCTGTCCCGAGCTCACTCCAGGCTGGAGCTGCACCAGATTCGCCAGCAGCAGCACAAACACCGCAAAGATCGGCAGCATCGGCTTGAGGCGCGCTCGCCATTCGCGGCTCGACAAAAACGCCAGCAATACCACCGCCCAAAATGGCGCGGCGATCACCGGATCGTACAGAAAAGCCACTCCGGCCATGAATCCGCTAAACAGCGGCTTGCCTCGGGCCAGTAAACCCATAGCCAGCACCACGGCTCCGAAGGCGAATTCGCTTGGCACCGGTTCGGGTCCGGTGATGCAGGCGGCCGGCCCCGGAAGCATAGCGCCTAAATTCACCAACGCCGCCACCAGCAGACTGAGCAGGCCGCTTAAGCCGGTCGCACGCGCCAGCAGGAAGATGCCCGCTACTGCCGCAGCCCGAAACAGGAACTGCTGCACGAGGAGGGCTTTTTTGAAATCAAGCCGGACAGCATCATGCGCGAAGAGTGTAACTTCGTCGTAGATCGTGTAGGAGACACTCGTGCTGGTAGCGATTAAATCGCGCGATAAATAACCAGGCGTGTCGAGCCGCTCCAAAACCGGCAGATAAATCTGCGTGCCCGATTGCAGGTAACTATGTCCGGGGAAGATCTCAAACTCAAGGCAGCTAACGGCCAGTATCCCCAGACATAGAAACACGGGCCGCCGCATCTATTGGGCCGGAGTCTTATCTAACTGCTGCTTTGCCCAGAGACGGCCGGGATCAAGCTGCAACGCCTTTTGTAATGCCTGTCGGGCTTCCGCATTGCGGTTGGCTTTACGCAGCGTCACTCCTTTCCAAAGATACGCCTCGGAAAGCTTCGGGTCGAGCGAGATGGCGCTGTCGAAATCCTTTATGGCGATGTCTGCTCCACCTCCCATCGCGGAAGGCAGATAGTAATTGCCCACCCCTCGGCTTACATAAGCGAGCGCCAGTTTGTTGTCAAGTTGCAATGCCTTTGCAATTTCATCACGGGCGCATTGGCCGTATTTCAATGCGCCGAACAGCGGATTGGCCGGTATCACCTGTCCACAAAGCTCGCCCAGTAAGCGATGATACTCTGCGTTCCCTCCGTTTGCGCTCACCGCTTTCTGCGCGGCATCCATCCCCGCTTCGGCGTAGCCCTCCGATTTCTTCTTATCGCGGAGCTCCATCGCTACTTCCGCCCCGAACGATTGCGCCAGCGCCAGCCGGTATTGTGCCTCCGCCGACTGCGCATTCGTCTTTGCCGCCTGTTGGTATTGCGTGATCAGCCGGTCAAGAGCCGTTAGATCCTGCCGGTCGCGTGCCGTCCTCAGATCGTTCGTTCCGCCCGCCGCCGCAGCCCACGCGACCGCGCCTGCCAAGGACGCGCTCATCGCCCATGTCACGATTGCCTTCATTCTAGACAGGACGGGTCCGGCCCCTCAGAGTTTCGAAACTTTCTTCTGAATCAACAGGTAATAGCAAGCCAGCACCACCATTAGCGCGCCATTGGCCGTCATGATGGCGCCCGGTGACGTTTGCTTGATTAGGAATCCGGACACCATGCTGCCGAACGGCATACCGCCGCGAAACGCCACGTTGTAAACGCTCATGACACGTCCGCGCATGGCGTCGCCGACATAGAGCTGCACCAGCGAAGAATTAAGCGCGAACACTATCATTAGCATCGATCCGCTCGCGAAAACAAGTAGAGCGCTGAGCGGCAAATATCTCGATAGCCCGAAGGCCGCCATCAACAGGCCCAACGCCACCATCACCAGCAGTGATTTCTTTCCTTGTCCCGCTTGCGAGGCGCTGCCCGCCACCAGCAGCGCTCCTGTCACCGAACCTGCGCCGGAAAGACACATGAATAAAGTAAAGGTGTTCGGGCCGCCATGAAACACGGCGCTTGCCATCACGGGCAAAAAGGTAATCAGCGGAAAAGAGAGAAAGGTAGCAAAAAACGCCAGCGCCACCAAGCCCTTCATGCCCTCGCGCTTGTGTAGGAAATCGATCCCTTGCCGCATGCTCTGGATCACGGATTCCTGCGTCTTGGCGGGCACAAAGCTGGAGCGAATACTCAGCAGCGAGCCGATCACCGCCAGGAACGAAAGACCGTTTAACGAAAAGCACCAAAATGCTCCGAGCTTGGCCAGCGCCAACCCGCCGAGCGCCGGTCCTAGCACGCGCGCCAGGTTGAATTGGATAGAATTCAGCGCAATGGCGTTCTGCAGATCGTCCCGCTTTACCAATGTGGGAATCAGCGCGGAATATGCGGGGCCTCCAAATGATTGCGCCAACCCGACGGTGAAGGACAAGCACAAAATGTGCCAGATTTTCACCACCCCGGTTCCTACTAGCGCCGCCAGCGTGAACGCGCAGCTCAATTGGACCACTTGCGAAAGCAGCAGAATGCCGCGCCGGCTCTTGCGATCGGCGAAGACGCCGCCGAACAACGAAAAAAGGAATACCGGAATCTGCGCGCAGAACGCGTCCAATCCGAGATACACCGAAGACTTGGTGAGCTGATATACCAGCCAGCTCTGCGCCAGGATTTGCATCCACGTGCCGATGCTGGACGTGCACGCCCCCAACCACATGAGGCGGAAATCCCGGTATTGAAAGGCCCTGAAAACCCTATTCAGCAAGCAATGCTCTTTGTAGCATGCTTGGCAGCGGACTGCTTCTTTGGATGAGGTGAATCAGATTGCCGTCCGGATCCGTGAAAAACACCAAACGGTTGCCCTGCGCTGTGTACGGTTCCCCGGCGAAGTGAATGTCTTGTTTAGTGAGCTGCTCGTACGCCGCATCGAAGTCATCTACAGCAATGGCAATATGCCGCATGCCGGGAGTGCGGACCGCGCTCTCCGGGCGCTCGCCTTCCGCGGGTATGATCTCGATCAATGCGCCGTTACGCGCCTCGACAAAGTAATTACCGGCATATTCGAACGTGATCTCGAATTCCAGATTGGCGGCGTACCACTCGGCCAGCCGTTTAGGGTTTGGCGAAGCAATCGCGAAGTGCTCGATGCCAGTGAACATCACCGGGATTGTAGCAGGCGAATTGTGGAGGAGGAATCCTAACTTCGGGCGATGTGCCGCACCCGGAAGGTATAACTCGCCAGCCACACCCAGTTGGCGAACGCCGCGTCGCCATGACCGCCCGTTAGGACGTCCGGTACACTGCGCGTTCGGTCACGAAAGATCGCACGCGCAATCGTCACGCTAAAAACGTTGCCATTTCTTACATACTGGATACCCGGCTCAACCGAGACCGCGAATCCGGGGCGCCGGAATCCCAAATTGTCGCCGGTCGGCAGCAGATTGCGCGCCGGCACGCCCTCCATCCGCGGCCCGAACGTAATGGTAAGACCCCGAATGGCCGCCAGCGGGTAGGCGACCCCCGCCTCCATCAAATACTGATCGGTCACCGCGTTGTACTGAGTCAGAGTCACCGGGTTTGCATTCGTAGCCGATCGCAGCGCGCCCAAATCTTTCAGCATCATGGTGTAGCTGCCATTGAAATATAACTGGCTCGATCCCCAATTCTTATACGCCACCCACTCGAGCGGAATGCCCCAGCCGCCCTGTCCCGGCTGGATCGAGTAGTCCACGGGAACCGTCGTGGTTTTCCCGTTCGAGGTGATCGTATTCTGCACATTGTCCTTCCCGGTGGGAAACAGCACGCCCATCCCGAACTGAATGTTGCCGCTCGTCTTCTCCTTTGGGTCCCATATCCATCCCTGCATCAACACAGAGGAATCTCCGATGCCCGAGGACGTATAAATAATCGGCGAATTATTAGTATGGCGGCTGGCGGTGAGCAACGGAATATCTGCCGTCACGCTGAAGCGCGAAGAAATCTGATACGTCGCGCTGAAATTCTCGAGATTGATCTTATTCTCCACTTGCGTGCCGCCCTGAACGCGATAGGTCTGCTCCGTAGATCCGACAAAGTGAATGTACGAGAACTGATGCCGGTAGCCAATGCCGAAGTTCCAATCTCCGGCAGCGAGATAACCGCCCTCACTTTCCGGCCCTCCCTGTGCGCCGTTCGATCGCGCTACAATACAGCCCTGCCCGAAGGCCGGGGGAACGCAAATCATCGAAACCAGACACACCAAGCCCGACGCGATGGCCATGCGGCCCGCGGAAAATTTCATAGGATTCACCTGCTCAATTTACGAGACTCCATGTAGGCTAGTCGATCGGCGGTTTCCTGTCTTGGACTTCTCGATTGAGTTACAAGTCAACCTTTTGGATGAGGGATCATCCGAGAATTCGCGATAAACCAGAGCATGTGCCACGCGCTTCGCTTATTCCTGCGATTCTTTTTGCCGCCGCAATCCTGACGGCTGCCGGCAAAAAGTCTTCTAACCTGACGCTCCACAATCTATCGGGAAAGAAAGTACAGTTGAGTAATTATCGCGGCAAGATCGTCGTGCTGAATTTTTGGGCCACCTGGTGCGGTCCTTGCCGCGAGGAAATGCCGATGATGGTCGAAGCCGAAAAAAGCTGGGCGGCCAAGGGCATCGCGTTCATTGCCGTTTCACTCGACGACAACAAAACGAAGAACAATGTTCCCGCGTTCCTGGCCCAATATCATGTTGGCTTTCCAGTATGGATTGGCGCATCCACCGATGATCTTGACAGGCTGCACCTGGGGCAAGCGGCCCCGGACACCGCCTTTCTAGACGAAAACGGCGTCATTGTGGCACGCGTGCTCGGCGAGATCCGTCGCGGCGAGTTGGATCAGCGTCTCGCCTGGCTAACCAGCGACCGTACCTCTCCGCCTCCGCCGGCGCTGATCAAGCACCTATAGCGGCTTAGCCGAAGCTTTCATCGGCCGAAGGACCATACAGACCAGGAACCGGAATGTTCAATAGCCGGAGATACACCCCGAGTTGCGCGCGGTGGTGCACCAGATGGTTCAGAAACATCGTGCGGTACAGGTTCATCCGCGGACCCTCGACAAAGAGTTTCTCCCGAAACAACAGCTTCCAATGCCTGCCGAGGTCTTCATCCGAGCTCCCGGCAAGATGCGCTCGCGCTGCTGCCGCGTGCTGCTCCAATTCCGACAGGAGACGAGCCGTGGATTCAAAAACTAAATCGGGAAACTTTTCCTTTCCGACGTCGAGTTCATCGGTCGTGAGGATCCGTGAGCAGAACTGCGGCAGGCGGCCCGTATGAACCGCCAGCCGGCCGATCGGCATGGATTTTTCGTGCGGCTTCCATTGCGGGTCATTCTCGGGAATGCGTTCAAGCGTGCGCCGCGTATTGGCAATTTCAGAATCGAAGTCAAGAAGGAGGATTTCCGCAATGGTCATACACAATCCTTATACCCCACTCCCTATTCGGAGCGCAGCATCGCCGCGGGATCGATTCGCACTGCGCGGATCACCGCAGCCAGCATGACCACCAGCGCCGCCGCTATCAGGCTCAGGGAAGGGATGGCAAGCATCGGCAGGTCGGTCGCCTTCACTTGATAGAGCAGTGCTTCGATGGATCGTACCGATGCCATACCGAGAGCCAGGCCCGCCAGCACCAACGCGACCACTGCGAAAAGCCAGCTTAGCGTTGGCGAGTTACAAGGGAACGAAACAACAGCCGCAATTCGTTAATCGCGCTAACTCTTCAAAGAGGGATCGCCGGTCTGGCGGCGCAGTTCGGTAAGTCTCTCCCGCAAGGTGCGGGTCAATTCTTCGTGCGCCGGGTCTCCGTAGAGATTTTGCTTTTCGCCCGGATCCGATTGCAGATCGTATAACTCGAATTCTTCGGGTTCCAAATAATAGTGGATGTACTTATAACGCTCGGTTCGTACGCCGCGATGCGGACGCACTTTCTGCGACGCCGGATATTCGTAGTATTCGTACAGCCAATCCTTCCGCCACTTCACCTGCTGGCCTTGTGCCAACTTCACGAGGCTATGGCCCTGCATGCGACTCGGTATCTCCACGCCCGCGAGCTCCAGCAAGGTTGGCGCGATATCCATTTCGAGCGCCATTTGGTCAATCACTCGCCCGGCCTGGAACAACTTGGGATACCGGATCGTCATCGGGACGCGAATTGAAGGCTCATGCATAAAGCGCTTGTCGTACATACGCCATTCGCCCAAAAAGAAGCCGTGGTCCGACGTATTGAGGATGACCGTGTCGTCTAGTTTGCCCGATTGCGTCAGGTAATCGAGCACGCGGCCGATATTTTCATCAACCGCCACGAGCCCGGCGTAATAATCCTTTACCAACTCCTCCAACGAACGCGGGTCGTCATTGCCAAGAATCGTTGTACCGATTTTGTTATCGGCATCGGCAAAAGCGCGGGGCTTCCCGGGATAGCCTTTGTGATCGTCATCAAACGTATCGGGCTTGGGAATAGGAACTCCGTTGTAAAGATCCAGATGCCGCCGCGCGCGATAGAAAGGGGCGTGCGGAACGGTCCACCACAACATCAGGCAGAAAGGTTTTTCGCGCTCCTGTTTCAGCCAGTCGAGCGCATGATCGGTCACGAAATCGTCGACGTATCCGGAGTAGGTATGAGGGCCGGTGATGTTGCCGTGCGAGCCCTCCCACATCACCGGGTGATAGTAATTGGTGGCGGGCGCATTGTAGCCGAGGTAATAATCCCAGTCGCGATCGCGCGCGCCGTTTCCAATGTGCGCTTTTCCGCAAAACGCGACCTCGTAACCCGCTTCATGCAGCAGATCGGTGAAGAAGGGCGTTGTCAATGGTGCCTTCGTCTCGTTGCCGAGGGCGCCGGTGGAATGCGAGTGCATGCCCGTCATAATCACTGCGCGGGCCGGAGCGCACAGCGCGTTGGTGACGAATGCGTTCCGAAAATAGACTCCTTCGCGCCCGATTCTGTCGTGATTCGGGGTTTGCAGAAGGCGGTTGCCCGCAAGGCTCAGCGCATCGGCGCGTTGTCCTTCGCCCAGCAGCAGGATGATATTCGGCCTGCGCGCGCCGGATCCGCTTTGGGCCGCACCGCTATTAGCCAGCAGCGAAGTAGCCGCTAATGCCCCGCCCGTTTGCACAAACTGCCGCCGGGTTTGGCCGGCCCCGCTGTCTTGATTGCTCATGGCTCCTGTGGATCGAGCATACCACCGGGTAGTTTCAGGCCCAAACACTGCTAAAATGGGTTTCCATGGCGGTCAGCAAAGAGCTGCTCGATATTCTCGTCTGTCCCGTATGTAAGGCGAGAGTTCTTCTCAAGCCGGATGGCAGCGGGCTGAAGTGCGTCCAGTGCCATCGCGTGTACCCGGTGCGGGACGACATTCCGATCATGCTCAAAGATCAGGCTACTGTCGAGGCATAAGCGCCATGACGGTGTTGGAGCATCTGCCCGAAGGCGCGCGCGCGGCGGTGATTCGTCTCCGTTCGCTCGGCGATTGCGTGCTCACCACGCCCGCACTCGCGGTATTAAAGCATGCCCGTCCCGATCTGATGCTGGGCGTCTCGGTAGAAGAGCGTTTCCGGACGGTGTTTGAAGGCAATCCCGCGGTGAGTGAAATTCTGGCGCCCACTTGGCAGGCGGTCCGCAGTTGGAAACCGGCTTTATGCGTGAATCTGCATGGCGGCACTCGCAGCCAGTGGATGACCGCGCTCTCCGGAGCGCGTTGGCGCGCAGGTTTCGCACACCATGCCACAACGCTCGCTTATAACTTCAAGATCCCGCGGGCGCAACGAATATTAGGGGTGAATCGCACCGTCCACACTGCCGAACATCTCGCATCGGCCTTCTTTGCGCTGGGCGTGCCGGTGCAGGACGTGCCGCGCGCGCAGTTGTTCACTGTTGAGCCAACAACGCCGAAACCGGCGATGAAAGGCCGCTACGGCGTGCTTCACCCGTTTGCTTCGGAGCCCGACAAGCAATGGCCCGCCGAACGATTCTGCGAAGTGGCGCGCTACCTCAAGCTCTGGAATATCACGCCGGTGTTCCTGGCCGGCCCGGGCGACAACGTGTCGCCCTTCACTACACACGTTCTGGCGCAAGGCACGCTCAGCGATGTCAAAGCGCTGCTCTCGAAGGCCGCGGTCTTTATCGGCAACGATAGCGGCCCGGCGCACATGGCCGCCGCCTTCGGCGTTCCGAGCGTGGTTCTCTTCAGCACGTCCAATCCCGCCATTTGGGGTCCCTGGCGCACCGATTCCGAGATCGTTGTCGCGGCCGACGGATTGAAGGAAGTCAGCGTCTCGCGCGTGATCGCCGCTCTCGAGCGGCTACGCATGCTCGAAGAGGCGCACGCTTGAAAGATCTGTACCGCCTTCTTCGCTACGCCCGTTCCTACATCCCGGCGCTGATCGCTTCTGTTTTTTTCATGGCGATCGTGGGCCTTTCGCAAGGCCTGCTGGTGCGCCTCATCCCGCTGATATTCGAGCGCGTGCTGAAACCCGACACGCCCGATACGCGGGCGCTGCTGTTTGCCGTTCCGCACACGCATTTCAAGCTCTATCTGAATGACGTTCTTCCGTCCTTCGTGCATAACATCTGGACGATGGTCGCCTTCGGCATTTTCGCCTGCTTCGTCGCCAAAGGCATCTGCGATTATCTTGGCAACTACCTCATCAACTGGGTAGGAATCAGCGCCATCATGGACCTCCGCCAGGAGGTGTTCGATCGTGTTCTGCACCAGGATGCCCAGTTTTTTGAAGATCACGAGACCGGCCGCATCATGTCGGCCATCATGCTCGACATCGACCGCATTCAAGTATCGGTTTCCACCATGCTGGCCGATTGGCTCCGCCAGATGTTCACCGCGCTCTTTCTGCTGTTGGCGATGATCTCCATCGATTGGAAACTCTCGCTCATCAGCCTGATCGTGCTGCCTGTTGTGGCGTTTCTGACCGTTCGCCTAGGCCGCCGCATCCGGCGCACCACGCGCCACGCGCAAGATATGGCCGCCGGCTTGAATCAAATCCTGCAGGAAACCATCACCGGCCACCAGGTGGTGAAAAGCTTTGGCGCGGAGGATTTCGAATCAAAGCGTTTCCGGCTGGCGGCGCAGCGGCTCAAAACCGGCAACCTGCGGTACGTACAGCATCAGGCCATCGCTTCGCCCATTATCGAAATCTTTGGCGCTTTCACCATCATTCTTTTACTGACGGTCGGACGCCTGCAAGTGAAAAGCGCCGCTATGACTGCCGGTACATTTACCGCCTTCGTGCTGGCGTTAGTCATGCTTTATGAGCCCATCAAGCGCCTCACCAACATCCACAATATTTTTCAGCAGGGGATCGGCGCTGCTGGCGAGGTGTTTCGCTATTTGGATACGCGGCCGGACGTCATTGACCGCCCCAGCGCGGTGCGCCTTGCGAAATTTGAAAAAGCCATCCGCTTTGAGAATGTCCGCTTCAGCTATCCGTCGGCCTCCGGCTGCCTGGTATTGGATGGCGTCAATCTGGAGGTGAAGGCGGGGGAGATGGTGGCGTTGGTCGGGCCAAGCGGCGCGGGCAAGACCACGCTCGCGAATTTGGTACCGCGCTTCTACGACGTGGTCACCGGCGCGGTTGAAATCGATGGCAAGGACATTCGCGACATACGGCTGAGCAGCCTGCGTGAAAATGTCAGCATCGTCGCGCAGGACACTTTCCTGTTCAATGACACGGTATTCGACAACATCGCGTATGGAAGGCCGGATGCCAAACGCGACGAGATCATTGCGGCTGCCCGAACGGCTCTGGCCGACGAGTTTATCGAGCGGCTGCCCAACGGCTATGACACCCAGATCGGCGAACGCGGCGTGAAGCTGAGCGGCGGCCAGCGGCAGCGCATTTCGATCGCGCGCGCGCTGCTCAAAGACGCGCCGATATTGATTCTGGATGAAGCCACTTCGCATCTGGACACCGAATCGGAGCGGCTTGTGCAGCAGGCGCTCACGGCGTTAATGAAGCGCCGCACGGTGCTGGTGATCGCGCATCGCCTCTCTACCATCCGGCAGGCCAACCAGATCGTCGTACTGGACGCGGGAAGGGTTGCTGAATTGGGCACCCATGACCAATTGATCGCCGCCCGCGGCGTCTACCATCACCTGCACGAATTGCAGCACGCGGATTCCAATGTCCTCACCGGATAACGCAAGCCCCGCGCCGGTGCGAAGCATGACCGGCTACGCGCAGGTGCGGCGGCCGGTGAAGGCCGGCGAATTGCTGGTGAGTCTGCGAAGCGTCAACCATCGCGGGCTCGACTTGCACTTTCATGTCGGCGGCGAATTCGCCCGCTTCGAAACCGGCATGCGGGCGCTCTTGAAGGAGCGCGTCGCGCGCGGTCACCTCGAGATTCGCGTTGCGCTCACACGGGAAGCCGCGGCGGCCGCGGGCGAAGTGTACAATCGGCAGGCGCTGAAATCCTATGTGGAAGCGTTTCGCCAAGCCTCCCGCGAGCTGGGTCTCGATAGCAAGCCCGATCTCAATTTGCTGCTCGGGTTGCCCGGCGTGTTCAGCGGTTCACCCGAAGCCGCGCCGCTCGCTGAAGAATTTGAAACGGAACTGAAGGCTGCGCTGAGCGCCTGCATCGCCGATCTGAACGAGTGCCGGGAACGGGAAGGGCGCGAAATGGCGGCCGCCCTGCATCGCGAATTGGCGGAAATGGAGCAAGCCACCAGCCAGATCGTCGCGCTGCGCGCCCAAGCGCTCGGTTACTTTCATTCCAACCTGCAGGAGAAACTCCGCGAGCTGCTCTCCGGCGCGGCCATTCCGGAAGAGCGTCTGGCCGAAGAGGTCGCTCTGCTGGCCGACCGGTCCGATGTCGAAGAGGAGCTTACGCGTCTGACCGTACATAGCCACGAGCTGCGGCGGATTTTAGAAAAGGGCGGCGCAGTCGGCAAGCCGCTCGATTTTTTGTTGCAAGAAATGAATCGCGAAGCCAACACTACGTTGTCGAAGAGCTCCGGCGCCGGCGAACCGGGTCTGCAGATTACCAGCCTGGCGCTGAGCATCAAAGCTAACATCGAAAGAATACGGGAACAAGCCCTGAACCTTGAGTAGCACGATTTTCATCATTTCGGCGCCGTCCGGCTCGGGCAAATCCACCCTCGTTTCGAGGCTCATGGCGAGCGAGCGCGGCCTCCGCTTTTCGGTTTCTTATACGACCCGCAAGGCGCGCGGCAACGAAAAGCCGGGCGAAAACTACATCTATATTTCGCGCGAGGAGTTCCTGCGCCGCATCGAGGACCGCGAATTCCTCGAGCACGCCGAGGTTTTCGGCAATTTTTACGGCACCCATCGCGAGGTCCTCGAACTGGCCCAAAGCGAGGGAAAAGACCTGATACTCGACATTGACGTCAAAGGTGCGCGACAATTGAAGGAGCGAATCCCCGAGGCCGTAACCATTTTCATCCTGCCCCCCTCTCGCGACATTTTGGAGCAGCGGTTGCGGGCCCGTTCGGAAGATTCGGAAGAAGTGATCCAACGGCGCTTGCGGGACGCCGCCGCCGAGATTCGCAATTACAAACAGTACGATTACGTGCTGGTGAATCATCAGGTGGAGGAATCGACCGGCACGCTGCGGTCGATCGTCAAGGCCGAGCGCGTCCGGCGGATTCGCATGGAAGAGCAGATTCGGCCTATCCTTAAGGGGTTTGAGCCCAGGCCGCCTTCGCTGTTTTGAAGGCGCAAAACGTAACGAGTGAGAGAGAAAAAATGGCAGACAGACCAAGAACCAATGTGATGTACAGCATTCCCGATGACGCGGATGCGAGCACGTACCGCTTTATTATCGTGGCCGCAAAACGGGCACGGCAGTTGCAGAGCGGCCAGCGCAGCGTGCTGCCTGCCACCAACAAAAAGCCGACCGTCCTTTCGATGGAAGAAGTCAGGCGCGGGCTGGTGCCGTACACCGACCTGACACACGAAGAGCAACTCGCCAAAGCCGAAGAATAAGCCGCGGCTATGCGCGTCTTGGTTGGGGTAGGCGGGGGCATCGCCGCGTATAAGGCTGCTGAGTTGGTTCGCGCATTGCAGCAGCGCGGCCACGAAGTCCAGGTGATCCTGACGCGGGCGGCGCAGGAGTTTATCCAGCCGCTCACCTTTGCCGCCTTGACCGGCCGCAAGGTCATCACCGGGCTGTTCTCGCAGGACAGCGCGCAGGATACGCTCGCGAGCGCCATCGAGCACATCGCGGTCGCTCAGGAGAACGACGTTCTAGTGGTGGCTCCGGCAACCGCCGATCTGCTCGCCAAATTCGCTTGCGGGCTGGCGGACGATTTTCTGAGCACCCTCCATCTCGCTTTTGCCGGACCAGTCGTTCTCGCGCCCGCCATGAATAACGTCATGTGGGCGCATCCGGCTACCCAGGCGAATCTGGATACGCTGCGGCGGCGCGGCTGCGCCATCGTCGATCCCGACGAAGGTTGGCTCGCCTGCGGCACGATCGGCGCGGGCCGGCTCGCCAGCCCCGAGCGCATCGCCGCCGAGGTCGATTCGCTCATGTCCACCAAGCGCGATCTCGAAGGCGAATCGTTGCTCATCACCGCCGGTCCAACTCAGGAAGCCATCGACCCCATTCGCTATCTCAGCAATCGCTCCAGCGGAAAGATGGGCTACGCCATTGCCGAGGCCGCTGCACGGCGTGGCGCGCGCGTGGTGCTCGTTTCCGGTCCCGTGAACCTGCCGCCGCCGCCCAACATCGAAGTCATTCCCGTGCGCACCGCGCAGGAGATGCGCAAGGCTGTGTTGGATCACTTGGATTCCGCCACCATCATCATTAAAGCGGCCGCCGTCGCCGATTATTACCTCGCCAAAGTGCCGCAGCAGAAGCTCAAGAAAACGGCCACGCGCCTGTCGCTCGAACTCGATCCTACACCCGATATTTTGGCCGAGATCGGCCAGCAAAAAGGCGACCGCCTGCTGATCGGATTCGCGGCCGAAACTGAAAACCTGCTCGAAGAAGCGCGCCGCAAGATGATTTCGAAAAAGTGCGACATGCTGGTGGCCAACCTGGTAAACCGTGATGGCCTGGGCTTTGAATCCGAGCAGAACGAGGTCGACATCATTACGCGCAGCGGACAGACGGTGCATGCCGGACCCGCCGATAAGCGAGAAATTGCCGCGCGCATTCTCGACCAGGTAGCGTTGCTGCGGCTGAGTCTACATGCCGTGGATACCTCAGCTTAGTCATGGAGCCGGCGCAAATTCGCGACTATCTGAATTTCTATCGCGATCTCGGCATCGATTCCATCTACCGGCCGGCGCCCACCCCGCGAAGCGAGCCAACAAAAATGGAATCGGCAAAAAGAGAAATACTGCAAGGCGAAACACTCGAGCAGATCCGTCTGGATATCGGCGATTGCAAACGCTGCCGCTTATGTGAAGGGCGGCACAGCATCGTTTTCGGATCGGGCAATGAGAAAGCGCCGCTGGTGTTTGTCGGCGAGGGGCCGGGGGCGGACGAAGATGAACAAGGGCTTCCCTTCGTTGGCCGGGCGGGCCAGCTCTTAACACAGATGATCGAAAACACCGCTTCGAAAGAAGGCATCGCCATTCGGCGGCCGGATATTTACATCTGCAACGTGGTCAAATGCAGGCCGCCCGAAAACCGCGCGCCGCTGCCCGACGAAATGGAAACCTGCGGCCAGTTTCTGTTCCGCCAGCTCGTCACCATTCATCCCAAAGCCATCTGCGTACTGGGCGGCACCGCCATGAAAGCGCTGCTCAACACCAAAGAGGGCATCACCAAGCTGCGGGGCAAATGGCATAAGTGGCGCGACATTCCAGTGATGATCACCTATCATCCTTCCTATCTGCTTCGCCAATACAACCAGCAGGCCAAGCGTGAGGCTTGGGAAGATTTGAAGACGCTGCTGCATTTCGTCTATGACTAGTCCTTTCGAGCCGAGATCAGGTCTGTTCATCAGCTTCGAAGGAACCGAGGGTAGCGGCAAGACTACGCAAATGCGTCTGTTGGTCGAGCAGTTGCGCGCCAATGGATGGGTTGTGGCGGAAAATCAGGAGCCCGGCGCCACCAACATCGGCCACCAGATCCGCCGCATTCTGCTCGATCCCACTCATCAGGAAATGGCGTCCATGACGGAATTGCTATTGATGTTCGCCTCGCGGACCCAAGGCGCGGCGGAAATCATCGTGCCGGCGCTCGAGCGCGGCGAAATCGTCGTTAGCGATCGTTTTACCGATTCCACCCTTGCCTATCAAGGCGAAGCCCGTGAGCTCGGCTTTGACATCGTGCTCGCGGTGCACCGCCTCACTCTCGGAAGTCTTCTTCCGGACCTCACTCTCTGCCTCGATATCGATGTCGAAACCGGGCTTGAACGCGCGCATCGCCGCAATCGCGAAAGGGATGGCGACAACCGCGAAGCGCGCATCGACCAGCAGTCGCTCGCCTTTCACCAGCGCGTTCGCGAAGGCTACCAAAAAATAGCCGCGCTCGAGCCAGACCGCTTCCGTCTCATGGACGCCAACGCCGCAGCCGAAGCCGTGGCGGCCCGAATTTGGCGCGAAGTCAGCCCTCGCCTTCCCCCCAAAAGCCGATGAGCCCCTTCCCCAATTTTTACGGCAACACGTCCGTGGCGCAAACGCTGGCCCAGATGATTTCAGGCGGGCGGCTCTCGCAAACCATTCTGTTGAGCGGCGCGGAAGGCGTAGGCAAGGCCACCTTGGCCCGGCGCTTCGGCGCGGCGCTGCTGGGGGATGCCCCTAAAATCGAACACGACGACCTGAGCCTGCCGGAGAACATCGAGATCGTCGAGCAGCGCGAGAAATGGCCCGCTGACAAGCGCGCCGCCGATCCCCTGCTCTTCTCGACGCATCCCGATTTTGTCACCTTCCCGCCGGATGGCCCGCTGCGCCAGATCACCATCCAGCAGATTCGCTCGTTGCGGGAGCGCGCGCTGTTCAAGCCTCTCCACGGCGCCCATCGTGTTTTCCTGATCGATCATCTGGACCACGCCAATGAGCAGTCGGCCAATTCGCTGCTGAAGGTGCTCGAAGAGCCGCCCGAGCATCTGATCATCGTCGCCACCGTCGAGAACCTCTACGATCTGTTGCCCACCATTCGCTCGCGTTCGGTTGTCTTGCCGTTGACCAGGCTCGACGATGCCGAAATGGCCGGCTTTTGCGCCACCCGAAGCCTCTCTGACGCCGGAATTCGCATTGCCCTGGCGGAAGGGAGCCCGGGAATTGCCGCCACGCTGAATCTGGAGATCTTCCGCGAGCGGCGCGCCCTATTGCTGGCGGCCTTCGAGTCCGCCTCCGGCGTCACCCCGTTTTCCGCCTGGGTCCAGCAATCCGAATCGTTTGCCAGCCGCAAATCTGAGAAACTGGATTACTACTTGAAACTGGCTTATGGTTTACTTGAAGATGTTCTAGCCGCCGGGCAAGGTAAGCCGCCGGTCCAGCACCGCGATATTCAGCCGCGCATCACGGCGATCGCGCAGCGAGTTGATTTCAATTGGGTCGAGCAAGCGGTGAAGGCTGTTGACGAGCTCACGCTCATGGTGCGGCGCAATATTCAAAAAGTGGGAGCACTCGACAATATGATTATTAATTTGCGTAACCGCGTGACTGGATTGAGCACCTAACTAGTCAATTACCATAAATCACCTGAGGCCAAATGATAGAAGAGAGGCGTTTGGATTCGCTCATCAGAAAACCAATTCGGAGTGCATCGGCAGACATGAAAGAAATCGGCCGGCGGCCGCCTGCGGCCAAAAAGAACACTCCCCCAGACCAGACCAATGCAGAGCAGTTCTATTATTCGAAGCAGATGCAAAGCAAGACCCATATGGTCGTCGTCCTTACTGATGGCGAACAGCTTGAGGGCTCAATCGAGTGGTATGACCGCGATTGCCTGAAACTGAACCGCATCGGAGCCCCGAATCTGCTGCTCTACAAGCGCTCCATCAAGTACATGTACAAGGCTGATCCGGAATAACGGCGCGGTCACGCTAAAGGCTCATTCTGTGTTTGGTCCGCTCTTTGCTGGCCAAGCGGTGAGCCCGGCGCTCGGCGGCTTCTTCATAGCGCCGCTTTTCTTCGTCTGTTTCGGGGACCACCGGCGGCAGCACAACCCGGTTCCCTTCCGCGTCCAATGCAACGAACGTCAAGTACGCCGAGGACGTATGCCGGAGCTTGCTGGTGTACAGGTTTTCCACCCATACCTTTACTCCCACCTCCATGGACGTGCGGAACACGCGGTTGACCTGCGATTTCAACATCACCAGCTCCCCGACGTGCACCGGATGCAAAAACGTCATCTGGTCTACCGATGCCGTGACCACCGTGGAGCGCGCGTGCCGCATGCCGGCAATCGCGCCGCACAGATCCACCAGATGCATGACGTGACCGCCCAGCATATTGCCGAGCAGGTTGGCGTCATTGGGCAGACAGACCTCGGAATACTCGGATTGCGTTTCACGCACCGTGCGAACGGGAGCTTGTTCTTCGTGGGTGGACATGCTATTTTGGCGGCTCAACCCGGAAAGCGCGCCAGGTAGCTCCGGCAAAACGCCAGGATTTGCGCCTGTTTGCAAAGGTCGCCGGTTTCGCTTTCCAGACAATCGCGATCGACGAAATACTTAACCTGCCGCCAGGCCAGCGGAGCGTATTCGCGTTCCTCGACCCAAAGTAAATCGAGCGTCGCCGCAGTCTGCCGCAAAACCTCATAGCGCAGCGACGAACGTATTTCGTCCGCCGGAAAATGGCGGCACAGCCCGCGCGAGTTGCCGTGATTGCAGCAGCGGAAGCGCAGCTCGGCGGGAACTTCTATTGCTTCGGAAGCGGCTCGGCAAACGCCGTCATATTCATCGATTAGCGGCAGGCGCGCCGTCGCGTGCCCAGGTTCCGCCGCCACCCGCGTCGGCTCAAAATACGGGCATGGCATTTCTGTTTCAGTATAGGGCGGAAGCGGCCGCGCGTCTAATGAACTGGCACGGGCGCGCGTCCTTTGATTCGCTTCAACATCCAAACCAGCGGCACGCAGCAGAAACACGCCAACGCCATATAACGGAAATCATCCACGTACGACCACAATTCCGCTTGCTGGTTCACAAGCTGGCCCACGCGCGCAATCGCCTGCTGCTGCGCCAGGGCATGGCCGCCCGAGCCCGCAAAAAAATTCGTAAAGGAATCGATGCTTCGCTGATAATTCGGCAGAGTGGGAGCAAGATTGCGGACGAGTTCCGTCCGATGCAGTTGCGCATGCCGCGCCAGGATGGTCTGCACGACGGAAATGCCGACGCTGCCGCCCAGATTCCGCATGAGGTTGTAGAGCCCGCTGCCGTTGCCCACTTGTTCGCGCGGCAAGTCGCCCAGGGTGACCACCGACAGCGGTACGAACACCATGCCAAGCGAAAATCCGCTGACCACGATCGGCCATATCAATGACCAGGGGGCGATTTGCAGCGTAATATTCCCCCAAATCAAGCTACAGATGCCAAATACGGTGAAGCCCGTGGTAACCAGATAGCGCGTATCGATTTTCGAGACGAGAATACCCACCAACGGCATCGCCAGAATCGCCCCAATACCGCGCGGAGAAACCACCAGGCCCGCGCTCAAAGCCGAATAATCCATCATCGATTGGTAATACAGCGGCAACAAGGTGACCGCCGAATAAACGGCCGCGCCAAAAGCGAAAATCAGCAGGCAGCCCACGGCGAAGTTGCGGTTTTTCAAGATCGTCAGGTCCACCAGCGGCTTTTCGCGCGTGAGCTGCGAATAAATAAAGGCGCCCAACGTCGCAACCATGATGAAGAAAGCCCAACGAAGCCAGATCGCTCCGAACCAATCGTCCTGTTGTCCACGGTCCAGAATGATTTGCAGGCAGCCCAGACCCACCGCCAGCAAGCCGAAGCCGATGGTGTCCAGTTTTCCGGGGTTGGCGTTTTTGATGTAGGGCGGATCTTTCACATAACGCGAGATCAGGAAAACGGCCAAAATGCCCACCGGAATATTGATGTAAAACGCCCATCGCCAGGAGTACTGATCGGTCAGCCAACCGCCAAGCGTGGGTCCCAAGACCGGCGCGACCACCACGCCCAATCCGAACATACCCATGGCGAGCCCGCGTTTTTCAGGAGGGAAACTTTCCGTCAGGATGGCTTGCGATAGCGGCTGCAAAGCGCCTCCACCCGCGCCCTGCACCAGCCGGGCCAGTAGAATCACGATCAGGCTGGTGGCCGCACCGCAGAAGAACGACGAGATGGTGAAAATGATGATAGACGCGATCAAAAACCGCTTGCGTCCAAACCGCAGCGCAAACCAGCCGCTGGCGGGCAGTACCACCGCGTTCGACAGCAGATAAAACGTCAACACCCAGGTCGCTTCGTCGTTAGAGGCCGAGAGGCTGCCCGCCATGTACGGGATACAGACCGACGCGATGGAGGTATCGATCACCTCCATGAAAGCCGGCAAAATCACCGCCAGCGCGATCAGCCACGGGTTGATTTCGGGATCTTCTTCCGCCATTCGCTCCTAATCAGACACCGGCGCAGCCCCTAGGGTTTCAGATGCCGGAGCGCAACACCCGGATGCCTTTATCTAAAATGAAAGTCCCATCCTAATGCGCCTACTTACACTCGCCGCCGTTACCTGCGCCTTCACACTATGCTCCTTCGCGCAGCGACCCGATCCCAACGCCCAACTGATCGCCAAGCGCAACGCCACCGAGAAAGAACTCGAATCGGTTGCCATCATCGACCGTAAGCTGATGATACCCATGCGCGACGGTAAGCGTATGGCCGCCGATGTGTATCGCCCGAAAGATACCTCGAAAAAATATCCCATCATTTTCGTCCGCACGCCCTACAATTTCAACTACTGGGACGTAAAGCTCGGCGCGCCGCGCGACATGACCACCGAGCTCGACGCCGTCAAGCGTGGCTATGCTTATGTCGAGATGAATGAGCGTGGCCATTTCTTTTCCGAAGGCAGCTATGACATCTTAGGCGCGCCTCTTTCGGACGGCGACGACGAGCTCAACTGGATGTCGAACCAGCCCTGGTCGAGCGGTAAAGTGGGCACCATCGGCTGCTCTTCCACTGCCGAATGGCAGCTCGGCGTTGCGGCTTTAAATAACCCCGCATTCGCCGCCATGATTCCGCAAGGCTTCGGTGCGGGCGTCGGACGCGTCGGCCCGTATTATGAGCAAGGCAACTGGTATCGCGGCGGCGCTGTGCAAATGCTCTTCATCGCCTGGCTCTACGGTGAACAGAATCAAATTCGTCCCATGTTTCCTCTAAACACCACGCAGCAGGATTTGATTCGCGTCTCGAAAGCTTTCGATCTCGCGCAGCAACTGCCCCGCGTCGACTGGTCGAAGGCGCTGACACACCTGCCCGAACAGGACATCATCAAGGCAGTCGACGGGCCGCACGGCATCTTCGCGGATCGCGAGGAGATTTCGACCGGCGGCGCCATGATCAAACGCCAGCCAAACGATCCCGCTTGGTATCGCGGCGGTTTGTGGAATGACAGCAAGCCGATCAACGTGCCCGGTTACTGGTTTATGTCCTGGTATGACGTCTCCATCGGTCCGAACCTCGCCGCTTATAACTATGTCCGCAAAACCGCCCGGCCTGAAATCGCCAACGAGCAATATGCCGTCATCGCGCCGACGCTGCATTGCTCCTACAAGCGCGCCACCGAAGACACCATCGTGGGCGAGCGCAGCATGGGCGATGCGCGCCTCGATTACGACGCGCTCACCTACGGCTGGTTCGATTATTTTCTGAAAGGCGAAAACAATCAGGTCCTGGAAAAAACGCCCAAGGTTCGTTATTTCACCATGGGCATCAATAAGTGGCAGACCTCCGATACCTGGCCGCCGGCCGCTGCGCACCCGGTTACGTTCTTCCTCGAGAGCGCCGGAAAAGCCAACAGCCTGAATGGCGATGGCGCGCTGGTGGCAAGCGCCGCCCATGCCGACAGTCCCGACACGTTTACCTATGACCCGATGAATCCGGTCCCGTCCTATGGCGGCAACGTCTGCTGCACAGGGAATGCCGTCACGGGCGGCGCCTTCGATCAGCGCAAAATGGAGGCGCGCGCCGATATTCTGGTCTACACCTCCGAGCCGCTTTCGGAAGGCATGGAAGTCAGCGGGCCCATGGACGCGACGCTCTATGTTTCCTCCGACGCCAAAGACACCGACTTCACCGTAAAGGTGATCGATGTCTATCCCGACGGCCGGGCCTACAACCTGGATGAGACGATCCAGCGCGCCCGCTATCGCAATGGCTACGATAAGCCGCTAGCCTGGATGGAAAAAAATAAAGTCTACAACGTTTCGCTGCAGCCCATGACCACCAGCAACTTCTTTCCCGCCGGCCACCGGCTGCGCATTGAAGTCTCGAGCAGCAACTTTCCGCGTTTTGACCGCAACCTGAATACGGGCGGCAATAATTACGACGAAGCCACCGGCGTAGTCGCGCACAACTCGGTCCACCACTCGAAGGAATATCCGTCGCAAATCACCTTGTCGGTGGTGACACGGAAGTAAGCAACCTTGATCAAGTATTTTGGCAGAGCGCGACTCGGGACTGAAAGCTCTGGAATCGCGGATGCAACCGGATGCTGTCCCAGAAGGGATTAATGTGCAGCCATGCAATTTGCCAATTATGCTGCTCAACTGCGCGTTCAAGGTATGTAAGTGCCTGATCGACCTCACCTAGACCAGCGTGGACGATGGCATAGTAAATGGCCGGCACGTACCGTTCGCGGCCGGCTTGCTGTCATTTGGCCAGAGCTTCCCTGGCTTGCTCGATCTCGTCGTTTCGCTCGACGTTGCATTGGAAGGATTAAGCAGGCGGTGCGCACCTGAGGTCACCCATCCCAACGAAGACACGCAAGCGGCATTCGCCTTGGGGGGAGCCCGACGAACCGGCAATCTGCGAGCAGGTTGGCCCAGCGCGGGCCGGTTTTCACCTTCCCATGTCCAGTCTGCCGATCGTTTGGGGGCGCCTACGGCACGCTCCTCCATGCACCGCTCGGGAGCAACGTCAATCGACTACTCTTAGTCGCATCGGAGGTCATCGTTCCACCAAATTTAAGCCATGTCATCATCATGCAGGAGAAACTTCGTTTGAAGGCACGCGAATTGAGAACTGAATCACGGGCTGGATCCAATGAGCGTGTGATCAGTGCACGACTGTTGTGATCACAATCGCATAAACATCAGCCTCAACGCCTATTTGAAGTTTGGCGGCCCATACGACGTGTTTGCACTTCCGATTGTGTACCACTGCGTCCCCACACTATAAACCGCGCTATTCACCGCCGCGGCAGCGCCCGTCGTTATCGGTCCGAAATCGTACCAGCGGTCTCCGCCAGCCACTTCCTGTGTTGCCAGATAGTAAGATCTCCCGGCACTAAGGCTGAGCGGCGCGCCCAGGGCCGTATAAACGAATTCACCCGCCGTGCAAGCGTGCATATCGACGGTGACCGACCCTCCCGGTACATCCACGCCGCTGCCGGCATCCACTAGCTTTACGGTATGAACTGCCGAGTTCCCGGAGACGCAGACGCGCCCTAAGTAAGATACGGTCAGGGCGTTCGAACCAATCGTGAGCTTCATACCGACCCAGCCGCTAAAGTCATTTCGTAAGGGTGGATTGCTGGTGGCGAAGTCAGTGACAAACCCGGCGTTCGGATCCGGCGGCGCAGCTTCGTAACCAAGGTTCGGAGGTACAAACGAGGTGTTCGCCCCGCCGGTCGAAATCCAGTTCGTTCCATCTGACGAATAGATTGAGTTGTTTGCCGTAGCGTCCCGCGTAGTCGAAATGGAACCTAGGTCGTACCACTTGTCACCACCCGCCGCTTCCTGACTGACCAGATAGAAGCTCCCACCGGCGGCCAGCGTGACGGGAGTAGACAAAGAGACGAAACGAAATGTTCCCGGCGTACAACCCGACATGGCGACTTGCGCCGATCCCCCCGCTATGGCGATGCCCGAGCCCGCCTTCACCAGCTCCACCGCGTGAACGCCCGTGTTCCCGGTGCTGCACAGCCTTCCGAGCGACGTAACTGTCAAAGAACTGGCTCCCACGGTAAGCTTCATGCCGACCCAGCCGGCAAAATCGGAACGCAGTTTCTGGCCGCTCAGTGCGAATCCTGTTAGCAGGGCAGTTTCGTCGGATGGCGGCGTTTGGCCCCCCTGCGGTTCGATCGTGAAAGTCGCCGACGCGGCAGAGCTGTTGGCAAAACCGGTTGCCGTCGCGATCGCGTCAATCGTAGTGGTAGCGCTGACTGCGATTGGCTCCGAGTAGACCGCGGAGCTGCTGGTAGGAGTCGAGCCGTCCAGCGTGTAATAGATGACTGCTCCGGGCGTTGTACTGGCAAGAGAAACGCTCTGCGCGGTAGAAAATGTTCCGGCCGCCGGCGAGAAGGTTGGCGTGGCGGCAATGGCGGGCGCTTGCGCAAGAAAATATTGAAAATTCGGCGGCACATAAGAGGTCGCCGAGCCGCCGGCCAAGTACCAAATCCCTTGATAGGAGTAGACCGAGCTCTTTGTCGCCGCGTCGCCGGTCGTCGAAACGTGGCCGGAATCGTACCATTGGTCGCCGCCTGTCGTTTCCTGACTGACCAGGTAGTAATTGGCGCCCGCCGGCAGCTCGAGCAGGCTCGGCAAAGATGTGTAGACAAATTGGTCCGGAATACAACCCGACATATTCACTTGTGCCGATCCGCCAGGCACATCGGCTCCCGACGCGCCGGCAACGAACTTCACGGTGTGAACGCCGGAGTTGCCCGCTACACAAACGCGACCCACCGAATTCACCAGTAGCGCATTGGCGCCCACGTTGAAACTCAGGCCCACCCATCCCGTGAAGTCGCGGCGTTGGCTTGGTCTGGGTGAGCCCAGGCCGGTCACGTAAGAAAGCTCTTCCGAGGCCGGAGTCTGAACGGTGTAAGCGGCCGTGGCGATGGCGCTGTCGTCGTAGCCGGGCGCGGTGGCGAACGCTTTGATCGTGGTCGCGGCGCTGACCGGAATCGGCGTCGAATAAACCGCGGAATCGGCGGATGGCGTGGAGCCGTCGGTGGTGTAGTAAATGGTCGCGCCTGCCGTCGCATCGCTGAGCGACACGTTTTGCGTGGAAGAATAAACGCCCGCGCCAGGCGAAAAGGCCGGCGTTGCCACCGTCGTGTCCGCCGCCGCCGTCAGTGAATATTGAAAATTCGGCGGCACATAAGAACCATTTGGACCGCCTTGCAACTGCCATCCGCTATTCCACGAATAAACGGCGTTGACCGCGGCGGCATCCTGGGCCGTCGCAATCGCCCCGGAATCGTACCATTGATCTCCTCCCGCCGCTTCTTGGCTCACCAGATAGTAGCTGGCTCCCGGCAGCAGAGTAAGAGCGGTAGGTAAAGCCGCATAAACGAACTGGCCGCGCGTACAACCCGTCATGTTCAACGTCACCGATCCGCCGGATACATCGGACCCCGCGCCGGCGTCCACAAACTTCACCCCGTGGCTGCCTTTGTTATTGGCAACGCAAATTCTCCCTAGGGAGCTCACATAGAGCGGATTCGCTCCAACCGTAACCTTCATCCCGACCCAGCCGCTGAAATCGTTGCGCAGCGCCGGATTGTTGATGGCGAATGCCGTTACGAACGCTACCGGCGTTTGCGGAGATCCGCCGCCCCCGTTGAGCGCCGGGCGGATCGTGAATATTTGCGTTCCCGACGATCCTCCGGCTGGCGCGCGGTTGTAAACGCTGACGCTCGCGCTGCCGGCGTTGGCCAGGTCCGAACCGGCAATGCTCGCGGTCAGTGATGTGGAATCCATAAACGTCGTTGGCCGGTCCGCGCCATTCCAACGCACGACCGAGCCGCTGACAAAGTTGCTGCCGCTCACAGTCAAACCAAAACCGGCATCTCCTGTATTCGCGGCGTCGGGACTCAAGCCGCTAATCGCAGGCACCGGGTTTCCTCCTGCTGGCTGCGTATTCTTGATCGTGATTTCGCTCACGGAAAGAAATCCGCCTACCGCCGCGGTCGCCTCCAAACGAACGTAGGCCGCGTCGACGGAGCCGAGCGCCGCGCTCTTTTGGGTCGGATCAACGCCCCAGTTTCCGGTGGCCGCTAAATTGAAGGTGCTTCCGTCCATGCTGGTATAGACGTTGTAGCTCGTAACGATGCCGTTCTTGTTGCCGTCCTGCCGCGGAAGATAATCGAGCTCGCTCACGTTGTAATTTCCGCCCAGCGAGATCGTGATCGACTGCGGCAAGGTTGCAATCGGCTGGCACCCTCCCACGCACGTGAATTCCGTCTGCCAGAAGGTGTTGCTGTTGCCATCCACCGCGTTAGATGCGGGATAGCCCGCCATGGCGCTTGTCGCGGTGGCGGTCATCTGCGATTGCGGAACGATTTGACTCTGACCTGGCGGAAAGTCGACGCGGAAATTGTCGTATTGTGCCGTCGTCCAGCCCTTGACCCCCACTCCCACCATCCCGTGCGTATACGTGTTGTCGTTAACCGTAACCACCGTCACGCCGTCAATCACACCCTGAATCTTGGTCCCGTACAAGATCATGCTCATCGTGTGCCAGGTGTTCACCGGAAACGGAATCGCGCCTGACGCGAGTATGGTCGAGTCGTTGATACATAGTTCCCACGAACCGGTGCTGAAGGCATAGAGCTGGTAGGCTCTCAGGTCGCCGCTGTTTTCGTCTTCTTGCGTCAGGCGGCCAATCAATTTCGCTTGGCCCGGTTCTTCCAGAAAAACGTCCGTCGTCACTTGATAATCCGTCCAGCTCGTCGAGCCGATGAAACTCGCAGGCTCGGCTGGCCCTACTTCGCGCCACGGAATAGGCGCGTTGTCAACGGCCTGCCGCAGGCATTGGCCTGCGCGTCCGCCGCCGCACCCGGCGATTTCAAAAGACCCATTGATGGCCGAGAAATATTTCGCTCCTTGACCCGAGCTATAGCTCTCGAAGTCGTCAGCATAGGGAAAAGGAAAAGCAGCGGTCGTGGGAGGCGTTGCGCTGCCCTTCGATTGCCCGGTGGTGGTGGTCAGCGAATAGATCGCGGCCGGTGATACGGTCACCGTGAACGAACCATTCGCTGGCGCAATATCGCTTTGTTGGACGAACTGGTTGTTGGCGTCGCTCTTCCACACATGGACAGTCCCGGTCGATAAACCGCCCGTGATGTGAAACGTTACGGTTTGGCTGGCGCCCGCCGTTCCGGTTTCGATGATGGTGCTGTAGTCGCTTTGGCTCTTGAGCGTGACAAAGCTGCCGCCGCCACTCAACTGGCCGCAACCGCTATCGAGGTATTGCCAGCCTGGTTGCGCAAACTGAGTCGTGTGCGCCGTGGCCCAAATAGCCGGTTGCACGTCATAGTAACCCGACCACGGAGTGTTCGCGTACATCAGGCCCGATCCGGCGAGCGGTAGAAAATCATAAAACGAACTAATCATGCTCCAGATTTCCGTCCGCGTCATCCGGCCGCTCGCGTAGTATTCGTTGTAGTCGTTGGCCAAAGATTGAGCTCCCGTCCAATCCCCGCGCCAGGGACCGGCCTCGCTAGCCCACACAGGCTTGTTGCCCGGTACATAAATCGGTTGAGAAATGGTTGGGTAATGTATGCCGAGCACGTCGATGGCATCCACCAGCGGCGGGTAGCTCAGCATATTCGAAACGATGCTGAGATTACCCTGATCGGCCGCCACCACTTGTGTGCTCAAACCGGCGGCCACCAGCGCGTTCTTCAGATCGATAATCCAATAGATGTTGGGATCGGTCTCGTTCCAGATGCCGACATCGCTGATTGTCAGGCCGTAATTCGATTGCGCGCCCTGAATAAAGCTGATGATGTAGTTGATGGTGTCCTGGGAAAAAAATTGGCCGTTGCCGAGCCAGCCGGGCGCGCCCCACGCAAGCGCCCCGAACGTAATATTCGGATTACGCAGTTTCGCCTGTTGCATCAGCCACCACTCGTAGCCGCGGGTGAAATTCAGGTCGCTCACGCCATGCATATGGCTCGGTTCCGCGCCATCCGTTGAATCGACGTCGCCGCCGATTTCGACCTTCAGGTGTTGGATGTTTGCGCCATAGTTCGGTTTGAACAGATAATCGAGAATCTGGCTGCGGTACGGCTCCGGATAATCGATGAGCAGGCGTGATGCCGCACCCGCACTCACCGCCCCAATTCCTTGAAAAGTTAGTCCGGTACTAGTCCCATCGACGGTGATGGTCGTCGTTTGTGCCTGACACAGTAGTGCTTGCCCTGCCAGTCCAAAGATCAGGAATAGACGAATCACTGCGAGGGATACCGCATCCGCTTGAAAGTAGAAGCGGCGTGGCCGCGGAAATCCTGGCACTGCATTCCCCCGATCTAGCGCAGGCCTTTTTTGAGGCCCTGACTAGCTGTGAGGGAAACTTAGCAGAAAGCGCGAAGCTACTCAAGAGCACTTAGTACTAAAAGCTAACCTTGACTAGCTAGGCTTGACTACCCGGCGTGAGTTGCGCCAGGCGGATGTCCGCGCGCGGATGTAAACCTTGTAATCGCGATTCGTTTTCAATAGGGGCATGGCATGGTGGGTTCCGCCCTCCTTGTCGACAACCGGAAGTTGCGCCACCAGGGCGGCATGCACTTCTTGTAAGTGCGAAGGACGGTCTTCATCCGGATTTTGTCCCGTGGCCACGGGCACAATCACGCCGTGGAGTGGATCATCTTTACGCGGCTTGGTCAGGATCAGCGCGGCCCCTACTCCATTCGCGGCGGCGTCGCGCGCCGTCAGCGCCGGTAGATTCCAGCGCGTTTCGATGGTCTTCAAAATAGAGGTGTGATCGAGCGGCGTACCCGCCACCCGGAACACGGTGCCCGCCGGGATCAACGGGGAGACGAGTACCGTCGGCACGCGCACGCCGAAGCGTTTGAAATCGAAACCATACTGGCCTACCGAGTTGTCCGGCGGTGTCGCGCCGGATGGCGGAGGCACGTGATCGTAACACCCACCGTGCTCGTCGTAGGTAATAATCAGCAGCGTTCGATTCCACCCCGGGCCGTTTCGCAGCGCATAGTAAACGTCGTGAAGCAATTGCTCGCCGAGGGCAACATTATAGTTCGGGTGTTGGCTGTTCCCGCTCGCATCCCAGCTTGGCTCGAGGAATGTATAACCCGCCAAGGTCCCTTTCGCCGCGGCGGCCGTGAAATCCGTGAACTCGCCGAAGTGGCTGTCATCCGCATTGGTTGTATCGGTGAAATCGCCACGGGTCAGTGGTGGCTCGTTGTAGCCGTAAATGCTCCACGTCACTTTGTGATCGGACAGTAGACCGAAGATACTTGGGCACGTGTACGGGGTGGTGTCGTCGTTCAGGCGCCCTTGCGAGGTCCCCGCGTTCACGAAAGCGCGGTTGGGCAGCGTCTCCGTCGGAGCCGAGCTGAACCAGTGATCGCAAACGGCGAAGCCGCTGGCTAGGCCAGAAAGAACCGGCAGCATGCTTGGCGGAAACACCCCCATAATGCTGTTCGCAGTTGTGCCAGGAAGTATCGACCATCCCTCCTTCGATTCCCATCCGAGTGTGTAACTGAAATCGGCGACGAAGCCGTCGTTCGTCGCCACCGGCGGCGTGGGAGCTGTAGTACTACCGAAAAGCTGGGAGTTCGTCGCCTTGTAACCTTCGCCGGGATCGGCGCCAGGCATGAAGTAAGCGTACGGATCGGTTGGCGCGATTGTAAACACCGGAACCGCCTTCCCGCCTGTGCCCGGATTCGATTCGTGTCCTGTCAGTCCTTCAAAAGGCTGGCCACTCGGCGAGACGTTGCCGCGCGCCGAATACAGCAGCCCCAACATCTCGTCAAAGGAGCGGTTCTCCAGCATCAGAACGACGATGTGATCAATCGAAGAAAGCTGATTTATGTGCATGCGGGTTTTCGCCTCCGCTTACTATACATCCGGTTATTCAACGTGCAGCGCGTAAACTGGAACTTGTTGTTGAAATGAAGCTACTCCATTGCAAGACTCCGCTCGCGCTATCCTTATTGCTCTCGACTTCTTTGACGCTGAACGCCGCATATGGGCGCGTGGTTAGCAAAGTTGGCGTAGGCATCGATCAGAAGCTGAATGCGCCGATCCCTCTGGATCTGGTTTTCCGCGACGAATCCAATCAAGCCGTTCCGCTCCGCACCTATTTTGGCGACAGGCCGGTTGTATTGGCGCTGGTCTACTACTCCTGTCCCGGCCTTTGCGGTTTGACCTTAAGCGACATGGTTCACTCTTTAGGGCACGTGGATCTTAAGCCTAATCAGGATTACAGCGTCGTAATCGTAAGCATTGATCCGGCGGAGAAGCCTCCGCTCGCCGCCGCCAAAAAAGCGCACTACGGCGAGTTATTCGGCAAGCCGTCCTTCAACGCCGGCTGGCACTTTCTGACGGGCGATCAGAACTCCATCAGTAAGCTCGCCGCGGCGGTTGGATTTCGCTATCGCTGGGATCAGCCCACGCATCAATTCGTGCATGCCGCCGGAATCATGATTGCCACTCCGGAAGGCAAACTCTCGCGCTACTTCTACGGCATTCAATACACTCCCACCGACTTGCGCCTGTCGCTCGTCGAAGCCTCCGCGCACAAGATCGGCTCGCCGGTGGATTATGTGCTGCTCTTCTGTTGTCCATACGATCCATTAACCGGGAAATACACGGTCGGCATTTACAATGTGCTGAAGCTGGCAGGTGTCGTCACCTTGCTCTGTATAGGGGTCCTTGTCTTCTTTCTGATGCGTTCGACGAATAAGCGGAAAGGGAAGACCGTTCCGCATCAGGAAACCGTCCACACCTGACGCCAATGAATCCTTCGTCGAATGCCGGATTTTTACAACTCATCTCCAACCTGCAACAAGACGCTTCCGCCCGGCTCTTGATCATCGAGGGACCGGCCGCGGAGAGGACACAGCTCGGTGAATCGATCGCCGCCAAACTCGGCTGCCGAATCGAACGGGTGAGCGGTGAAATCGGCGCGAACGCCGCCCAGTTCCTTCCCATTCCCGAGCGAGGAGGGGCGATCCTGCTTTTTGATGAGGGTGACGCGCTCTTCGGCAAGCGAACTGAGGCTAAAGATTCGCCTGATCGCTACGCCAATCTGGAAACTCAATTTGACGGCCGCATCATCTTTGGAGTCGAAAACGCGGACAGCCTGCCGCCCGCGCTGGTCAAGCGCTCAAAAATCATCACAGTTCGCGATTATTGGCCTCTAAGCTAGCCCGATATAACCTTGAAGCTTAGGCATATGGAAAAGGCCGAAGAAGCGTCGCCAGAAATCGCTGCGCAGGAGGCGCTCGAAAGCCGCACGGAATCGACCGATCGTCTCATCGTCGAAGCCGTCACCCGGCATTTGGAGCCCAACCTTTCCCTGCCTTTCAGCATTGCCGCCGTGGGCGGCTACGGCCGCCGCGAATTATTTCCATACTCGGACGTTGACCTACTGGTGCTGGTAGCGGGCGAGTCCGCCATTCCGGCTATAAAAGAGCCGCTCAGCGAATTTTTGCAGGTGCTTTGGGATGCGGGTCTGCGCGCCAGCCAATCTGTCCGCACCGTGGCCGAGTGTTGCCGCTTGCACGAACAGAACATCGAGCTGCACATCAGTCTTCTCGATCTACGTTATCTGTGTGGCGACACGAGCCTGTTCAGCCAGCTTTCCGAAGCCCTGCCCGAGTTCAACCGGCGTCAGGAAAGCAAACTGATCGGCGAGCTTGCCGAAATGACTCGCCAGCGGCACGCGAAATTCAACAACACGGTTTATCACCTCGAGCCGAACATCAAAGAAGCGCCGGGCGGCATCCGCGACATTCATTTCTTACATTGGCTGGCGCGGCTCGCTCAGGACAAAGGACCCATCCATGAAGCCCTCGAGGAAATGGCAGGCGCGCGCCGCTTTCTTTATGCCGTGCGCTGCTTTCTCCATCGGCAAACTGGCCGCGACAATAATCTCTTAGGCTTCGAGCTGCAGGATCGCGCCGCTGCCTGGTGGGCCGGTGACCTCGTAGACGGGCAGGCGAACCCGGCCGAGTGGATGCGGCTCTATTACCGTAACGCCCGCCGCGTATTCCAATCGAGTCTGCGCGCGCTCGAATTTGCGGAGCTGAAAGATCCCTCATTGTTGCGCCAGTTCCGCGATTGGCGAGCACGCCTGTCTACCGCCGACTTCACTGTCTCCCATGAACGCGTCTTCCTGCGAAACCCCGCTCTGACTCTGAGCTCGCCCGAATCCGTCCTGGGCTTGTTCACCTTTGTTGCGCGGCACGGCATTGCACTTTCAGGGGATGCCCAACGGCGTTTGAAAAACGACTCCGGCCTACAAACCGCGTTCCGGCGCCAACACGTGTCTTGGGGCGCCTGGTTCGATTTTTTCTCTCAGCCGAATGTCGCGGTGGCGCTGAGCCAAATGCAGGAAACGGACTTACTCTCCCCCGCCATTCCGCACTGGCAGCAGATCGAATGTCTGGTCGTTCGCGACTTTTATCATCGCTACACGGTCGACGAACACTCGATTGTCGCCATCGAGGTAATCGACCAACTGGCCGCCAATCCGCCCGGTACGCCGCCTCGTTTTCATGAGCTGCTGCTCCAAGAGGAAGACCCCGCCGTCCTGCGCCTCGCGCTGCTTCTTCATGACATCGGTAAAGGAACCAGACCCGGCGATCATGTTCGCGGCTCGCTCGAAGCTGCGCAAGACGTGCTGGAGCGTCTCTCGGTGCCCGAGCCGCGGCGGGAGGCGATTCGTTTCCTGATCGGCCATCACCTCGACCTGTCCACCGTCATGAATGGCCGCGATCTGGAAGATCCCGCCACCGCGCGCTTTCTGACTTCGCGAATTCCCACTCAGGAAGATTTGCGCCGGCTGACGCTCTTGACCTATGCCGACATCAGCGCGGTAAACCCCACCGCCATGACCCCCTGGCGCCTGGAACAGCTCTGGCGTGTCTATGCCACCGGCCTGGAACAACTGACCCGCGAGCTGATTGCCGATCGCATTCAGCAAACCGAACCCGCTGCCGCAGCCGGCGCGTCGCCCGAGCTGGCGCGCTTCTTGGAAGGATTTCCCACCCGCTATTTGCGCACTCATACCCATGAACAGATCGAGCGGCACTTCGCGCTGGATCAAAAGCGGAAGCGTGAGGGAGTAGCGGTGACCATCAGCCAGGATTCCGGTGCTTATCTGCTTACCGTGCTCGCGCCGGATCAGGCCGGAACCTTTGCCGCCCTGTGTGGCGCGCTCGCCAGCCGCGGCATGAACATATTGAAGGCCGAAGCGTCCTCGAACAAGAGCGGTTGCATTCTCGATCTCATTCGCTTTAGCGATCCGATGCGCAACCTCGAACTCAATCCCGATGAGATCAGCCGCCTCGAGTGGACCATCGAATGCGTTCTGCGCGGTTCCGTTCAGGTGGCCGATTTGCTCAAGCAGCGGCGTGCCGCGCCTCGTCCCAGCAGCAGCGCCAAGATCATGCCCGCACTACGCTTCACAAACGATGCCTCCGATTGCTGCACGTTGATAGACTTTGTCGGGGAAGACCGCCCCGGTTTGCTCTACGATCTGACCTCCGCCCTGGCCGCCGCCGGCTGCAACATCGAACTGGTACTCGTGGACACCGAAGCACACAAAGCGATCGACGTCTTCTATATCACCAAGGAGAATGCCAAATTGGACGAATCCACTCAGCACGCATTGCTCGACCAACTCAAACACGTGGCGATGCCGGCCTAATTATGACTGAATTTTTCCGCCTTGACGGCAAAATAGCCCTGATTACCGGCGGCGCTAGCGGCATCGGAGAAGCAACGGCGCGCATTTTCTCGGACGCCGGCGCCCGCGCGCTGATTGTCGATCTGGACGAGAATCGGGCGCGCGCCGTAGCCAGTACCGTACCGCGAGCCGAAGCCCACGTCTGCGACATCACGAATGAGCAGCAGGTGCACGATCTGTTCACACGGATATCCGCCCTGGATATTCTGGTCAATTGCGCCGGCATAGGGTTAGTGGGCAGCGTGGAAGAGACGGAATTAGCCGAATTCCAACGGCTTTTTCGTGTGAACGTCGAAGGAACGTACTTGATGACGAAAGCGGCCATTCCGCTGCTCAAGCGAGTGCGCGGCTCGGTCGTAAACATCGGTTCCGTCGCCGGTTTGGTGGGTGTAAAACGCAGATTCGCTTATTGCGCTACCAAAGGAGCGGTCACCGCCATGACCCGCCAATTGGCCGTGGATTATCCGGTCGAGATCAGGGCTAATTGCATCGCCCCGGGAACCGTCGATTCACCGTTTGTCGAGGCGTACTTGGAAAAATATCACCGGCACGAGAAGGAGAAGGTCCGCATCGAACTAAGTGAAAGGCAGCCGTTAGGCCGGCTGGGACGCCCCGATGAAATTGCCAAACTAGCGCTATATATCTGTTCGCAGGCTGCCGATTTTATGAATGGGGCGGTGATTCCGATCGATGGCGGCTGGACCGCCGCCTAGCTTCTGAAATATTGTTAACTCCAAATAAGTGTTTTAGTTGACGGATTCGAGTGAAGTATTTAGGATAGAGATAACGTGCATCTTCGGTATTCCAATCGCGTTGTGTGTCCGCTGGCGATGTTAACCGTCGGATTGATGCTGAGCGCTCAGGTGGCTCTATCGCGGGCCGCGGTAGCGGCCAAACCCGTCGCCAAGAAACTGCATCACCGCGTCGTCGTGAGAACCCTTCGAAAGACCTCCGTGGCGCCGGCAGTGCGCTCGGCGCGGGTTGTCAGGCGGCGGCCCGTTCATCGGACGCACACGCGCGCCGCCGTGATCCACACCGGCGCTTCCCCCATGTTGCGAGTGGCCACGCGCCGCCGCACCCGAATCCATCACATCTTCGCCAGCCCCTGGACAGAGCCCACTTACGCCGACTCCACCATTGGGGACAGCGTAGACGGTGATGATCTGGTGATCCGCAAAGCCGCCGCCGATGCGCTGGGACCCTACAACGGAACCATCGTAGTGGCCGATCCGCAAACCGGTCGCATTTTGAGCATCATCAACCAAAAGCTCGCTCTGAAGGGCGCCTTTCAGCCTTGCTCGACCGTGAAAGTGATGGTTTCTTTCGCCTCTCTCGGCGAGGGTTTGCCGGATGCCTCCCGCCCGCTGCACATTACACGCCGGGTATCGCTCGATATGACCAGCGCTCTGGCCCGTTCGAACAACCGGTACTTCGCAAAGCTCGGTGAGGAACTCGGTTTTGAGCGCGTCGAGAAATACGCCAAGCTGTTCGGCATGGGCGAAAAAGCCGGGCTCGACATTCCCGGGGAGCAAGCCGGCTATCTGGCCGACGAAGCTCCGCAAACGGGTGTTGGCATGATGACCAGCTTCGGTGACGGCATTCGTCTCACACCGCTCGAGCTTACGAGCATTGTGAGTTCGGTGGCGAATGGCGGCACCATGTACTACCTGCAATATCCGAAGAATCAGGACGAGATCGACAGGTTCGTGCCGCGTATCAAGCGCGAATTGGACATTGCGAGGTTTATTCCGCAGGTCAGGCTCGGCATGATGGGCGCGGTTGAATATGGCACCGCCCGGCGCATTGTGTTCGATGAAAACGATCCTGTGTTGGGCAAAACCGGTACCTGCACCGACACCGCGCAGCCGGGTGTCCATTTGGGCTGGTTTGGCTCCTTCAATGATGTTGGTAAGAACAAGATTGTCGTGGTGGTCCTTCTGACCGGTGGCCGCGGCGTCGCCGGGCCCGTCGCGGCAGGCGTAGCCGGCAACCTATATCGCAACTTGGCGCAGCAGCATTATTTCGGTCCGGATCCAACAGCCACTCCGACCAAACTGGTGTCAATGCAAAATTGCTGCCGCCAGTAGCCCGGCCCTGACCGCCGGAAGTTTGGACACTGCACCTTGGTAACACCGACAACTTGGCTCGCCGCGCTCGTCCTTCTCCTTGTCTCCTTCGTTTGCCTCGGTTCCTGGGCCAGCGCCTTCAAAAAGGCCGGCAACCGCTGGCGCTTTGAATTATTTTCGTTCGATTTTGCTATAGGCGCGTTGTTGCTCGCCCTGCTTGCCGCCTATACCTTCGGCACATTCGGCTCCGAGCTCGGCTTCAGCGACCGCATGCTGGTAGCGGGGCGCACCAATGAGGCGATCGGAGTTGTGAGCGGCGGCGTTTTCGCCTTGGGAAACATGCTGTTGCTGTCGGCCGTTTCGCTGATCGGTATGTCAGCCGCCTTCCCGCTTGCCATGGGCCTGGCGCTTGCCATCGCCGCCCTGTTTCAATTCCAGCCAAACAACGTTTTTTTTCTGCTTCCGGGAATCGTGCTGCTGTTGATGGCCGCCATCGCGGCCGCAGTGGCCGCGGCGGGCCGCCCGGCGCCACCCGCGGGCCCGGCCGTGCCAACCGCGCCCTCCCGGACCTACGTTAAGGAGCACACCCGGAAAAAGATGTCCGCTTCCACCAAAGGCATCATCGTGGGCTTCATCGGCGGTGGTGTCCTGGGGGCATTTCTCCCGATTATTACCAGAAGCATGAGTGGCGATTTCGGGCTGGGAGCGTATGCCGGCACGCTCATGATCTGCGTTGGCCTTCTGCCATCCACCATCGTTCTGAATTTCTATTTCATGAACATCGCCATTCATGGCGGTCCCCTTGGCTTCGACGCTTATTTCAAGGGGAAGCCCCGGCAGCACTTTCTCGGTTTTGCCGGTGGCGCCATTTGCGCTTTGGGAATTCTGGCGGCGGCTTTGGGGATCTCGGCGCCCATGACCGGCGCCGCCGTGGGATTTATGGTTCCGTCGGCCGCGGTGTTGTTGGCTATGTTCTGGGGCTTTCTCAAGTGGAAAGAATTCGCCTCCGCGCCCAAAAGCGCAAAGATCGCGCTGTTTCTATCGGGGGCCTTCTTCGTCGCTGGGGTCGTCCTGGTAGGCGTTGGCCACGCCCGATAAACGAACTGCTAGAATCTTCCGAGCGGACCAATTATCGTGGATGAGCGCGTATTTTATCGGGAATCGCAGGTGGTGCGCCCGGCCACTCTGAATTGTTCATTTTGCAAGAGCGCCGATACCTATGAGCTGCGCTGGCTGCTGCGCCGCAAAATTGACCGGCTGCCGAAAAATGCCGATGAGCGCGATCGCGCGAAATTCGCCAAAGCCGCCAGCTATATGGTCTTGCTCGATGACAAGATTTCCTGCAAACGCTGCCGCCGGTCCTTCGAAGTCTCCGGCATAAAAACGACCGCCTTCCTGACCGATTAGCCGATCGAACGGACGACTCCGCCATCGGCTCGCAGCGCCGCGCCGTTGATGGCCGAGGCGAGCGGGCTGGCAACGAACGCCACCACGCTCGCAATTTCTTCCGGGCGTTCAAAGCGCTTCAGCAGCGAAGTGGGGCGCGCATGCGCGAAGAAATCCTTTTCGACTTGTTCGCGGCTTTGATTCTGTCCGGCCGCCAGTGCGCCGACAAATTCATTCACCCCCTCCGACGCCGTCGGCCCGGGGAGGACACAGTTGACCGTAACGTCGGTGCCGGCGGTGGTTTCGGCCAGCCCGCGCGCGATGGCAAGCTGCGCTGTCTTCGTCATGCCGTAATGAATCATTTCCGCCGGAATCTGCAGCGCCGATTCGCTCGATATAAAAATAATCCGGCCCCAGTTTTTTTGCTTCATGCGCGGCAGGTAATAGCGGCTCAGCCGCACACCACTCATCACGTTCACTTCAAAAAAACGCAGCCAGTCTTCATCTGGAATCTGCTCGAACGGTCTCGGCTCGAAGATGCCGAGGTTGTTAATCAGAATCTCGATCTCCGGAAAGCGCGTGGTCGCCTCGCGCGTGCCATCCGGCGTTCCGAGATCGGTCGCCAACCCGTGCACTTCACTCGACGAAACGGGGCGCAGCTTATCAACGGCTTCTTCCACGCGCTCCTTGGTCCGGCCGCTCACGATCACCGCCGCGCCTTCTCTCGCGAGCTCGCGGGCGATGGCAAAACCGATTCCCGCCGTCGATCCCGTGACGAGCGCACGCTTCCCTTTGAGCTGTAAATCCATCTGACCGCCTTTTTTGCTTCCCTACCAAGATACTGCCTAGCGCATGGCAGCGGTCCAGCCACCGTCGATAATGAGCGAGCTTCCTGTAACCGTGTCACCCGAAATTCACCGCGTCGGTATTGCCGCCGCACACCAGCACCCCCACGCGTTCATTCGTTTGCGGCTGATAGGACGCCGAAAGGACCGCCGCAAACGCCGCTGCTCCTCCGGGTTCGGCGGCGAGGCGCGCCACACTCCAAAGCGCGCGCTGTGCCGCTTGAATCGCCTCGTCCGTCACCAGGATGACGCGCTCCACGCACTCTTTCGCCACTGGAAACATCAGTTCACCGACGCGGCGCGGCGCCAGCGAATCCGCCGCAATCCCGCCCGCTTCGGCGTCCACCGGCTGCCCGGCTGCGAGCGCCTTCGAAAGAGTCGGCGCGGCCACCGGCTCGACGCCGATAATCCGCAAGCCGCCGCGCAGCACGCGATTACCAAACCAGGTGGCGATCCCGCCGATCAGTCCGCCGCCACCCACTGCCACCAAGAGGGTATCCAAGTCGGGCGCTTGTTGGCCGAATTCAAGGCCCGTAGTTCCCTGCCCCAGCAGCGTTTCCAGTTGATCGTAGGCATGCACCGGCAGCGCGCCCGATTGCTTTGCCCAGACTTCGCTCACCGCCAGCGCATCGGCATAGCGGGCTCCGCCGATCGCAACTTCCGCCCCATAGTCGCGCAAACGCGCCAGCTTGCCCGCGGGCGTAACCGTAGGCACGAAGATCTTGGCGCGGATGCCGAGTTTTTGCGCCGCGTAGGCCACCGCTACTCCGTGATTGCCTCCCGAGGCCGCTATCACGCCCGCTGACGGAATCTGGCGAATTAACAGGTTCGCAAATGCGCCGCGGCTCTTAAACGACCCGGCGTGCTGCAGCAATTCCAGCTTGAAGGTAAGGGGAAACGCCGCTAAACCAAAATCCGCACCACTAACCGTTACTACCGGAGTGCGGCGGATGTACGGCTGGATAATGCGGTAGGTCCGCGAAATGTTGTCGGGAGTCAACAGTTCATGAGCCATTCACACTAACCTAACCGGTGGCGTTGGGGATCGTCTAACACGCTCAGGAGATGTCACAATGAAACGCTCGATTTCCCTTCTCGTTTTGGCTGTGGCCGCATTATTCGGAACATCCATCCAGGCCAGCGCCGATGACGGTAGCTGCTCCGCTAACAACTTTCACTCCGACGGCCTGGTGAGCTACGCGGAAACCCGCGAGCAGCGGCTGCCTAGCGGCTCGGAAAATTACATCAACCCTGGTCAGAACGGCTCGATTCGGGTCCATGGCTGGAGCAATCAAGACGTCCGGGTGCGAGCCTGCATCCAAGCCGCCGCGCCTAGTGAAGAGGAAGCCCGCACGCTCGCTTCGCAAGTTGCGATTACCAAGGGCATCGGCGCCATCGAGCCCGACGGCCCGGCGAATTTCTCCGACCGTCGCTGGTGGAGCGTTTCTTACGAGGTCTGGGTGCCGGCGTCGTCGAATCTCAAGATGGATGCCAACAACGGCAGCATTGCTTTGGACGGCGTTCAAGGACATATCCAGGTTCACACGCAAAATGGCTCACTACGCTTCAGTCAGGTAGGTGGCGACGTAAATGGCGCCACCACGAACGGCTCCGTCACGGTCGATTTGGCCGGCAGCGGCTGGAGCGGCGACGGCCTCCACCTGCAGACCACGAACGGCAGTGTCAATCTCAACGTCCCGGCCAATTTTTCGGCGCGGGTAGAGGCTTCCACGGTAAACGGCCATATCAAGACAGACTTTCCCGTGACCGTCAGTGGAGAAATCGAGAGAAGCCTCTCGTTTGTGCTGGGCTCGGGCGGCAGCACCATTGAAGCGCGAACCGTCAACGGCAGCGTTCACATCGGACGCCGTAGCTGACTGACGTTGTCCTTAAGCCGAAGCCGCCAATCGGCGGCGCGGCTCCTGACGGCTTACCGCCTCTAAATCCAGCAGGCGCTCTCCCGCCCGGCCACACGCACAGGGTGTGCTTTCGAGAGATCCGGTGAGTCCGGTACGCAAGCCGAAGTTGCCTTCGCTATCGAGGATCAGCTCGTCATCGAGTATGGCAAACTGCGTGGCGGATTCTAAATGCCAGCCTTCGTGCGCCGCGCATTCGGAGGCAAGCAAGCTTCCGTCGGGTCCTATATATAACTCATAAATGGGCACGCCGAAGCGCTGCCAAAGCGCCACGCGCAGCACGTCGCCGATGGGCTTCCCGCCGTAATGCGTCAAAACCACGATGGCGTGATCCACGCAATCGAGGTCGAGCATGCCGAGCTCGACATGCTCAGCCAGCCGCTGCAACTCGGCGGCGCGTCCGATCAGCACGTGCGGCCTGTAGCTCTCCAGCTCTACCCATCGCTTGGGTGTAAAGGGCTCGACGGACTCAAACCGTGGTCCCCGCGCCAGCAGAGCGAGCCGGAGCCGCGGCGCTGCCGGAAAAGGTAGCTTAATGCGGGCCACCGGCCGTGAGCGGAATCGCCTGATCTGTACTTTCACCTTAGGCATAAAGGCTCCGAAGAAACAGTGCAGGCTGCCCGACGAAGATTTGTCTAGGGTTATTCCGACCCAGCCGCCGCCAAGCGCCGCGCATGCAGCCGTTCCAGGTTCGACTTCAGGATTTGAGAGGCCTGCTCGCCATCGAGCCCCAGCTCGTAAAGCGCCGTCGTTTGCTGCTCAAAGATCTCACGATGCCAGCCGCGCGGGAAAAAGCTTGAATCCGTGCCGAATAGCAGGCGTTCGACCCCCAGTACGTCGATGGCGCGCCGGAACGCCGCGCGCAGATCCAAGCCTTCGTAGGCCACCCAGCGATTGCTGCTCGAGGTATCGAGATAAACGTTCGGGCAGAGATCGGCTACCATGAGCGCCTCGCGCAAGAGCCCGGCACCGAAGTGCGGAACGACGAAATGAATCCGCGGAAAGTGCAGCGCCACCGGATGCAGATCGAGCGGATTCGAAAAGCGCAGGTCGAACTGGCTAGGGAGGCCCAGTTTCTTGCGAACACCCAGGCTGATCGCCCCGCAATGCACAAACACCGCCAGGTGATGGTCGGAGGCGATTTCGAGAATCGGAACCAGGCGCGCGTCCGTGATCGAATACGTATGCATCGTAGGAAACAGGCACATGGCGTGCAAATGCCGATTCGCGGCCGCGGTTTTCACGCGCTCGAGCGCATCGGAGTGCGTGGGATCGAGCATGAAGTAACCCAGAAACCGACCCGGTTGAGCGGCCACCGCCGACGCGACGCTTTGTTCATCACCCGGCATACTGGCAATCAACGCCGCTCGCTCGACCGAGTGACGATCCAGCTCGGCCACCCAGCGGCTCGCGAGCGCCGCCGGATCCTCGGCAGGAATCTCCCAGCCAAGCAAGGGCGCCAGCGCTTCGGCGCTCTCTACTTTTTTCTGGCGCGCCAAGCCCGCGTAAAAGCGATACGAGAAAAAATGCACGTGGGCGTCATGAACGGCCAATTCGCCCCACGGAGTTTGAGCCATGTGCCAGTCTAAACCCGGTTAGTGCCTTCGAGGATGCGGCTGGGTAGCCTTGGCGAGCAGGTCATTAAATTCAGAACGGGGCATTTTCAAGAGTTCCGGGTGTGCGTCCATCCATTTCGAAAAGGCAGCGTACTTGGCGGAATTCCAGCCTCCTTCAAATTCGGCTCCGTTTTTCCCCTGACGATTCAGCTCAAAATTGAACGTGTCTTTCAGATTGGTAAATTCGGCCGAACTGATGGCGGCTTCGGCCAGGAGAGCGGGAATGAAGAGGACGCCATCGGTTTTCGCCAGGACCAGATCGCCGGGGAGCACAATGGCGCGGCCAATGCGGATGGGTGCGTTGATGGCAGTGAGCTCCATTTGCGCCCAGGCAGACGGGTCGTAGCCACGATAAAAGCCGTTGAAGTTCGGGATTTCGCGGTTTTCTTCCTGGTCCCGGATGCCGGCGTCGAAGACAAAGCCGGTGTGGGTGTGAGCGGCGATGCCGTTGCCGAGATTCGAGCCGATCAACGTGCCTTCGATGATTTTCCCGAAGCCATCGGCGACATAGACGTCTCCGATCTGCAGCTCGTTGATGGGCCAGCTATTGTTGCCGCTCACCCGGCCCTCCGCTTTGCCCTCGGCGGCGATCGCTTTGGCCATATCGGGCCGCAACGGCATGTATTGGGCGGTCAGGGCACGTCCGGCGAAGGACTTTTCGATGTGGAGCGCTTGCCATCCGCCCTCAAACTGATTTCGATAACCTTCTTCGCGAAGGAAGTCCCACACGTCTTCAATGGAAACGTCGAGCGCGCGTTTGAGTAGATCATCGGGAACTTTGGGACGACCATCGGGGAAGCGGTCGCCCTTCCAATCCGATGTATAAAACATCATTTGCTCCTTCGTCATCTTTACTTGAGCGAAGGCAGGCGCGGCGATGAAGCTCACCGCTAAGACAGTCAAAAGAGTTTTCTTCACCGATTTGCTCCCATTTCGTCAGCCGGCCTGCGTACGCGCGCGCGGCGGCGCCATGCTCCAAAGACGATCGATGGCGTGCTCCTTGTCCCATTGGGGCGTCGGTTCAAAGAAGCCCGTACCGGGGACCAGATGCGCTCGGACGGCATCGTCGTTCAGCGTTACACCGAGGCCGGGCTTGTCGGGAACAGTGATGAAGCCTTTGTTGATGATGGGCTTGTCGACGCCTTCCACCAGATCCTGCCACCAGGGAACGTCGAGGGAGTGATTTTCGCAGGCAAGAAAATTTTCGGTCGCCGCCGCGCAATGGACGCTGGCGAGGGCGCCGATGGGCAGACCCGCATAGTGCATCGCCATCGGAACGCCATATTCGAGGGCCATGTCACCGATCTTATGCGTCTCGAGAATGCCGCCGGAGGTAGAAATGTCGGGATGGATTTTACTCACCGCATGATTTTTACACAAGTTCGTGAAGCCTTCTTTGAGATAAATATCTTCGCCGGTGAGCGTCGGCGTGGGGCTTTCTTCGGTGATGTGTTTCAACAGGTCGGTATATTGCCATGGAATCACATCTTCGATCCAGGAAAGATTATAGGGTTCATACGCTTTTCCCAAGCGGATGATGGAATTGACACCGAGGTGGCCGAGGTGATCCATGGAAAGCGGGATTTCCATTCCGACCGCTTCGCGGATCGCCGCCACATAGGCAACCAGCATCTGGATGCCTTTGTCGGTTACTTCGTTAGCCAAGAATGGATGGGGCAGATAAGTTCTTTCCCATCGGTTCTGGCCGGAAGGGCCGGTCACGGTACCTGGCGTATCGGAGACCATGTTGATGCCGAGGTCCATTTTCAACCAGGTGAGCCCCATTTCTTCTTTTCGGACCTTCATCCGCTGCGCGTAGACCTTGATATCTTTTGATTCCTCGGTGTC